>VGVE01000008.1 GCA_016874135.1 Gammaproteobacteria bacterium | reverse complement strand
GGGGAAGGTGATTCGCAGCAGCTCTGCAGCCACATCAAAGCGGGGGTCGTCCACGAAACCCGGTGCAAAGAGTGTTGTCACCCAAGGCGCGAAGATCACGCCCGTGAGTACGAGCAACATCAACGCTAGGGTGAGATTGCCACCCATGACCGCGACAAAATCGCGCAGTTCGTCACTACCCATTTCGCGGTAACGCATGAGCACGGGTACGAAGGCCTGATTGAAGGCACCTTCCGCAAACAACCGACGGAAGAAGTTCGGGATCCGGAAGGCAACAAAAAAGGCGTCTGCCAATCCGGTCGCGCCGATGAAACCCGCCAACACGATGTCCCGCACAAAACCGGCGACGCGTGAAATCAGTGTCATCGCCGACACGATCATGCCCTGACGGAGCACGCCGGGTTCTTTCGGGCGTGGCTCCGGCGGGTTCTGTCCGTGATCGTTGGGAGCCGTGGCCTGTCGCCCTTCAGTTGACATCACAAATACCGGTTGGCATATTGCCGCGCCTGTTTTCATCACCCCTTCGGAGCTTCACTTGGCCAACACAGCACAAGCCCGCAAACGCGTACGCCAGGCGGAAAAACGCCGTCGCCAGAACGCCAGCCAGCGCTCGATGACACGTACAGCGGTTAAACGGGTCATAGCAGCCATTGAAGCCAAGGACGCGGAAGCAGCGCGCGCCGCCTTTTTGCGCGCAGTTCCTGTGCTCGACAGCATGGTAAACAAGGGCATGATCCACAAGAACAAGGCCGCCCGTCACAAGTCCCGGCTCAACGCCCACATCAAAGCACTCGCTGCAGCCTGATTGCCGGCGCCCGATTCCGGGTCCGACGCGCGTTCCGCTGTGCACACGTTCTTATCACCGGTACAGCACCAGATTGTCCCGGTGAATCAGCTCCGGCTCGTTCACATACCCGATCCGTGTCTCGATGTCGCGGGTGGCAGCACCAGCCAGTTTTGAAGCTTCGACACTCGAGTAATTGATAATCCCCTGGCCAACGGCCTGGCCAGCCTCATCTTCCAGCCGAACCACTTCCCCGCGGTGGAATTCCCCACCCACAGCACGCACGCCTACACAGAGCACACTGCCGCCTGTCTGCATCACTGCGCGGACCGCCCCGGCATCAAGGATGACCACGCCTTTCGAACGCAGTTGACCGGCAATCCAGCGCTTGCGCGCATCGCGGGGCGCGACTTCGGCAGCCAGCAGCGTTCCAATCCGCTCCCCGGACAGAATCCTCACGATGACATTGTCCATTCGGCCGGGCGCAATGAGCGTATGTGCCCCGGAGTCCGCGGCGTAACGCGCTCCGGTTAGCTTGGTCACCATTCCGCCACGGCTGAACGGCCCGCCGGGTCCGGCCATGGCATCCAGTGCCCGGTCATGCGCCGCAGCGAAGTGCACCAGTGGTGCATCCGCCCGGACCCTCGGGTCTGATTCGAAAAGCCCTTCCGCGTCAGTCAATAAAACCAGAACTTCCGCCTCGATGAGATTGGCCACCAGGCCACCCAGGGTATCGTTGTCCCCGAACCGTATTTCTTCCGTGGCAACCGTGTCGTTCTCGTTGATGACCGGTGTGACACCGAGTTCGAGAAGCCTGTTCAGCGTCGAACGGGCGTTGAGATAACGCTCCCTGTGGGCGACGTCCTCGTGGGTCAGCAGCACCATCGCCGCGTGTCGGTTGCGTGCCTGGAACAGTTGTTCATAAACCGCCATCAAACCGACCTGGCCGACAGCGGCTGCGGCCTGCAATGCGGTCAAGGAATCGGGTCTTTCCTTGAGCCCAAGTCGGACGCACCCTTCCGCCACGGCGCCGGAAGACACCAGCACCACCTCAACACCACGATCGAGGAGTGTGTGAACCTGCCCGACCAGCGACTCGATCCGCGCGCGCTCCAGACCCGTGTGCGGATTGGTCAGCAAGGCACTGCCGAGCTTGATGACAACCCGACGGCTGCCGAGGAGTGAGTTGCGCAGTTCCGCTTCGCGGGGTGTCATGCCGCTCATCTCATATCAATGATCTGGTACCGGTCATCATCACTCACGCACGTAAACAATTTCGACGCCATCATCATCGAAGCCATCATCATCGATTGGCCTATCGTTATCAGCAGCCAGCACTTCGACACCTGACGCATCAATCTGTTTGATCGGCCGTGCCATGAGTGCAGCTTCAGTCACCTGGTTGGCCAGCCGGTTTTCGTAGGCGTCGTGCGCTTCCTGGAATTCTGTATCTTCAACATACCGCCGACGGAATTCGGTAACGGCCTGCATCAGTGAATTGATGAGTTCTGGCAATCCCTTGTCCGCAAGCGCGGACACCGACAGAACGGCGCGCTCCGGCCAAGCCCGACGGACTTTCCGCTCCAGCGTGGCAAGTGCCCTGGTTTCGAGCTGATCCACTTTCGACAGCACGATCCAGATGTCCTTTTCGAGCAGCGCCGGCGCATAGGAGCCAAGTTCATTTTCGATCACGTCGATGGCGTCGAGGACCGGCATACCATCAGGCGGCATGACGTCGACCAGGTGCAGGAGTACGCGAGTACGGGCGATGTGGCGCAGAAACTGGGCCCCAAGACCTGCACCCTGCGCCGCACCTTCGATAAGGCCCGGGATATCCGCGACGACAAAACTCGAGTCTTCACCCGCCCTAACGACGCCCAGATTCGGGACGAGGGTGGTAAACGGATAATCCGCAACCTTGGGGTTGGCGGAAGAGATCTGACCGATCAGCGTTGACTTGCCGGCATTGGGGAGCCCGATTAGACCAACATCAGCGAGTAGCTTCAGCTGCAGCCGCAGCTGCCGAACTTCACCGGCTCCGCCGGGATGAGTTTTTCGCGGGGCACGATTCGTGCTCGTCTTGAACCGCGTGTTGCCCATGCCATGGCGACCACCCTTGGCAACGAGAAGGCGCTGGCCGGCGCCCTTGAGATCGCAGAGTGTTTCGAGTGTCGACTCATCAACCACGAGCGTTCCGACGGGAACACGTACGATGCAGTCTTCGCCTTTGGACCCTGTCTTGTTGCGGCCGGCGCCACCCTCACCGTTTTTCGCGCGATAGCGAGGCTGAAAGCGGAAATCGACGAGTGTATTCAGTTGCGCATCAGCTTCGAGGAAGACGCTGCCACCTTCGCCGCCATCACCTCCGTCCGGCCCACCCTCGGGAATGTACTTTTCACGGCGGAAGGACATCGCCCCGTTACCGCCCTTGCCGGCATGTACCCAGATGGTTGCTTCGTCGATGAATTGCATTTTTTCGAACGACGCTCAGATAAAAAACCCCGCACAGGGCGGGGTTTCCACAATCCTGCGATGCCGCCTGTCTATTGCGCGACTGGAGCCGTTACCGAGATAACCCGCCGGCCAAGCTTGCCACGCACGGCGAATTCGACGAATCCGTCTGAAGTGGCAAAGAGTGTGTAATCGCGTCCGCTCTTCACGTTTTCACCCGGATGGTATTGGGTGCCGCGCTGACGAACGATGATGTTGCCGGCACGGACAAACTCCCCGCCAAACTTCTTCAAGCCAAGCCGTTTCGATTCTGAATCACGACCATTGCGGGTACTGCCGCCTGCCTTCTTGTGTGCCATTTTGCTGCTTCTCCTCAGAACACGCCCGAACCGCGGGACAATCAATTGGGCTCCTCGAGCCCCGGTCGCGAGAGATACCTCTCGTCAGTCCGTTCTTCAGCCGCTGATACCCGTGATCCGTACCGCAGTGAACCACTGCCGGTGGCCCTGACTCTTGCGGTAATCCTGACGGCGGCGGAATTTGATGATGGTGACCTTTTTGGCCCGATCGTGTTCAAGGACTTCAGCTTTCACTGAACTTCCCGAAACATAGGGCTTGCCAACTTCAACCCGATCACCGGCTGCCAGCATCAGCACTTTGTCAAAAACCACTTCACTGCCCGGGACCGCGTCCAACTTTTCCAGACGGAGGACTTCGCCTTCACTGACTCGATGCTGTTTGCCGCCGCTCTCGATTACTGCAAACGTCACGTTGTGTTACTCCACTCAGATGATCATCACCTGACACATCACCAGCATCAGGGGTGGTTGCATGCAATACGCTGCCGAGACTGCCCTCGACCCTTACGCCGACGTTCCCGCATCGTGGCTACCCTGATCCTGTGGGCGGCATTTGCGAGAGCGCGGACAAATCAAGGTGTATTACAATCCTCCCAGCGCGAACACCTGCGCTCCGGAACATCACCCAACTGCCTTACCGCAAGGGGTTTTTTCCCGGCGGCACTGGCAACATCGTGGCAGGTCCCGCGCGCGAAAGGCGGGCATTCTACGGTCACATTCCAGTGAATACAACGAACCAGGAACCTTTGGCACTCCATGACTGTCCGACCCTTGCAGCAGGCCCTGACCGAGCGGACGAGCGCCACCCCAGCATCTCCAGCCGCCGAGTCTGCGCAACCCGGCGCAACGACGATGCCGGAACACCAGCCTGGCCATTCTGACCTCGAGCGGATCTTCGCCCTCGTCCGTGAAGACTTCACGGCGGTCAACACCCTGATCCCTAGACGTCTCACCTCGGATGTCGACCTGGTCGAGAAGATCGGCACTTATATCGTCGAAAGCGGAGGCAAGCGCCTTCGCCCGTTATTGGTGTTGCTCTCCGCCCGCGCTCTCGGCCACAACGGCGCTGCGGCGATTGACCACCCAAGCGGCGGCGACCACATCAAACTCGCCGCAGTGATTGAGTTTCTGCATACCGCCACGCTTCTGCATGACGACGTTGTTGATCGCTCTGCGCTCCGGCGGGGGCGCCCTACTGCCAATGCGTTGTGGGGTAATGCGCCAAGCGTACTCGTCGGCGACTTCCTCTACAGTCGCGCGTTTCAGCTGATGGTCGAACTTGGACGCATGCAAATCCTTGCCATCCTCTCTTCGGCCACCAACACCATCGCTGAAGGCGAAGTGCACCAGCTTGCCAGTATCGGCAACTTCGATCTCGACGAGAGCGAATATCGAGAGACGATCCGCTGCAAAACTGCCCTGCTTTTCGAAGCGGCCACACACAGCGCGGGTGAGCTGGTTGCCAGAGATGCTGCCTTGACCGAATGTTTGCGCCGCTTCGGCTTGCATTTCGGCATGGCCTATCAGCTGGTGGATGACTGCATGGACTACCTCGGCGACGTGGCCACCATGGGCAAGAACACCGGCGACGACCTGGCAGAGGGGAAACTTACCCTGCCGATGATCCATGCGTTGTCCCGAGCCAGACCGTCACAGCGCACGCTGCTCGTTAACGCGCTGCAGCGTGGCGACGCTTCGGCCCTGCCAGAGGTTTTGGGTGTAATGTCAGATCTGGGCTCGCTTGTCTATGCCAAAGACGCCGCGCTTGCAGAATCGAACCTTGCACTGACAGCGCTCCAGGGGCTGCCGCGTTCCGATGCCCGGGAGGCAATGGCAGACCTCACTCGATTCTGCACCCGTCGGCTGTACTGATAGCGCCCCCCTTACCTCTTACTGGCTCGAAGGTCACAAACCAAGATGCTCCACCGCCGGGTCTCCCGGACCGTGAACTGTCTGATCGCAGCGGGTCTCGCGATCATCTGCATGAACACCCACGCCCTCGATTGGCAACCCTGTGCACTGATCGGCAGCGATGGGGGCATGGTTCGGTATGCTGAGTGCGCCTCCTTCGAACGCCCGCTGGATCCCGCGGGCAACACTCCGGGCGTCATCTCTCTGGCCGTCGCCCGGCTGAAAAGCGCTGCGCCCGAACCGCCCAACGATGCTGTTCTGGCGATCAACGGCGGCCCCGGTGGCGCGTCACGCGACATGCTGGTGGATCTGTGGCCGGCATTTGAAGCCATGGCTCGGGGTCGCGATGTCATCGTCATGGATCAACGGGGTACCGGCCGTTCCGCTCGCATGCAGTGTCCTTCGGCCGAGGCTTCGACCGAAGTCCGAACAACGATGATCCCCGGGGCGGAAGCGACCGCGGAAGCGGTGAAAGTCTGCCTCAACCAGCTTCCTCACGACCCACGATTTTTCACCACCAGCGTTGCGGTTACCGACTTCGAGGCACTGCGCGCAGCGCTCGGCTACTCACAGTGGAACGTCTATGGTGTTTCTTATGGCACCCGTGTCGCTGCCCACTACGCGCGTCGTCACCCCGAGATGACCCGCGCTCTGGTCCTCGACAGTGTCGTGCCACCGGAACTCATACTCGGCGCCAACGTGGTCATCAACAGCCAGACGGCGCTGGCAAAACTCGATCAGAAGTGCCGCGATGATGTGAACTGCGCGGGGACCTTCGGATCTGTTCTGGACACGATGAGCAGAATTCGCGGGCAGTGGGTTACGCCGGCGACCGTAGAGATTCCTGATCCTGTCACTGGGGAGAGCGCAATACTTGAGGTGACGTACAGACATCTGGCCGCAGTCGTCCGCCTGTTGTTGTACGCACCCGAAACCGCAATCATCATCCCGCTCATCGTGCACGAGGCCGGCAAAGGCAACTATCTGCCCCTTGCTGCGCAGGTCAAGTTGCTGCTGGAGAAACTTGGCCACTCTCTCGCCGATGGCATGCACAACAGCGTCGTCTGCGCCGAAGATGTCCCTTTTTTCGGCGCTGCTGAAGCGGACAGGAGTTCACTCGACAAAGCGTACCTTGGCGCGGACATGATCAACGCGCTGCAAGCTGTATGCGCGATCTGGCCGAAAGGGCCGGTGGATCCAGATCTGCACGCACCGCTGCAACTTTCCACTCCAACGCTCCTGCTCGCCGGCGAATCGGATCCAATCACCCCACCTGAATATGCGCGCGCGATCGCCACCGGACTGGAGAAAAGCAGGCTGATGATCGTCGACGGACAAGGTCACAGCGTACTGCAACGGAGTTGTAGTGCCCGACTGGTAGTCGAATTTCTGGACACGCTGGAGCCCGACAAGTTACGCGGTGCGTGCCTCGCTTATTCGCCGCAGCTCGCTCCCTTTATCGATATGGCGGGGCCAGCACCGTGATCGTTGTGAAGGGACTGTCAAAGTCATTTGGAAAAGTCACCGCAATTGATGCGGTGAGCTTTTCCGCGAGTGATACCCGCGTGACTGCCTTGTTGGGTCCAAACGGTGCCGGCAAGTCGACGACACTGCGCATACTGGCGGGCGTTCTGCGCGCCGGGTCAGGCACCGCTGAAATCGACGGTCACGAAGTTCACGCCGAGCCTGATCGGGTTCGAGCCAGCATCGGTGTTCTGCCACACGCATCCGGTGTCTATGCACGCCTGACCGCACGCGAGAACGTCCGTTATTTCGGCCGCCTGCATGGGCTGTCCGGCGAGTCGCTGGAATCACGTATCGAAGCACTCATCGACCAGTTCGACATGCGGACTTTTGCAGACCGCCGAACCAAGGGTTTTTCACAGGGCCAGCGGGTCAAGGTAGCTCTCGCCCGGGCGCTCGTGCACAACCCGCGGCATGTCATCCTCGACGAACCCACCAATGGCCTGGACGTGATGGCGACACGAGCACTCCGGGAGATCATCCTCGGGCTTCGCTACGCAGGCTGTTGCGTGCTCTTTTCGAGTCACATCATGCAGGAGGTTTCCAACCTGTGTGATGACGTGATCATCATCGCCGGTGGTCGGGTGCGCTTCACCGGTGATCTCGCGCAGCTGAGCGATTCTGCAGGACATGATGATCTGGAAGAGGCCTTTGTCCGCATTGCCGGGCTCGACGGAGCTCAAACGTGAGCGCTTTCTCGATCGTCTTGGCGAAAGAATGCATCGACAACCTGCGTGACCGGCGCACACTGATGTCGTCCCTGTCCCTCGCCCTGCTCGGCCCGCTTTTTTTCGTCGGCGCAATGTCCCTGGTCCTCAGTGAAGCCATTGACGACCAGGACGACGCCATCCGGTTTTCAGTGTTGGGTACAGATCACGCGCCGGAGTTGATCCGTTACCTGGAAAGTCAGAACAGCGAGATCGGGCGCATCGATCCGGCACACGCCTCAGACCCGCGTGTACTCGTACGTTCCGGTGAACACGACCTGATCGTCGTCATCCCGGAGAATCACGGCGAGCGTCTTCGCTCCGGCCAACTGTCGACTTTCACCATCATCTACGACTCATCTGAACTCGGCAGCGCCCCTCAGCGGGCCCGTCGTGTGGAGCGCATGCTCGAGACCTGGGGGCGCACAGTCGGTGTGCTGCGCCTGCAGCTGCGCGGCATCGATCCACTCCTGGTGCAGCCATTGATGGTTGACTCCGTGGATGTGGCTTCCACTTCCGAACAGGCGTTGAAGCTGCTCGGCATGGTGCCGTATTTCGTTTTACTCGGTGCGTTCATGGGCGGTTTCTATCTGGCCATCGACACCACTGCCGGGGAACGGGAACAGGGTTCCCTTGAGCCGCTCCTGTCGCAGCCTGTCTCCAGGGCGGCCCTCGTACTCGGCAAGATCGCTGCGACCTGTACGTTTACCGCAATGAGCCTCTTGCTCATGCTCGCAGGATTTTATCTGGGGTTGCCGTTCGTACCTCTGGATCGTATCGGTCTCGAACTCGACTTCACCTTGCCCAATTTCGCCGGCATTTTTCTCCTGATGCTTCCTCTCACCTGGTTTGCTGCTGCGCTACTCACCGTAGCCGCAACGCTGGCCAAGACGTACAAGGAAGCGCAGACCTATCTCTCATTCCTGATCATGGTGCCGACCTTACCCATCGTCTTCACCCAGTTACTCGGAGTGGAAGCCACGATCTGGATGATGCTGATTCCGAGCCTGAGCCAGTCCATACTGATGACCGCATTCCTCACCAACGACCACATCGCCTGGATGGATGTGCTGATTTCCATGCTGAGCACCGGGTTTCTCGCTGTGTTGCTCACCATGCTTGCCGTCAACCTCTATTCGCGGGAGCGTGTTCTGGGCTGAGTCGTAGATCAGCGAATGACGCCACTGACCCGATCCGGGCGGATGCGAATGATCAACCGGCCCTGCTGTTCGATCCAGCTAGGCAGATCGGCCGGCTCTTTGTACGAGGTGCCGCGGATGGCATGAAAAACGGCACGAGTGGGCGCCAGCACATCCGTTTCCTGGAGCGATGCGGTCCCTTCAATCGCCACGAAGTTGAATGGTTCGCTGTTGCTGATCACGCAGAGATTGACCTTCGGATCACGCCGGATGCAGACCACGCGAAAGCGGTCACGCGTGGTACTCACTACAAGCTCGTCCCCTTCCCGCGCATAGGCGATCACCGCACTCACCGGACTCCCGTTCCTGCGCATGGTGGTCAGAGTTGCCCAGCGATGGGCGGAGATGAAGGCATCAAAGGCCGGGTTGGAACTGATCACTATTGTTTCTCCTAACGGAGTTCTAAAACACTCCGGAAATGGCTTTGCTGGCTGCAAGCGTACTGATTTGTGAATCATCGAAACCGAACTCGCGCAGCACCTCTCCCGTATGCGCGCCCACGTCCGGTGCACGTTTAGGTGGCTTCTTGGATTCACCCCCGACGAAGATCGGGCTGTTGACGGTGAAGCGATAGTCTTCGCCCGGATCCCCGGTCGGTACGATGTAACCGTTGGCCAATACCTGCGGATCAGTCACCACCTCTCCCATTGGCATCGCCTTGCCATAGGTCACGTCGGCGGCATCAAATCGTTGACAGATCTCTTCCAGGGAGTAGCCGGCAATCGCACTCGATAGCAACTCGATGAGCACCATCCGGTTCTTCATCGCGGCTTTCAGATCGAGGAATCGTGGATCGGATTTCCAGTCGTCCTGCGACAGTGCTTCACAGAGTTTTGGCCACTCTTTGCCCGCATTCAGCGCCGCCAGCACCACATACCGGTCATCGCGGGTCCGGTAGATTCCTGTAAAGGGGTTATGCCAGCCCTTTTCCTGCTTGTGGCGACCGAGATCATTGCCGGCGATCACGCCCTGCAACGCCATGCCATTGGTCCACACGCCGTTGGCAAGCAACGACGTTGCGACATAACTGCCCGCCCCGGTTTTCTCGCGGCGATACAGGCCGGTCATGATCGCGCCGTAGAGCGCTACCGCGGTGCCGTGATCACCCATGCCGGGTGAAGGGTTCTGGGGTGCGCCGCCCTGTTGCCTGATGAACTCCATGTGACCACTCCGGCCCCACCAAGCGGTGACATCAAACGCCCGTCGTTCAACTTCGGGACCGTCAGTGCCGTAACCGGTGATGTGCGCGAAGATGAGACGAGGATTGAGCGCCCGAAGCTCCTCCCATGTCATTCCGTACCGCTGCAGCGCCGGTTCCAGGAAGTTGGTGGTCAGCACATCTGCCCGTTGAATGAGGGCATGCATGACCTCGCGTGCGCTGGCTTGTGAAAGATCCAGGCAGACACTGCGTTTGTTCCGCGAGGTGAGCTGCCAGTGATACGGTACCGGGTACGGCCCGACAAGCGTGCGGTAACCATCTCCACCCGGCGGTTCAATCTTGATCACATTGGCACCAAAGTCGGCGAGAATCGTCGCCGAACCTGGACCCGCCAGGTAAGTCGCCGCGTCGATGACGGTGATGTCTTCAAGCAGATAGCTCATTCAACGCGCTCCAGCGAGAGATGTTTCGATATGACATGGGTAGAAATTAACCCTTACGCAGAATCCCGTACATCCCCGCTGAGAATTTTCCCGGTGTGCCGGCGGTGCTCAAGGAGCGTGAGGTTTCATTGAAGAACCTGTTGCTCACCATCACGTCGCTGCTCTGCACCTTGTTGGTGATGGAAGGTCTGACTCGCCTCTATTACGGAACCGGCGATCGTATCCCGCCACACCCGGACCCGGGTGTGCGGGACGAATGGCGATGGGCAAAGGAGCATCTTGCCGCCGGCAAGGCCGAGGTCGAAGGTCTGTCCGGCTTCGATCCGATGCTCGGCTGGCGGGAGCCCGGCACCCTCGCGGATTGGATTCTCCGCAAGTCGTGAAATCCGCCCACCGACCCATTTATCGACGACGGACTGGAGCGGACACTGTTCATCGGCGACAGCTTTTCAGCCGGACTCCACATCGAACCGAACCAGACATTCCCATACGGTTATGGCGAGCAGTTCTCGCCACAGAGCCGGACCTTCAATCTCGGCGTGAGCGGGTACGGGCTCGACCAAATGCTGCTCCTCTATCAGGAGCTGGGGCCGTAGCTGCATGCAACGCGGGTCGTTCTCGATTTCTATCTCGGCGGTTTCGAGCGGGCGTTGTCTGGTTTTACCTACTACGCTAAAACCAGGCTCGAGCTTTCGCAGCACCATTCGCCGCACCGTTCCCAACACCAGGGAGCGCTGCACCTCCTCGGCCAACCGGTTCCATCGCCGCAGAACCTGTACGACCGCTAACGCACCGGCGCGGACGGGATCGGAGCGGAGCCGACCCCGGTACTGTGGCGTGCATCCGTCGCCGGGTGGCAACGCGTGCAGAGGCGAGGTGCTTTTCGCAGCGGCAACTCACCAGACTGGAAGCTGCTCGCTGCCTTGTTTCGGCAATTCTTCGAAACCGCGCGCCGTCTCGACCATGAGCCAGTGCTGCTCATCATTCCCACCCGGCTCGAGTCCTTCGCAGGGAGTATCGAGCAGGATCTCGAAACCCAAGTTCTGAAACTCGGCTGTGCGCTCGGGTTTGTAACCGTCTCTTTGCCGGCGCCGTTCAGCCAGACACAGGCCGAGCGTCCTGCGACGCCGCTCTTCCGACCAAGAGAAGACGGCGGCCACTTTTCCGTCGACGGTCACCGACTGACCGCGCAAATGCTGGCTGCCGCGCTGGCAGGCCGGGATTCCTGCGCTGAACTACACTGAACCACCCGCACACGGGCTGCTTGCCGGGCCGAAGCTCTGTTATCCTGCCGCGCGAACACTTATGGGAGAGCCTGATGGCCTGGGCGGATTTGGGAAAGGTCCTGAAGATTTTCAGTGGTTCCGAGCTGAGCGCAGCTGAAAAGGGTGACCTAGCGAAGGAAGTGATGCTGATGGTGCTGGCTCGCGCCACCGCGGCGGATACCAACATCAAACAGGTCGAAGTGGATACGGTCTGCCGGGTTCTGAAGGCGCACACCGGCGAGGATTTCAGCAGTGCCGACATACGCATCGCAGCCAAGACTTCCCTCTATGAAAAGGCGCCACTGGATCGATATATCGCCTCCGCGGCACGCAGACTGGACGTTTCGTCCCGCCTCGACATCGCCGTTGCGTTGAAAGAAGTGGTGCACTCCGATGACCGCATCAGCGATCACGAGATCAGCTTCTTCAACAATGTCGTCAACGCCCTCAATCTGACCCCGGCGCAACTCATGGGTATGGAGAGCTGAGCACCTGACCTGATGTGGCAGAGCCGGATTGCGGTTCTGCCGCCTCTGCAAACAGCGTCGAAATCAGCCCTGCATTGCTCCAGCGTAGCGGCTCACATCAATCGCCGAAGAAGGCTGTTTCGAGCCGAGCACACAGTCTGCAATCAGCCGGCCAAGGCCGGGTGACGTCTGCACACCAAACCCGCCAAGACCTGCATACCAGCAAAAGGACGGTTCGCGCGGATCACGACCGATCACGGGGCGCCGGTCGGGGCTGAAAGTCCGCAGCCCTGCCCATTTGCTGAGAATCTTGTTCACCGGCTTCGTCGTCACCCGTTCGAAATGATCAATGCCTCGTGCCACATCAATCTCTTCCGGTGCGGCATCACAGGGTTCGGTCGGCGTTTCATCCTCCGGAGACAGCATCAGGCCGTTCCCCTCCGGCTTGAAATACAGGTCGTCGGCAAGCGTATTCACTGACGGCCACGATCCTGCGCCTTCCGGCAGCGGCAGGAGCACCGCGGTTCTTCTGAGCGGCTGCAACGGCACACCGCCGAGACCCGCCATCTGCCCGATTTGAGCAGCCCACGCGCCCGCAGCATTGATGAGCAACGGTGCTTCGAAGACGTCACCGGCGGCAACCCGCCAGACAGTTCCCTGTCGCTCGACAGACGTGACTTCCGCTGAACACTGCAGCAGCGACCCGCGTCGAAGAATGCCGCGCCGGTAGCCCATGACCAGTCTGTGTACGTCGATCGAGTACCAGTCCGGATCAAAGGCCGCAGCAGCCAGCTGTTCGGGTCGGAGCAACGGTACTCGCTCCAGCGCTTCTTCCAACGTGATGCGGCTGAGTCTCGGGCAATGGGTATGCCAGCGATCCAGGAATGATGTCATCCGGGGCTCCATGCCCGGTTCCGTAAGAGTAAGCCCGCCTCGCGGCTTGATGAGCGGACCGTCATCAAACCCCTCAGGGGGATTGTTGTAGAACTGCTGTCCCGCTGCGGTCAGGACACTGACCTCAGGACTTTCGTAGCCGATGATGTAGAGCGCCGCCGAACGCCCGGAGCTGTGGTAGGCCGGCTGCGATTCGCGCTCAAGTACCACGACCTTCATGGACTCAGACAGGAAGTAACCCGCACCGAGGCC
The DNA here is from genome assembly GCA_016874135.1 of Gammaproteobacteria bacterium. Classification (GTDB taxonomy): domain Bacteria; phylum Pseudomonadota; class Gammaproteobacteria; order Pseudomonadales; family Azotimanducaceae; genus SYFY01. The sequence goes on along the minus strand of VGVE01000008.1, from coordinate 43,689 downwards.
GCAGACGCCGCCACCGACCACGATGGCGTCTACACGCTTCACTTTGAATCAGACTCCCCACCGATCGGTTTCGGTTCACTGGTCGGTTCAGCACCCGTGCCCGGAACGACGCCAAGGTCCTCAAGGGTATAAGCATGTCCACCTTTGACTGTCATCACCACATTGTCGGCATCGGCAATCGTCGCCAGCGGATCGCCATCAATGACAACCAGATCGGCAAGCTTGCCGATCTCGATGCTGCCAAGATCGTGTTCAACGCGCGCGGCAGTGGCCGACTTCCAGGTTGCTGCATGCAGAATCTGCGCCGGCTTCAACCCGGCCCGGGCATACAGCCTGAGTTCCGCATGCAGCCCGGCTGCATAGGGTACAAAGGGTGCATCAGTGCCCGTAACCACCAGCGCATCCCCTTTGCACGAGGCGCCGCAGAAGGTCGCCGTTGGCCGTAGCAATCGCCGATGCGCCATCCGGGCTGATCGACATCGAGCGCGGCAAGACCGCGGCAGCGGAAGGCCCGTAAAACGCCTGAAACTGGGGAGTGGTCAACAGGTCCTGCGCCTCGACGATGATCGCGGCAAAACCGGGTAGCACAAGCGTGGGCGTAATGCCTATGCCACTTTGTACCAGGAGTTCTTCTACATCCGCATAACTACGCCCAAGCGCACTGACTTTTGGTTCATAACCTCGCCGGCTGGTACCTCCAACATGTTCAACGTGATCCATGCCGATCGCACTGGCCGGAAACAGCGCGTGCGATGAAACCGGAATGCCCTCGGCATGGGCGAACTCGATGACCCGGGCCTGCAAGGCATCCGGCAGACGCACGTAGGTCTTAATGAAGTCGTATTGCAGCGCTTTGGCCCGGCTGAGTGCGCGATCAAGGTGACCCTCACTGTTGATGCCTTCCGCCATCGCGTAAAAACCCCGGCTGCCGTCGGTGAGATAACCGGTGATGTGCGCACGCGGCCCTGGTCGCATGCCACTGTCCCAGGCTTCCTTGCGTTCGCTTGCGATGTAAGGGTGTGCGCCGGGATCACGTACGCTCGTGATTCCCCAGGCCAACCACGCACGCCCCTGGCGACCGCTGGTATTGCCCATATGCGCGTGCATTTCGAACAAACCTGGGATCACGGTGAGATTGGATGCATCGACAACCCGCTCTGAACGATCCAGTTGAACAGGTTCAAGGCCCTCTATTCGTTGCCCCTGAATGACGATATCGATGTCAGTACGATAGCTGTCGAGGCGACCGTCATACAACCGACCAGTCCGCAGCACCCAACGCTCTGCGGCTATCGACGGCGTCCATGGCAAAGGAGGTGTGATGTCTTCAACGGCGCCACTGGCGATTTGCAGCCTGAACAAAGCCGCTCCGGAACTGAATACAGCGGCACGCCCGTCGGCACTGAACCCCGGCTGATCGGTGAGCTGGTTGGTCAGCGGCACGGCCTTCTCGACGGGTTGGCCGCTCGTATCCAGGTCCAGACGCCACAGCAGCGCATCCTGGAGAAAGTGCACCGCTTTGCCGTCAGCTGAGAGTGATGCATCGAGCAAGGAATAGTGTTCCCTTGGAACAAGCGTCCGCTCTGCCTGCCCTATCACGTCCAGGAACACGAGTTCCTGGACACCCTCCCGATAGCGGCTCGAATAGGGTTTGAGCCTGGATGACAGCAGTTTCGTTCCGTCCGGTGAGAACGACAGCAGCTGTGACGGCATCGGTTTGCCTACTTCAGTGATCGCACCAGTTTCGCGGTCGAGCACCACGATCTGCCCGGCAAACGGACTACCGACAATGTCGCGGAAGACTGCAATACGCCGGCCATCGGCGGAGACGGATGGATACGACAAGGCAGTGGCATGCGGAATGGGCGCCTCCGCTTCCGAGCCGGAGGCCAGATCCCTGACAATCAGCTTTTGTGGCCCATCTCGATCTGTCACATAAAGCAGTGACCCGCCATCGGGCAAGAATACCGGGTACTGTTCAGCAGCCTGATCATCCGTCAGTTGCCGCAGTGCTTTGGACGCAGGCGTCCAGACCCAGAGATTGCCGAGGGCGGTGAAGGCAACCTCCTCCCCATTCGGCGACAGCACGGGGGAAACGACGCCGAGGGCCTGTCGCGGGCTGGCATCATCGTGATTGCGCCACTTGTACACGTAAGGCTGACGTCGCAAATCGATCTCGACCTTGAACGGGACATCAGTCTCCGTGTTTCGGTCTGCGCTGATTTGGCGGATGAGGCCATCGGCGGCATACAGGACGCTGCCATCAGCAAGTCAACTGGCACGGAACGGGAAAACATCGGCACCGTCCTGCGATAAGACCAGCGGTGCACCGCCGATGTAGTCGATACGTCGCAGCGAGGTTACCGGCGCGCCTGACGTATCCCGTCCCAGAAGCTGATAGCTGATCTGCAGACCATCTGCAGACCAGGCTACACCTGCAAGCACGCCCGCTTCGGTGACCAGGGTACGCGCTGCTCCGTCGGCAAGATCGAGGACTCGCAACAAGCCATCTTGGGGGCAGTGGCCATCCACCGCATAGGCGATGTGGGTTGCATCCGGCGACCACGCCGGAGAGTGCGCATTGCCCTGCTCATTGGTCAGTCGTTCCGGCATCGAACCATCCCGCAGGACAAAAATCTCGTAGCCGCCGTCCCGATCCGATGAAAACGCCACGTCACCGTTCGCGCTGACGTGCGGTTCCCGGTCATCCCAGGCATCGGAGGTGAGTGCAACCGGCTCTCCACCCGCAGACGGCACCCGCCACAGGTCCCAGGTACCACCGCGATACGACTGGTAGATCACCTCGTCACTGCGCGGATCGATGGCAGGCTCGCGCGCATCATCGAAGCTCGGCAGCAGCGTCAGTGCCTTTCCACCGGACCGCGGCACGCGGAAAAGCTGTCCCTGCAAGGCGAGCACCAGGTTCTCCGCCTTGTTGTCTACCGCAAAGGAAAGGTTGGTGCCTTCGGTGAGCACAACGGTCTTGGTAATGTGAGTCGCACTCTGATCGATCACTCGGGAACCATCAGCACCAGACGCTGTCGGCTCCGCTCCGCCCCCACAGGAACAACAGACCACCACCAGCACGAGCGGCAATATGATTCGGTCCAGGATCATGGCGCCGTGCTCAATTTATAGGTGACCGTCGCGCAGGCCACTTCCGAGCCATCGATGTCCCGGACTGAAACTTCGCCGAGGCAAAGGCTGCCACCACGCCGTCGCACCGTGGCTGTGGCGATCAGATCCGTGGCTACCGCCAGTTTGAGAAAGTGGATGTCGAATCCGACTGTGGCACCCCTGTGCCGATCCGTCAGATCTGCCCGCGACCAGAACACGGCTGTTGCCGCAATATCAACCAGACCACTGATTGCGCCGCCATGCACCCGGCCAACGCCAAGACTTCTGGTGTACGGCAGGCGTACCACCACACGATCCGCCTCGATGCTGACGGCCCGAGTGCCGAGCGTACGTGCGAACTCATCCTCCTCCGCAATCTGACGTGCCCGCTCAGTCAACGACGCAGATCCGGTGCGTGATGGGATGGGATCGCGGCGGGAGCGGTAGAGCCTTCACGGAAAGCCTTCACTGCCCGTTCGTTTTCCATGATCTTGTCCATCACCGCCTGGCCGGCACGCTCAAAACTCTCCCGGTGTTCGATCACATATTTTTGCGACTCGCGGTAGGCGCGCAGTTCGCCGTTGATTTCAGGGGCTACATGTCGTGCAACCAGATCCCAGCTGCGCCGCGTGGCTTCCGGATTGGCCCAGTCATGGACAAAACCGATGACTGTTCCAAAACCACCGGTGACTTCCTGCAACTGGCGAATCGTCGCCACCAGGTCATCGGGTGTGCCAATCACGGCGGCGGAACCCTCCACCATCGCGGTCTGGTGAACTGCGTCTTCCGGCGTCTTGAACGCTTCGGCACCGGGGCGCATCAGCGTGCCAACGGTGTATTCATTGTGCCAACGGAAGAGCCCGTGTTTCGCCTCACGCGCAGCATCCTCGCGGGTTTCAGCGATGTGGAATGACAGCAGAATGCGCCAGTTGCGCCGGTCGACCCGGTTGCCATATTTGGCAGCCGACTCTTCGGCAAAACTCCATTGCATTGGCAACGCCTGCAACCCGGCAGTGGACATGGAGCCAATCGACAGAATGCCGATGCCATGTTTACCAGCGAGCGTCATACCGGATGGACTGACCATGGACGCAACGACACAGGGCAGCTCTTCCTGCAATGGCAGGAGCTGAAGTGCCGCGTCTTTCAGGGTGAACCACTCACACTCGTAACTGAACCGCGGCTCCCCTGCGAGCAGTCGTCTGATGACAGCGAGCGATTCATCCTGACGGTCACGCTGCACCAGCGGGTCGATACCGAACATGTAGGCATCCGATGGCAACGCACCTGGACCACTGCCAAAGATCGCCCGCCCCCCGGACATATGGTCAAGCTGGACCATTCGCTGGGCCACATTGAAGGGGTGGTGATAGGGCAACGAGATCACGCCGGTGCCGAGGCGAATGCGATGGGTTCGTTCTGCCGCAGCGGCCAGAAAGAGCTCCGGCGAGGCGATGATTTCCCAGCCGGTGGAATGGTGCTCACCGCACCAGAATTCGTCGTAGCCAAGCCGGTCGAGGTGTTCGACCAGATCGAGATCACGCCGAAACTGCAATCGGGGGCTCTCCCCTATCGGATGGTGGGGCGCGAGGAATGCGCCAAAATTCAAACGCGGCATCTGCTCTCATCCTCTCCCGTGATCGAATCCTGCGGCATGGAAACATCACGCGCCTGCAGGTGCAAGACATCTTCCGAAGGGCGGCCGGCCGCCTGATACACTCGCCTTGATCCACCAAAAGTCCGGCCCGTGTCGACCTTACCGCCTCGTCTGCGCAACACCCTGATCTCTCTCGCGGCCATCGTCGTTCTGGCGTGGGTAGCATCACTGGACGGTGAGTTGCAGCCGGTCCCGGCGGACTTCCGCGCCAAAGAACGCCAACCCTCTCCTCTGACCTCTGTCGCGCCTGAGTTCACCGACGCACTCAGCGGACAGATGGTGCGAGTTGAGGCTGAGGTCAACCGTGAACTCAAGGACGATAACAAGGGCAGCCGGCATCAGCGATTTCTCATTCACACAACATCAGGCACATCAATCCTGGTCGCGCACAACATCGACCTCGCACCGCGGGTTGTCGACCTGGTACCTGGGGAGCGGATCTCGCTCTACGGCGAGTACGAGTGGAACCCCAAGGGCGGCGTTCTGCACTGGACACATCACGCACCCCGCGGTGATCATGAGGATGGCTGGATCGAGTACCGGGGAAAACGATATCAATAGGGGTTCACCACGGGCCGCTACCGGGGATTCTGTGCCACGCAATATTCGGAGCATCAAAGAGGGGAGGAACGATGACAAGGCTCGGATCGGGATTGTGCGTTTTCCTTTTACTGTCGTCGTGCGGGACTGACAAGCCAGCCGACACGGATGCTATGGCTACCACGGATACGAGCACCGCAGTCGATGGAACGCAGGCTGCTTCCGCCAGCACCGCGCCGGTCGAACGCCATACAGAGAAAGTGGCGCTCTTCGGCGACCTGCACGTTCACACCATGTACTCCTTCGACGCCTACGTCTTCGGAACACGCACCGGGCCCGATGACGCCTATGCATTCGCCAAAGGCGAGACCATCCCGCATGCCACTGGAATGGATCTGAAAATCCGACGTCCGCTGGATTTCCAGGCTGTCACCGACCACGACACTTACCTGGGTATGTTGCCCGCCATGTTCAATCCCGATTCATCCGTCTATGGCCACCCGATGTCGGAAAAGATACGCGAATCGGCGAAGACCCGGGATCGCGGCGCTTTTCTCGCTCTGTTGCCCTACATCAGTGGCAACGTTGAAAACGATGATCTGCTCGACAAGGCGGTCGTTCGCGATACCTGGCGGGAAATCGCGGATTCCGCGAACCGGAACAATGACCCCGGCAGGTTCACGACCTTTATCGGCTACGAATACACGGCTAGTGGCCCGGAATTCGAAAATCTGCACCGCAACGTGATTTTCAGCGGCGCCGAGTATCCCGAATTGCCGTTCTCGGTCCTTGACTCGGACAACCCGGAAGATCTGTGGGATTGGATGGATGCGCGGCGCAGAGAAGGGTTGGATCTTCTCGCGATTCCTCACAACAGCAACGGCAGCAACGGCTGGATGTTCCAGAAGACCGACATGGCCGGAGAGCCTGTGGACGCTGGCTATGCAGAACAAAGAATGCGTAACGAACCGCTCGTCGAGGTCACCCAGGTAAAGGGCACGTCGGATACCCATCCGATGCTGTCAGTCAATGATGAATGGGCAGATTTCGAAATCATGCCGGTTCGCGTTGGCAATCCGCTCCCCAGCCAGGCGCCCGGCAGCTACGTCCGTGAGGCCTATCTCAATGGCCTCGTCATGGAGGACAAGGGCGGCTTCAACCCTTACCGCTTCGGTTTGATTGGTTCGAGCGACACCCACAACTCGGCAGGCTCGTTTGACGAAGACCACTACTTCAGCAAAACCGGGGATCTCGACATCAAACCGGAGCAACGCGGATCCGTGCCGTTGGAGCACCCCGCCCCTGATGGCAGAACGTACTCGTCAGGCGCCCAACATTACTGGGGTGCTTCCGGGCTTGCCGGAGTCTGGGCGGAATCAAATACCCGCGAAGACATTCATGCAGCACTGAAGCGAAAGGAGACGTTCGCAACCACTGGATCCTTCATCCAGATACGCTTTTTCGCCGGCAACAACCTGCCTGCAGACATGGCAACCCGAACTGACGCTGTTGCAGCCGGTTATCTGCACGGCGTACCGATGGGCAGTGATCTGATCGGCGCAGAAGGGTCCGTGCCTTCGTTCTATGCATGGGCGAGCCGCGATGCCACCGCGCGTCCATTGCAGCGCCTGCAGATCATCAAGGGCTGGTTAAAGGACGGTCAGCCGCAGGAAAAGGTTTTTGATGTCGCGTGTGCAAAAGGCAACGTCGATCCAAAAACCTCACGCTGCCCTGAAAACGGTGCCACCGTGGAACTCACCACCTGTACAACCAACGATGCAACCGGGGTGGCAGAACTCAAGGCACACTGGTCCGATCCGGAATTCGACCCGGAAGCGCGCGCCATCTACTACGTGCGCGTTCTCGAAAACCCCCAGTGTCGCTGGTCGACCTGGGATGCAATCCGGGCCGGCGTCAAACCACGACGAGATCTGCAGGCGACCATCCAGGATCGGGCGTGGTCATCGCCGGTGTGGTACGTCCCTGGCGCCGTTTCTAATCACCCGACCCGGCAGCCGACTGCGGTTCTGTCTCTGGATGCAGGTGCTCATCGAGAAAGCGGCCCAGGTGGCTGAAGAACTCGCGCCGCTGTCCACCGCCGCTCAGGAAGTGATCGCCGCCACTCTGCTCGATGTAGCTGAACGGCTTCTTGGCCGCCTGCAACTCGGGGGCGAGCGCGCGGGACTGGTCAACACTGACGACGGTGTCTTCATCACCATGCACCATCAGCAGCGGCAGAACAAAATCGTCAGCATGGTGGTATGGTGAATTGGCCCGCAGCTGATCGCCGCTTTGCATGCGGTCGCGGTTGCGTTTCACGAGATCGAAATCGTAACTACGCCGGTCCATCGTATCCAGGTTGGCAACGCCCGCAAGACTCGCAGCACAACGGAAACGATCACTGGACCGGTAGGCGGATACGAGGGCTGCGTAGCCACCATAACTCGCCCCCACCACACAAACACGATCCGGATCCGAGATGCCCTCTTTCACCAGCCAGTCAACGCCGTCGATCAGATCATCCTGCATGCTCCTGCCCCACTGCTTGAAACCCGGACGCATGAACAGTTCGCCGTAACCCACAGAGCCGCGGTAGTTCGGTTTCAGCACCGCATATCCACGCTGCTCAAGGAATTGTACCCAGGGATCGAAACGGGCGGATTACCGGTCGTACGGGCCACCATGGGGAAGCACGATCGTCGGCCGAGGCGCCTTGAACCGCTCGTGAGGAACGGCGAGGTAACCCGGGATGATCTTGCCGTCACGAGCCGGGTACTCAACCGGCTAGATGTCCCGAACCTCTGCGTCGTTAAGCCCGGGATAGTCCCGGGCAACTAGATTCACCACGCCGTCCTTGCGATCCACAAGAAAGTAGCCCGGCGAGACACCACCATGAATGTAATAGAGAAACCGCTGGTAGTTTTCATCAACACTGAGCAGTTGATGATGTTGACCCGGCAGATGGCGCTCGAGATCCGCAAACATCGTCTTCAGCTCTTCATCGAACCAAACGGCATGTGGATGGTGGCGCAGGTAACGTACGCCAGCCGGCTGCCCACTCTGTGGTTGCTGACAAGACTGCCGAAGACATCAAAGTCTGGATCCTTGTGAACCACATCAAGCACTTCACCATCCGCATAACGCACCCGGTAGATGCCATGTCGGTCAGTTCCGTAGGCCATGTTCATATACACCTCGGTACCATCCATGCTGAAACCGGGGGGAACCGGCGGTACTTCACTCTGAAACGCTGGGTTGGCGTAAGGACGGGCGATGCGGCCTTCCATGCGAAACACCATAGGCAGATCACCACGAGTAAAGCCGACGCCGATTCGTACCACACCGGCAGAATCGGCATACCACTGTCTGATCTGTGACCGGTGTTTACGAATGCGTGTGTAAGCACCGTTGTGGATGTCGAGTCGGTAGACCGATGGGCGATTCGGGTTCACACGGTTGAGCTACACCAGAATGTGCCGGTCATCATCCGCAAGCCACGGAACAATTCGATCCCGGATCTGCGGGCGATACAGAGGCGCCCTGCCGACGAGATTTCGCGCCGGAACATCAAGCTGAAGAAAGTGAGAGCCATCCCGGTCGATGGCAAAAAGGCGGGTTGCCGTAACCGGCCCCACTCGCGGAACCGTATAAGAGAATCGCCAGGAACAGAGAATGCGTTGATTGTTGGCCCAGCGACACCAGTTGAGCAGACCCGGCGATCGACTTGCCGGAACGATGACCCGGTCCTCGCCATCAGGAGCCACCCGGACCGCGAGTTCGTAGACCTCTCCATTGCTGCGCAAGCTGAGAACGTGTGTCCCGTCTGGCGAAAGTGACGCATCATCCAGCAAAGGCAGATCGTCCACTGCCGCGTGTGTATCCAGTGACAGCAATCTGACAAGCAGCCCGGTACCGAGCGCTCTGAGGCTTCGCCACACCACAATCATTTTCATGGCTCGACAATCCCGCGAACACTGGGATTTAATGCCCAGCCATCAGAAACAGGACCTGTACACCACATGGCAAACCCCGCTCATCACCGCTTGATCGTACTGGGGTCTGGTCCTGCTGGATACACTGCGGCCCTCTATGCGGCCCGCGCCAATCTTAAACCGTTGCTCATTACCGGCATTGAAGTCGGTGGCCAGCTCACGACTACCACTGAAGTTGAAAACTGGCCGGGCGGACACGCCGAGCTGCAGGGTCCTGAGCTGATGCAGGAGATGTCCGACCACGTACAGCGTTTTGATGCGACGCTTCTCAATGACCACATCCATACCGCCGCCCTGTCAGGGCAACCCGGCAAGACGCCTCACCGGCTTGACGGAGATCAGGGCAGCTACACCTGCGATGCACTCATCATCGCAACAGGCGCATCGGCACGTTACCTGGGCCTGCCGTCCGAAGAAGCCTTCAAGGGGAAAGGTGTCAGCGCCTGTGCCACCTGCGACGGATTCTTTTATCGCAAGCAGGAAGTCGCCGTGATCGGTGGTGGCAACACTGCCGTTGAAGAAGCCCTCTACCTTTCGAATATCGCGAGTAAGGTTTTCTTCGTACATCGCCGGGATACCTTGCGTGCCGAGAAAATCCTGCAAGACCGCCTGTTCGCACGCGCCAATATCGAGTTCATCTGGAACCACACCCTCAATGAAGTACTCGGCAACGACATGGGTGTGAACGGGATGCGGATCCGCGGCAAAGAGGGGGCCGTCCGGGAGATCCCGCTGAGCGGCATCTTCATCGCTATCGGGCACTCGCCCAATACATCCATCTTCAACGGCCAGCTGGACATGGCAGGCGGATATCTGAAGGTTCGCAGTGGCAGCGAGGGAAACGCAACTGCCACGAATCTACCGGGCGTGTTTGCCGCCGGTGATGTTGCCGATCATGTGTATCGCCAGGCGATCACCTCTGCCGGTTTTGGTTGTATGGCGGCGCTCGACGCAGAGAAGTACCTCGACGCCCTCTAAGGTATTTCTGATCAATTCGCTTCCTGCGAATTGATCAGATCGGGGACCTTCGGCCCCCTCGCATTTTCACAGCACTTCGTGCTGCAAAAAATGGTGGTGTGTCCCTACACCACTCAGGAAGGTCTGATGAATCAGACCCTCCTGAGCGCGGCATACACCCCACCGTCAGAACGGTAGGTCCAGCGCCTGGCAAAGAAATTTCATGAACGGCGAGGCGGTCTTGAAGGTGGCCGCTACCTGCTTCACGAGATCAGCTGAGAAGATGCTTTCAGCACCGAAATCGTGTCCGGCGATGAAGTCCTTGCGTTTGATGTCAGTGATGGCGGGATGATCTGCACCAAACCCCCGTGGCGGCCGTGTCAGTGTACTGCCACCGAGTTGAAAGGAAGACGCGAACGCCTTCTGGTCCCTGATCTTCAGCCACTCACCGGAGCGCTCGGCGATGCGAGTGCGAATCGCCGCGAGGGGTTCCGCGTCCGGATGCCAGAGTCCGACACCGAGAAAACACTCGCCCGATTCGATATGTACGTAGTAGCCAGGCGCATGAACATCCTTGCCGGTTTCATGCCGGAACTGGATGCCAATATTGGTTTTGTAGGGCGTCTTGTCGCGGCTGAATCGGGTGTCCTTGTACACTCGCATCAGCGAACCACCCACCTTCTTTGGAACGGCGACAAAATGCGGTGCAATCGCCGTCAGCGGTTTTTCCATCGCCGTGATGAAGTCGAGCGCCGGCTCGCGCACCAGGAATTCGTACCGGTCCTTGTTGTCATCAAACCACTCGCGGCGATTGTTCGCCGCGAGCTGGTCGAGGAACTTCAGCGTTTCCGCTGGAAACCCTTTGAATGCGGGCATCTCCCCTTCTCCTTCCCTTCTCCTTCCCTACTCCTTCCTAGCCCTCAAGCGATCGCTGTCGCTCGGCTCTACTTCTCGCCAGAACCTAGTTCTGAACCAGTGCCGCGACGATCTGGTCCACCACCAGCTCTGCCTTCAGCCGCATTTCTGCGTCGGTTGCATCCTGGATGGGGTGCGGGACGAACACGCACCGCGCATCCGTCATGCCGAGCGCTCTGGCTTGTGTCGCCGCTGCGTCCTTGAATTCACTCGACGCGATCGAAACTGCGGGAATGCCCTGAATCTCGAACCATACCGTGTCATGCAAACTGCACGTGGTACAGGAGCCTCAGTCGGCCAGCGCTTCTATTACAAAGTCGCTGGACTCTCGGATCTGCGTACGCAGCGCATCCGGTGCGGGCTTGGTGAACGTCGGTTTGGCGAACCGCTGCACCGACACTCCGGGATGATTGGCACGCAACAATTCCTCGACGCGGTCAATCAGTACATTCCCGCGCGGTTTGGATATGTCGAGAAACGACACCCTCCCCTTGAGTTCGGACGGGCGCGGCGTGATCTGTCTGACGACAGGTACCCGCTCGTCGGTTGGATCAAGAATCACCGTCATCTTCTGGCCTCCTGTGACCTTTCCGGTCACGTTGATCTGCAAACTCTGAGGGGTGAAATGATTGTCTCGCTACATCCACGGATCGATTGCTTTCGAAACTGGCACCGAGCCGATGGCGCCGGTGGCCCAGCCATGGAACGCACCGGAAAATTTGCCTGCTTCCGAGCCCGCCACGGCGATGAGGATATCCTCATCCCGCCTGAACTTGGGGATTCGCTTGGCAAGGTCAGCAGCACTCTTGCCGTGAGCGTACTCGGCCTTGAAGCCGGTTGCGGAAATGTCGTTCGCGAGCAACTCCGATACCGGACGTGACGATACCTCCTGGATCCGCTTGCGGATATCTGCCTTGGTATACCCGTCGCGTTTGAGCGTATCGACGTGTTCCGGGACGATCACCAGCAAGGTGTCTGTGGCGTAGTGGGCCTTCACCGCAAATACCGATTCGAGTGCGAGTCCGAACGATCCGGCCAGTTGCGCGGCAGTCCTGGAATCCTGGTCGACCATCAGCACGGGGCCGCTGGATGCGGTGTACGCCGTAACAACAGATTCCTCTGCCTTGAAGCCTCGCTCCACGTGCAGCGGTTCCCAGGGGCTGCGCTCTTCCCATTCGGCAAAACACATCGTGAACTTCATCGGGTTGCCGAGTGTTGAACGTTCCGTGCCACCGGGTTTGGCACCACCGATGTTTCGGACCGCAAGTCGTACGGCACGACCAATCGTCGCATTGGCCCGGTTACCTTGACCAAGCGCACCGAGTTTCATGTTCATGCCAATTCGGTGCCGGATCGGGCCATTGACCACCAGCACCGGGCTTGCACCCATCGTCGTCGCCATCACGCCATGGATGTTGTACTGCTCATTGCACACCGCCTCAACTGCAGCGAGCACCACCGGAAAGTACTCGGGACGACAGCCCGCCATCACCGCGTTCACAGCCACCTTTTCTACCGTGGCGATGCCCATGTTCGGTGGCACTTCAGCCACTACATCCTGGGGATCCCGGGACGTACCGGACAACATGCGGATTACGCGTTCGGGCGTAGGCGGGATCAGCGGCAGCCCGTCGCTGAAACCCTGATCAAACATGAACTCGAACTCATCGTCGTGCTGGCCGATCTCGATGCGCCGCGCCCGCAGCGGACTGTTTTCCGACTCCGCCCGCAGGCGGTCCGCGATGAGGGGATCCGCCGACTTCGAACCGCAACCGGGCCGCCATGCAGGCAGCTTTACCCACTCGATGCGCCCCTCGAGGGAGTCGTCACCACCCCCTGCATCCTTCGCCAGCGCCTGCCATTCATCACGCACAAAACCGATGAGCTCAGATTCAAACCGGCCGCTCGCATCGGTTCGTACCAAAGTCGGCACAGTTTCGATATCCCAGGCGAAGGATACTTTGAGCGACGAATCGTCGAGCAGCGTGAAGCCGTGTTTCGCCTGTAACGTTCGATTGCCATCCCGATCCTGGCCGATAACCAGGAAATCAAACGTATCAAGGCAGGTCTCGCGCAGTGCCGCCAGTACCGGCATGACTTCACGACAGGTTGGACAATCCTCCTTTACGAAGGCGACCAGAGCAGGCCTCTTTGATGGAAAGGAAACCGAAGCATCCGCATCGGTCAGCGCAAGGGAAAACGGAACGAGGTTTCTCATGGCTGAGAGCATACTCCGTGTTGTAGCGGCGACATAAGGGTCGCTCCTTGGCTGATTCCCGGCTCTTGTGCGCTTCTCCGAGATCAGCCATTTAAGCGTCGCTAAACACCTTCAGGTTCCCCGGCCCCGAAAAGAAAAAACTATGTCCCGAGACTTTTCGCTGCCGGGATTTTTGGTACCTTTGACCTGGAGAGCCTGCACACCAACAAAAGCAGCAGCGGCCAGGTCCAGGGGACACACCCGTGGAAGGGGGACAGCAGCAGCCGATGCCCTCAAACAAGAGGGTAGGCGGCAACGCTAATGTTCACGCCCAGAATCGGACCTCTGTGGATGAACCGCAGTGGTACCTCATTTCCGAGGATGGCGGCCTCTCGCTGCACATCATCTCCGGCGTAACCTTGTGCGAAGCTGAAAATGGCGAACTGATCGTCTCGGCGGACCAGGCGGCGCACGCAGCCGGGTTCGACATCATCGAAGATGAATTGTGGTTGTCCTGCCTTGCAGGCCGCCTTCGTGCCGACGGCGTGATTTTCACCCAACAGCACCACATCGCCTCGGGCGTCCAGCTGCATATCGGCCGTACGCGCTACTTCGTCGCCAGCGAAATCAATCAAACTGCCCCCGATGTGCCGCTACTCGCCGAGGCCATGCAACCCGGCGATACGCGACTGCCAAAACCTTCGCGGCGCCATATCCCGGTGTTCTATCCAGGCCCGCTTGAGTCCGGCGCTCTCGCACTGAAAGAAATTGTCATCACTGAGTCGGCGGAAGTGGTGTCACCGGCGAGTGTTGCAACACCTGCATCAGTGCGGGTTGAGTTGCCACACGCCACGCGGAGCACATCAACCCAACAATCGGTCTCTGGCGCAATCAGGACCAGTCCGCTTAAACCCGGACAACCTGCACTCGGTTAGTGGGTCGCACTGCTTGTGGCTGGGCTCGGTGCGTCGATCGGTTTATCCCGCTGGCAGCTGGGTCCGCCCTCCTAGTGAACATCACACCTATGAGACTTAAGTCTCCCGGTCAGCTGAAAATGACTCCGATTCACTGTGGAGACGGAAAAGTGCTGGACATATGACGATCTGCGGCTACACTTCGCCTCGCTATGAAAATAACCGTGCAAACCAATCTGCTGAATCTGTGTGCCACCAAGCGGCCCAGCGCCGCGTGGGCGATGGCACATGGTGTGCCGATGTCCCGGATTTACGTGGACATCAAACACACCTTTAGCTGAACGTTGCACCGTCATCTCCCGGTGCAACGCCGGTGAGATGATTGAGCCCCCTCCCTCCCCCTCTTCAATCTCTCTCCGGCGTTCACCGGGCATAGCGCCTGATGTTTTCGCTCCGCTTGTTTGTCTCGGGCAAGGGTCCGGACAACGGCGCGAAAGGTAGTTTCGACCTGAGTTGAAGGAGATCGAAAATGAAATGGATCTTTTCACTCGTGTGCATTGGCGGCGCCGTGAGGTATGCAGTTGTGTTGGGCCGGGCGATCGAGGCCGGCAAGCCCTGGGCAATTGAAGTCGCGAAGGCGGACAGCGCCCTAGACAGCACCCATGGCGAATGGGTCATGCGGGATATTCCCGCAAACCCACAGCCTGCGGGAACTGATAACCAGAAAATCAACCGGGAGGCGGCCAGTCTGGCCGCCTGATGAAGACCTGTGAGGGTGGTGAGGATCCTGCACATCGGATCATCCGCAAAGACCGCATAGCCCGCTAATGCGTTGACCGGTAGCATGCTCTGCCTCAGAGAGGGAGCATTCATGTCCGAGATTCGTTCGCTGGGCCTCCAGACTGGTGGGAGTTCAGCTGAGGTTTTCACGCCTGCCGTCCGCCGCTACGTGCTCGGCATTCTGGTGGTTGTCTACACCTTCAATTTCATCGACCGGCAGATCCTGTCGATCCTGCTTGAACCCATCCGTCGGGACCTCGATATCCAGAGTGACGCGGCCATGGGTGCGCTTACCGGTTTCGCCTTCGCCCTTTTTTACGCAACGCTCGGCATTCCAATCGCGCGGCTCGCTGATCGCAGCAACCGCCGTAATCTGATCGCCATCTCCCTCGCCACCTGGAGTGCCATGACCGCGGTTTCCGGCCTGGTGCAAAACTACTGGCAGCTGTTGATCGCACGCATGGGCGTAGGTATCGGCGAGGCAGGTTGCAGTCCGCCGGCCCACTCGATGATCTCGGACTATTACCCACCCGCACAGCGGGCCACTGCGCTCGGCATCTACGCGCTTGGAATACCCCTTGGCATACTCTTCGGCTTTCTCGCCGGTGGCTGGATAGAACAGTTCTTCGGTTGGCGTGTCGCTTTTTTTGTTGTTGGAATTCCAGGACTCATCCTCGCATTGATCCTGCGCTACACCGTCAAGGAGCCGCCTCGCGGCATGGCCGAAGGCAAAATCGAGAGCGGCGATCAACCGGGTGTCTTGGCGACGTTCCGGTTCTTGATGCGGAAGAAGTCGTTTCGTCATCTCGCCATCGGCGGCGCCCTTACAGCATTCGTAGGTTACGGTTTCACAACCTTTGCACCCACCTTTCTCGCGCGTACCTATGGCATGTCATCGGGTGAGATCGGTACCTGGCTTGGCCTGATCCTCGGCATTCCGGGGGGGATCGGCATCGTCCTTGGGGGCTGGCTCGCAGATCGCTATGGTGGCCGGGATACGCGCTGGTATTTATGGATCGTGAGCGTGGCGCTGTTGGCAAGCGTGCCGTTCAACCTTGGAATCTATCTGGCTCCGGAAGCGAGCCTTGCCCTGCTTTTCATGGTCATCCCGGTTGCGCTCGGCAACTTCTACCAGGCGACGACGTTCTCACAGACCCAGGGTCTGGTTGAACTGCGCATGCGCGCTGTGGCCGCCGCCGTATTGCTGTTCATCATCAACATCGTAGGGCTCGGCCTTGGTCCGCAGATGGTCGGCATCGTCAGTGACCTGCTCAAACCCTCATACGGCGAGGATTCGATACGCTATGCGCTCATGATCCTCTCACTCGCCAACGCCTGGAGCGCCTTCCACTACTACATCGCCGGTAAATATCTGAAAGAGGAATTGGTGAAGGGCTGATCGTGACGAGATGCGTGGACAAACAACGTCGCAATCACGGCCAGCTGACGGGTACGCGCGCCCCGTTCCGGATAACCTGGCTCCTGCTCTCCGGGTTTCTCTTCGCAGCGTGTGAACCGGCACCACCACCTGCCCCGACCTCGCAAATCGAACGGGTGGCGAGAGTCATGCAGGTGCAATCAAATCTGACCGGGCGCGAACTTGAGTTCGTTGGCCAAATCGAAGCGGCGCAGATCATCGACCTCAAATTCGAAGTCGCCGGGACGCTCAATGTGCTCAATGCCCGCGAAGGTGAAACCCTCAAGGCTGGTACTCTGGTTGCTGCCCTCGACAAAAAGCAGTTCGAACTGGCCGTCCGTGAAGCGGAAGTGCAACGCCAGCTGGCGGCGCAGGATCTGGAACGCAAAACCGCGTTGCTGAAGAAACGGGTCATCTCCGAAGCAGTGGTCGACGACGCGACGGCGTTGTACGAACTGCGCGCCGTGCATCTGGAGCAGGCACGCAAGAGCCTGGCTGATACCGAAGTTCGCGCCCCGTTTGATGCCTACGTCCTCAGCCGCTTTCTCGACAACCACGGCGTCGTGCAAACCGGTAACGCCGTGGCGCGAATCGCCGATCTGAAGGAGCTGCTGGTCTCCGTCAATGTTCCCGAAGCACTACTGGCAACAATTCCGCAATCGGATGTCGTATCGATCACTGCCCGGTTCCCGTTCATCAAAGACGAAGCATTCCCACTCACCTACCGGGAGAATAAAGGGGAAGCCGATCCGGTCGCTCAGACCTACCTCGTCACGCTGTCGATGCGCCCGCCGGCAACGTGGAACATTCTTCCCGGCATGACGACCAAGGTGACCATCACCCTGAACGAACACGCCGGCGCAGCCGTCGCCATTCCGGTACCGGTTACCGCCGTAGTCAGTACACCTGAAGGGAAGTTTGCTGTGTGGGTGTGGGATCCGGAAACCGGCA
Organism: Gammaproteobacteria bacterium; assembly: GCA_016874135.1. Classification (GTDB taxonomy): domain Bacteria; phylum Pseudomonadota; class Gammaproteobacteria; order Pseudomonadales; family Azotimanducaceae; genus SYFY01. Next base: position 26,252 of record VGVE01000008.1, on the reverse strand, counting down.
ACGTCACCCGGACACCCGTTGAGGTACAACCGGACGAAAGCGGTGATTACCGCGTTACGTCTGGCATACGAGGTGGCGAGTGGATCATCGCTGCCGGAGCTCACCAGGTGCAGGACGGCATGCGTATCCGGCCATTCAATCCTTCCTGATTGCGCTGATGCTGCAGAACATCGCCACCTTTGCCATCGATCGCCCGCTCTACACCTGGATCCTCATCGCGGTTTGCGTGCTCGGGGGCTGGTGGGGCATTCAGTCCGTCGGTCGGCTCGAAGACCCGAACTTTCCGATCAAGATGGCTTACATCGTCACCACTTACCCGGGCGCATCTGCGGTCGAAGTGGAACAGGAAGTCACGGATACCATCGAAGCGGCCCTGCAAGAACTGCCCTATCTCGAACACATGGTTTCCAAATCGGTTCCGGGACGATCCGAAATCGAAGTGGAGATGCTCGAATCCATCGCCGAAGAAGACATCGGTCAGGTGTGGGATGAATTGCGCCGGCGAGTCGGTGAGGCCGCGCAGCGCATGCCACCCGGCGTCGACACTCCGCATGTCGAAGATGACTTTGGTGATATCTACGGCGTGCTCTATGCCATCACGATCGATGGCTTCACTCCCGGGGAGATTGCCGATGTTTCCCGTCGCCTCGAAACCGAGTTGTCCGGAGTACCCGGTGTCGCCAAGGTGGCGACCGCAGGAGAGCCGCTCGAGGCGTTGTATGTGGAAATCCCCCATGAACGACTGACGCGCCTCGGTCTGCCGCTCGACCAGGTCCTGGGCAGCATCGGCGCGGAAAACCGCGTGATCGCTGCAGGCTCCGACAACTTCGGCGAGCTGCGCGTCCGCATCGCCCCGGAGAGGGCATTTGATACGGTTGATGCAGTCGGCGACATGCGTATTGGGAAGGCAGGCACGACCGAGATCCTCAGGCTGCGGGAGATCGCGACGTTGTCCCGGCAACCGTATGACCCACAGTTTCACCTCATTCACCACAACGGCCGCCGGGTGATGACGGTTGGGGTGTCCATCGACACCCAAAAAAATGTGGTGGAGATCGGGCATCAGATCGATGCACGAATGGCTGACCTCTCGGCGGATCTTCCCCTCGGCATGGAGGTCATCCCCGTCTATGCGCAACACATTGCGGTGAGAGAAGCCATCACCGATTTTCTGAAAAACCTCGCCGGCTCGGTTTTCTCGGTCTTTGCTGCCCTCTTTGTCTTCATGGGCTGGCGGGCGGGCATCGTCGTCGGGTCGGTACTGCTCTTCACCGTGCTCGGCACGTTGTATGCCATGGCCTCGCTGGGTATCGAGTTGCAGCGCATTTCGCTCGGCGCGTTGATGATCGCGATGGGCATGCTCGTCGACAACGCCATCGTCATTGCTGAAGGCATGGTGGTCGGTGTGCAACGGGGCCTTACACCCACCGTGGCCGCTGCAGAATCCACTCGTCGCACCCAGTGGCCGCTGCTCGGGGCAACACTCATCGGCATCCTGGCGTTTACGCCGATCGGGCTCACCGATGACAACTCTGGCTTTTTCCTCCGGTCCCTGTTCCAGGTCGTGACAATCTCCCTTCTGCTCAGCTGGATCCTCGCCATCACCGTGGTTCCTCTTTTCGGCATGTACCTGCTAGCGGGACAATGGTCCGACGGGACGACGTCAGACGACGACAGCACTATCTACCAGGGTTGGACCTATGCGCCGTATCGACGCCTGCTGACGTTTGGTCTCCGCCGCGCGTGGTTGACCACAATCCTGATCCTCAGTGTGGTAGCCGCGTGTTTCTGGGCGGCCGGGTTCGTGAAACCCGGATTCTTTCCGACCACCAATACCCCTCTTTTCTACGTCGATGTGCATCTACCCCAGGGCTCAGATATTGAAGCCACCCGAAGGCTTGTCGAAACGCTGGAAAAGCGACTGTTCGAGGAACCGGGTGTCACCGACGTCAGCGCATTTACCGGGCGGGGTGCAAGCCGCTTCGCGGCCGTATTCCGCCCCGAACAGCCGAACTCTGCGTACGCACAACTCGTGGTACGAGTGAATGACGTAACCCGCATGACGGACATCATGAACAACCTGCGCGCGGCGTTCGCTGTAGCAGCCGTACCTGCGGACCTGCAGTTCTATCGCATGGAGTTTTCTCCCAGCGGCAACTCCAAGATCGAGGCACGCCTCTCCGGGCCGGATGGTGACGTCCTTCGAGGTCTTGCCGAGCAGGTCAGCACCATCTATCTCAAGCACGATCTCATCGATCGCAAGATCAACTGGCGGCAACGCGCCGTGGACCTGGTGCCCCACTTCGATACTGCCCAGGCCCGCAAGGCGGGGATCGCGCGCAGCGATGTGTGGAGCACGCTGGCTTATGCAACATCGGGCGTCAGCGTCGGGCTCTTCCGCGACGGTAACAAGCAGGTGCCTATCATCGCCCGGGCACCCTTCGCGGAACGCCAGGACCTCACCGTACTCGGAGAGCGTCTGGTATTCAGCCCGATGCAACAGCTGTACGTGCCGATGTCGCAGGTGGTGAGCGGATTCACCTTCGAACCGGTCGATGATCTGATCTGGCGGCGCGATCGGGTGCGCACTCTGAACGTACTCGCCAATCCGCCTGCGGGCCACAATCCCACCCAGGTGTTCAACGCCCTTCGTTCGGAGGTGGAGTCGATCCCCCTGCCACGTGGCTATTCACTGGAGTGGGGTGGCGAGTTCGAGGGCGCGGCCCAGGCCAACCGACTCCTCTTCGAGAAGATTCCGATGACGTTTGGCAGCATGTTTCTGATCACTATCCTGCTGTTCGGACAGCTGCGCCAGGCCATCGTCATCTGGCTGACGGTACCCATGATGGTCTGCGGGGTGGTCCTCTCGCTGATCGCAACAGATCTCACATTTACCTTCCCCGCATTTCTTGGCTTCCTGAGCCTTACCGGCATGCTGCTCAAAAACTGTATCGTGCTGGTGGACGAGATGGACAAACGTTCGTCAGATCGCGGGCTTACGCTGCATACCCTTAACCTGGCCTGCGTGAGTCGTCTGCGGCCGGTACTGCTCGCCGCCGGCACCACAGTGTTCGGCATGGCTCCTCTGCTGACTGACGCGTTCTTCCGTGAGATGGCTGTCACCATCATGGGCGGTCTGACCTTCGCCACGCTGATCACCCTGATCGCTGTGCCCGTCTTCTATCGCATTGCACTCGGGCGCCGGGTCGTAACATGACCACTCATAGCTCGCAAATCTCCACTGCTTTTCCATAGTTAGTGCTTGTGGCCACGGGTGTCCCCGGTAGTCTTGCACCCGGATTTTCACCTTGGATAAAACCTGTGCTGATACGGATAGCCGCACTGCTCGCATCTTTCCTTTCGATTCAGACTTTTACGGCGTTGTTTCTTTCGGCGTTACTTCTTTCCACTTGGTTTCTTGCGACCCCGATTCTGGCGGCCTCAACAACGCCACCACCGACAACCGCTCCAGTTGCAACCACCGCACTACCGGATGCGATTTCCCGCGTCGCTCGCGCGTCGCGGATTCCACAGGATGACTTCAGCCTCTGGGTTCAACCCATCGGCAGCAGCAAGCCGCTGGTCGGCCACAACGTCGACACACCACGCAATCCAGCATCAACCATGAAACTGGTGACCACCTTTGCAGCGCTCACCGACCTCGGTCCGACATACACGTGGAAGACCCGGATTCATGTCCCGGGAGGCATCGCCAGCGGCGGTACCGTGAAGGATGTGTGGATCCGCGGCGGTGGTGATCCCTATCTCGTCCTGGAAGAGTACTGGAAGATGCTCTCGGCCCTGCGAGACAAAGGTGTGCGACGTATCGACGGTGATCTCGTGATTGACACCAGCGCGTTCGCTCTGGCGCCTGAAGATCCAGGGGCATTCGATGGTCAACCCGACCGCGTTTACAACCTCGCACCCCATCCCCTGCTGGTGAATTTCAACAGTGTGCGATTCGTTGTCAGCGCTCAAGCGGATGGCAAAGTAGGTACAGCCGCGTTTCCCGCGTTGCCGAATCTGTCCCTGATCAATCGGCTGAAACCATCCCCCGGACGGTGTGTCGGCTACCAGTACGGCGTGGCCTTCGATCTGCAGGATCCAACCCATCGCAATAAAGCGCAGTTCGACGGGACCTTCCCGCTCAAATGCTGGCAGTTCGAATTCGCGCGCACGGCGCTGACACCAGAGGCGTATGCACACGGCCTCTTCGAACTGTACTGGCAGGCGCTCGGTGGCGAAAGCCGCGGCCGCATGCGTACCGGTGTCCTACCATCCCAATCGAAACGGGCGCTTGTAGAACACACATCACGATCTCTTGGCGAGATCATCCGCCTCGTCAACAAATTCTCGAACAACGTCATGACCCGACATGTGGAACTCGCCTTGGGTGCTGAGCGGTTTGGTTTGCCCGCTACCATCGACAAAGGCCATCGCGCCATCACCGAAGTACTGAATGAGTCAGGAATCAAAACGGAAGGACTTGTCATCGCCAACAGTGCAGGCCTGTCCCGCGACAGCCGCATCAGTGCACGGCAGCTCGCAAAGATTCTTGATGTGGCGTGGAAAAGTCCGTTCATGCCGGAGTACATCTCTTCGCTCGCACTCGTCGGCATGGATGGCACCATGCGGTCCCGTCTCAACGGCACATCAGGGGCCGGGCGAATGCATGTCAAGACCGGGCGTCTCGACCATGTATCCGCCATTGCCGGCTACGTCGATGCGAAGTCCGGGCAACGTTTGCTGGTCGTGCTGCTGCTGAATACACGCAATGCGCACCTGGGGCCTGGCAACCTCCTACAGAATGCTGTGCTGACCTGGGTGCACGATCAGCACTAGCGGCTCTTCCGGTTAACCGCCGATGATGAAGTAGATCAGGATTCCCGCTACCGCCGGCGGAATCACGATGCGGATGAGGAAACGCCAGAGATTAAAGACCGCGCCTGACGTCATGACCGCTTTGGCCGCCGCGCCATACGGCAACATCCAGCCGGCGAAGATCGCGATGAGCAGCCCGCCAATGGGCAGGAAGAGCTGGTTGGGGACAAAATCCAGAACCACATCAAGCGAACGCCCGAAGAGTTCAACATCGGCCCAGTGGTTGTAGGCCAGCGACCCGACCACACTGCCACAGAAGACAAACCCGCCCACACTGAGCACCGCGATCAGGCGAGAGGTTCCGAAACGGTCCAGCACCCACGCGACCTGCGCTTCGAGCAAACCGACCAGCGACGTGATTGCTGCAAACGAAAGCAGCAGAAAAAACAGCGTCGCAACCAGATCCCCTGATGGCATCTGCGCAAACGCCACAGCAAGCGTTTCGAACACCAGTCCCGCGCCGCCCGCAGGATTGAGCCCATTGGCAAATACCATCGGGAAGATCACCAGGCCGGCGAGGATCGCCACGAACGTATCGACCACGGCGATCATCACGGCACTAGTCACCACCGGAACCTCACGGGGCAGATAGGCACCGAATGTCATCATGGCCGCCATGCCGACACCGATGGAAAAGAAGGCCTGGCTGATGGCTGCGAGAACCACTGTCCCATTGATGCGCGAAAAGTCCGGCGTGAACAGATAGTCGATCGCCTGATCCACACCTCCACCCGCAACCACGTTGTAGAGCACGAGGCCGATCAACAGCACAAGCAATGACGGCATCAGGATCCGTGCCGCCCGTTCGATGCCTTGTTGAACTCCGAATACGAGCAGGCCGAGGCTGATACCCAGCGCGAGCGTCGACCAACCCAACAATCGCCAAGGGCTCGCCAGCAGAAACGCAAACTCCGCATCCGCCGCTACTGCGCCAAACCCCGCAAAACCTGTAGTCATCGACTTCCACAGGTAAGCGAGCACCAAGCCGATAATGACGGAATAAAGAAAGCAGATCAGCGTCGCGGCAGACAAATTGAGGAATCCCACGCCTTTCCAGGCGGCGGACTTGCCGTGCTCCCGCGCCAGAACGGCCATGGCCACCGGTGGGCTGCCGCCGCCCTGCCGACCGATGACGATTTCGGCAACCAGAATGGGTACGGCGATTAAAAGTGCACAGGCAATGTAGACGACAACGAAGGCACCGCCCCCGTTTTCACCTGTCAGGTAGGGAAATCGCCAGATGTTGCCGAGCCCGACGGCGAACCCGGTAGCTGCCAGAATGAACCCGTACCGGTTTCGCCAGTGCCCGGATACCGCCATGAATCAGGTCTTCTCGCGCGCCGTCGTGATCGGTTGCAGGTGGCCCGCGCTCCAGAGCTTCTTCATGAAGTCATCGGTATAGGCATTTTCAGGATCTTCTCGCACGAACTGGTCGAGACGCACCGCATCATCACCCACGAGAATTCGCCAGCGGCCTTCGCGCACGCCGCCCAGAATGATCTGCGCAGCCTGAGCGGCTGTCGTCGGCGCCTTGTCGCGAAAATCCACAGCTCGCTGGTGCATGGCGGCGCGGATGTCGTCATCGGGCACATTGCCGACGGGCATGCCGGCCGCTACGAGGCGTTGTCGAACCGCCGCCACTTCGTCCGCCGACATTTCCAACGCACCGTGTTTGCCAAGCACCTTGGAGGTGTTCAGTGCGATGGATGTGCCGATGTGTCCAGGCATCACCACGGACGCTTTCACGTGAGGTGCGTTGTTGGCGAGATCGGTGATCAGCGCTTCAGTAAATCCTTTCACTGCAAATTTGGCCGCACAGTAGGCGGTATGCGAAACAGTGGTGCCGATAGTTGCCCAGAATCCATTCACGGAGCTGGTGTTGATGATGTGCCCCTCCTCGGCATTCACCAACAGTGGCAGAAAGGCGCGGCAACCGTAATACACCCCATACCAGCAGACCCCGAAAGTCCGCTCCCACTCCGCCCGGTCACCCTTCACGAAGGCGCCACCACCACCGATGCCTGCATTGTTGAAGAGAAGGTGCACATGATCGGTGGCATGGTGCTTGATCACCGCATCACGGAACGCCAGCACCTGACTTTCGTCGCTGACATCGCAGATGTGGGTGGTAATGCGCAAACCATCCGGTGCGACCGGTTGTGCAAGTCGCTTTGTCTCCGCCATGTTCGCTTCGGAAACGTCACACATCGCCACGTGACAGCCTTCTGCAGCAAGGGCGATGCACAGCTCCCGGCCCATGCCGGTACCACCACCTGTAACCACCGCGATCCGGTCTTTGAAGCTCTTCATCATCATTCCAGTTTCAGCCAGCGGGCATAGAGTTCATGGAAATGGCGCACCTTGGTTTCCTGGTAGCGCGCCAGAACCGCCTCGGTGAACTGGGCAGCAGCGAGACCTTTCTGCACCTTGGGCAAATTGAACGAATCCTGCTGGAACACTTTCGCCAGCGCGCCGAGTTCAACCGCCTCCGTCCAGTCCTCGTCTTCTTCAAGCCAATGCACCGGTGCGGGTGGTGGACGCTCACCTGCATAGGGCGCCATGTAGTAGCACTCCATGATCGACTTGTCGTGGTGGTCCTTATAGGGGCGGAACCGGTAGGTGATGCGATTGAAGCCACCCCACGGATGGAAGTTCGGGAACAGCGTGTAATAGATCGAATCACTGACTTCGGAATCGGCAATGACACGATTGCCGGTGACCGGCTTGAGCGCTTCCCGCGATGCCTGGGCCAGCAGCGCCCGCGCACGGGAGCCCGTCGGAATGGTTGGCCCATCCTTGTCGAGGTACCGCATGGTTACCGCATCAAACAGCTCCTGCTCGGACGGTTTGAATCGCAGATGCGGGCTGGATGTTCCGTTCGGCGTGATCGCCCGCGAAAAATTCTCCCATGCATCGTATTGGGTGTTCTCATCACCCGTGCCCACGAGGATCTGCGGATGGGTCGTGATTACATGGAACGCTTCCATGAACGCTTCCTGGCACAGCTTCCAGTTGCAGCTCATGACTTTGGCGACATGAGCCTGAACGTAACGGTTCTCCGGTTCCCAGATGGAGAAGTGGTCGGCGAGGCCGCCAATGAACGAAAGCAACGGCTCCGCATTCATGTCCATGTTGATGAACACCCATCCACCCCAGACTTCAGCACGCACCGGTGTCAGGGAGATGTCTTTGCGATTCACATGCGGGAAATCCCAGTCCGAGGTGACTTGCCGGCTCGAACCATCAAGATTCCAGGCAAAACCATGGAACGGGCAGATGAAGTTCGAGGCATGTCCTGGGAAATCACACAGCTGTCGGCCGCGGTGCCGGCAAACGTTGTGGTGGGCGCGGATGCCCTCTGACGTGTGGACCACGAGAATCGAGTAGTTCCCGACCTCGTAGATCGTGTAGTCGCCAACCGTCGGGATCTCTTCTACCCGGCAGGCCATCTGCCATACCTTTGGCCAGAGTTCCTTCATCTCAAGATCGTGATAATGACGATCCCGGTACCGCGCGATGGGCACCGTGAGCGGGCCGCCCTGGTAACGGCTCTGCAGTGTCAGCACAGCAGGTGGTGGGACCACGTCCTGTGCAATGAGTTCCTGGTAACTGATACCGGCAGAATTGATCTGTCTGGCTTCGGCCATGGTGGGCTCTCCGGAATTGAAGGAGGTTGGAATCGGGATCAGCGATTACGTCGGACCAGCGTGCCTTCAGGCAGCTGCGGCCCGGCCATCCACAGCAGCATGTGTGGATCGGCGAACGTGATATCCCCGGAATGGTGTCGACCGTTGAAGTGGAAAACGCCTTTGAGGCCGTTGTTCTCCACCTCGACGAGTCCGTCCGCGCGCAAGGTGTATAGAGCACCCGACAGCGGGTGTTTCAGGACTGGCATGGATGACTTCCCTTGCAAATTAGAGCTCGCCGGAGTCTACCGGCATTTGATCAGTCAGCCTACCCTGCCAATCCGATCCGGTTGGTGCGGGTGCACAGTGCATTCCTGCCCAGGGAAACGCTTGTCCGCATCCTTGGCAGCACTTAAAACAGGAGCACTCATCCAGCCCTGTTCCGCGAGTCGTTTACGCACTGCAACAGGAGCTGCACGAACGGCCCTGCGAACTCCGGCTCGGTGGAGAGCGATACATGGCGCATCCGTAGCCAATGCAGCGGCCACGCCGTTCGGCGACTGACTTCCTCCAGCTCGGTGTTATCCCAAAGACCTTCATCAGTGGCGCCAACGATGCAGACCGGCCAATCCGCGTGCGCTTCCCAGAGATCCGGGGAAATCCAGTCGTGAAGGTGCATGCCAGCAAGCAGGCGCGCATACACCGGCCACGTGATCGAACCCGCCTCTTCAACAAACCTTGGCATGTGGAAGTCAGGCTGCCCCGCGAAACGAATATGGTCGCGGCGCTGACGGGTACGGGAGACGCGGACTTCTGTTTGTTTTCGAATCGCAGCCAGCAGTGCGAGGGTCTGCATGGTGATTCGCGCGAAGTTGGTGAATGATTTGCGGCGGGCAGTCCAGACCGGAGTCACCGCGATCAGGAGCGGCGGTCGAACCTGCTTCGGCAGAACGCTCAACAAGCCGAGTGCCACGCGCGCTCCAAAAAACTGCGCAAGAATCACTCGCGGCCCGAAGCGGAGTTTTTGTAAAGCCTCGAACAGATCCTGACCCATCTGATTCGGCGACATCCGGACCCAACTGCCACCACCGGAAAGGCCATGTCCGCGCAAATCCAGGCACAACACGTTGAATCCGGCTGCGCTCAACCGTGGCGCAACAAATCGCCAAATGTTTGCATCCACTCCCAACCCATGGATACAAAGACACTCGTATCCCGCTACAGTCTCGCCCTCTGCCAGATACAGCAAACCGTGCAAGTCCGTACCGTCAGCGAGACGCACGGACACTTCCCGGGTTTGTTCGGGCGTGAAGGACGCGGCCTGGAAACTTTCACCCGTCACCGCGGGTCCACTTGTTCACGGTCACGAGGAGCGACCGTGGTAGCGAAACGAACCAGCTCCACGTAATCCGCGCGCAGACTCGAACACGCAAAGCGCTGGAAGGCATCCTGGTGATGCACCTGCATCGATTGATCTGTCCCGGGCTCTGAAAGCACCTGTCTGAGCAGGCCGGTTAACGCGCCTTGCTGATTGAAGTCGGCAAAATAGCCGTGCGCACCGAGGATGTGTCGCGCATTGCCGTAGTCGTGGGCCAAGCATGGTAGCCCGTGGGCAAGTCCTTCAACATAAGCCCGACCGAACCCTTCACGGGTGGACGCAAGGACCGTCATATCCGCGGCTGAGTAGTACTCGTCGACCTCGTCCGGTCTGACAGTTCGATGTGCGAAGTTACCCTGCCCCAGGCAGTGGCGGGCAAGATCAAGAACCGCACCCGATTCGGCCTCCGTCTCTCCTAACAGCATGGGGAAGGGGTGTGGCGTATCAAGTCCGGCAAGTTCCCTGATGAGGTAATCTAGCCTTTTCTGCGAGGCATTCAACGCGCTAACCGACAGCACCACGGGCGTGTCGACGGGAAGACCAAGCCGCTTTCTCAGGGCGATTCGATCTGCCTTCGTTGGCGAATCAAATCGAGAAGGAATATCGAAACCCGGCGCCAACAGCCTCTGCCGTGATGGCTCTTCTCCGGCATCAAGCGCTGCCTGCAGAAAGTCCGGAACCACCTGCTGCACCACATCGAAACGGCCATAAGATGGCGAGTACGCCCCACCATTGCGGAACAGCAGACGATAGTTTTGCCCGCTCTATCGACGCCACCGCCACAAAAAATCCCCGAGATTCTTGTCACTGAAGTAGATGATATCGGGGCGTCCAACTACGACGGACGGCAGAAACCTGCAGAAAAAACTCAGCTGTTCAACAAAGTAACCACGACCAGGAATCGGATCCCCCAGCGAAGACCATGCACCGATGTGTCGCGCCAACCAACCTTCCCAAGGCAGATTCCACAACACACGCTGCCCTAGAAGCCTCGGACCACCACCTTTGAACAAAGTCACCTCAAGTCGCCTCGCACCCTGCAGAACGGGAAACAACGATGCAAAAAACGCCTCGTATCCTCGCCTGACATGTCCGAGTCCGTTACACGCAAGAAACAACCGTAGCGTTTGATCCGACCTTTGCACGGCTAATCGTTGTCCCGTTCAAAACGGCACGTTGTCGCAACGACGCCTGGAGTACGAAAGGGTATTAGGAGCGAACCCGCCCGCAGGAAGCCCGCATAACCGACGATTTTGCTGCCCAGGCGCAGATTCGCCCGCAACGAAGCCTCGTTGCGCATGTCGATGAAGCCGACACTCACATGCCTGCCGCGATCAGGAGCTACCATATCTCCCAGCAACGTGAGCGCCCCGCTGAGTCGCTGACCCCGAAAGTCCGGATGCGCGAACATCTTGTAGGTGTACCAGTAGGGCTGATCAACTCGAACGCGGACACCTTTGATGTGGGGCGCAACACCGAAAGAACGCCGCACGAAGGCGATCATGCGCCCGCCATGGAATGCTGCGATACAGATGTCGTTCCTCACCAGCGCTGCCTCGACAAATGCTGAATCCAGCTCACCTGGGAGATCATTCACGCCACGGTCCAGATCGTCCGGGCTGGCCTGTCGAAGAACGAAGCCCTCTTCCTCGATCTCCCGCAATGAACCCGCAACAGGTTCACGCACCAGTACCCGGCTGACATAGACGAATCTGCGCAGGAGCTTTGCGAGCACTACCCAAAGTCCATCGACCGCACCACGGGACTCCGGTATGACGTCGCCCGCATTCGAACTCATAGGGGCTTGATCGCCGGTCATCCGATCACTCCGATTTCAGATAACGTGAAGCAACCCAGGAACCCAATCCGAACTTTCGAAGGGCGCGCAGAACATTCCGCCTCAGGCCGTGCGGAGTCCGATCAATCACATAACCGCAACGCCACAACTGGTAATCCGCAACGATTTGTTGAACACGTGGCGCAAGACCGGACTTTCGGTAGTGGTCGACAACCTGGTCGAAGATTTCTTCGTTGTGCAAATATGCGGCGTCGAGGAGCGACCTTTCCCACAACCGATCGTCCCCGAGATGAAAAGTGAGCTTCCCCAGGGAAAAAACTCAAACCGCTGCGCGTGCTGGATCATGTTGATGGCCAGCGTGGCCCCCACCGGTTGAAGACCAATGCAGGTTTCCCGGAGAACGTATCTGGAATAGTGGCTCCGCGGGAAAATAAAACAACTGAAGCCGTAGTGGGGCGTCCCTTCCTATGCAACGATTTGTTCGAATTGTTCTGGCGCCGTGAACTCTGTTCCAATCGTGCGCCGGCCGATCATGAACGCATCGAAACCGGATTCGATCCGTCGCGCGACTTCAACATAGAACTCCGGCCACAAACCGATGTCGATGTTGGTGTAGATCAGATAGTCGGCTTGAACGGCCGGTGCATGTACTCGATCAAGTATGTCTACAAGCAACGGCAACTTCCTCCCACCCGCCCTCGAGAAAGGATCTAGGCAGTCGAGGACAGATCGATCCAGTATTGGAACGGCAAGAAATACCGGGGGAACAGCAGGGCTATCCTCCTCATAAAACGCTGCGTATTGCTGAACGCGGATGCCCGGCTCGCTTGCAGTACGATCACGCGCAATCTTCATGGAGTGCAGAGTGACGGGCTGTGCGTACCTCAGATCGGACGATGGGCTTGTGACGACCAGCGGGTTTACGACATGAGCGAGTGTGATCAAGGCCAGTTCACCATTTAGATGCGGCATGATCCCCCAAGATCACGTGACAAATACGGATTTCCGAAAAAAGCACATTAGAACTTTGATCCGCCTGAATTTTCCGTCTGGCAGGTCAAACAGGCGACCCCTTCGGAAAATTCGCTGGCCGTTTCTCCTGTAGCGCCAGCAACCCTTCCCTAGCTTCCTCTGTCGTGAAGCCGAGCATCTCGAGCGCGGTTGACGCATCAAAACTCGGACCAGCCATACGCAGCCAGTTGTTGAGTGAGTACTTCGTCCAACGGATCGCATTCGGGGCGCCGTTGGCGAGGTTACGCGCCACCGCCAATGCCTTGTTCTGAAGCTCCCCATCTTCGACACACAGTGAGACGAGACCGATCCGTTCGGCTTCTTCGCCGGAGAGACGATCACAGGTCAGAAGGTAATACTTCGCCTTGGCCATGCCACATAGCAGTGGCCAGAGGATGACCGCATGGTCCCCCGCAGCAACGCCGAGGCGGGTGTGACCGTCGGTGAGCGACACGGACTTACCAACGATTGAGATGTCCGCGAGCAAGGCTGCCACGAGGCCCGCACCAACTGCAGGACCGTTGATTGCGGAGATCACCGGCTTGCCGCAATTGATGAGGTTGTAGACCAGATCCCGGGCTTCTTTCCAGATCGAATGTCGGGTGTACTCGTTGCCGACGATGTCCTGGATCATGTCGAAATCGCCACCGGCAGAAAACGCGCGCCCCTTGCCGGTGAGGATCACACAGTCGATGGACTCGTCTTCGTCGATATCGCGCCACACGTAGGTGATTTCACGATGCCCCTTGCGATCGAGGGCGTTCAGCCGTTCCGGCTTGTTGAAGGTGAGTCGCAGAATGCGCGGTTCGGGATAGTCGACGAGAAAGGTCTCGTATTTGTCGTAACGGCTACTCACACACACTCCTTAAAAGTTCTGTTGGACCGCCTGGCCTCTTGGAAACTCAATATCCGCTGACGCGATAAAGGGCGTGATCGCTTTCACTAGTGACGAAGAGTTGTTCTCCTACCACCACTACATCGTTGACGATCATCGCCGGCGGCATGGCTGGCGTTGCCGGTGGTGAACCTTTGCTGATCTCGGCGACGGTCGCTGCGGCGCCCTTATTAACCAGCAGGACGCGACCACTCTCGCCCTCGACGACGAGCAGCCCTTTCGGACTCATGGCAAGACCCTCCGGCGCCGCGAGACCGGAAATCACCGTCTCCGCTGGAATCGCCGCTCCGGCGCTTGCAATCTTCAACACCACACCTCGCTCGCGATCACTCACCAGAAGCGCGTCACCGTCGACCACCAGGTCTGTAGGTGCGCCCAAGTCCGCTGCCAGCGTAACCGGTTCATCTTCCAGCGATTCACCCTGCCCAAGCAGGACCACTGAACATGTGCCATGCAGTGCCACAGCAATTCCGCCTGCGTAGGGAACAACGCCTACCGGTTGTGCCAGACCGTCCCAACGTTGTATCACCTTGCCGACTGCTGGATCCCAGATGCGCACGCTGTTATCGGTGAACGATGACAACACCAGATTCGCACCGTCTGCGGCGATGGTGAGGATGCTGCCCATTTCGCTGACACCGAACACGCTCTTCTGGACGAATGTCGCGGCGCCAGTCACGGGGTCGTAACCGCGGATGCTATGGAAATCGGCAACCACCACTTCCGCCTTGCCATCGATCATCCGAGTGGTGATACCGCCGGGATGGGCAATGCCTCCCGGCAGAATTTTGTTGACCGAACCATCCGCCTCGATGCGTGCTACGAAGCCTTCGACGAAGCTCGAAACGAACAGCCGATCCTTCGCATCGAAGGCGAAGTTGTCGAGCCCTGGTTCAAGCGTCGCGATGACGGTGTTACCGTCCTTGCCCACCCGCAGCACGGTGCCATCCGCCGTGTCGAGCACATGCAGTTCACCCTTGCTGTTGAACTTCACTGCGGCCGGCGTATTGAAACCGGTCGCCTCGACCCGCTTCTCGCCGGTGTCGACGTCAATGCTGATCACTTCTTTTGCGAACCAGCGAGGACCGTAAAGACGCCCGTCCGGGCCCCAGTCCATGCCGTTCAGACCACAGTTGGGCCCGAGATCTTCGGCGATGGAACGGGGCGGCTTGACGCCGGCAGGATCAAGTTCAAAAAGCCCGGTACCGAAGAAACACTGCGCGACGAACAGTCTGCCCGTATCGGAGAAAGTGATCGGATTGGCCCCCGCACCCACATTGCCCGCGACGATGAGTTCACCTGAGGCGCTGAACCCGGACACCTCACCGGTCAGGATCGTCGTCCAGTAGAAGGATCCATCCGGCGCAAAGGCGACGTCATCCGGCCCCTGTACGCCCTCGGCGCGGCCCAAACGCTTACGAATCTCACCCGAATCCGGATCTACGGCCAGGATTTCCGACCCGAAAACGCTGGCCACGTAAAGCAAACCGTCTGGTCCGAAGTGCATGCCGTTGGCACCGCCCGTTGCCGCGCCAGTCGCAATCTTCTCAACCTGCGGGGTTGCAGCTGGCGCGGCGGCATGATCGACGGCGAGGGGCGTGGTAGGTGGTGCTGCGGGCTCGCTACAGCCGGCGAGAGTGAACAGCACGGAACAGAACAGTACGGAACACAACAGAATACGGCGCTTCATCGATCCTCCCCTGAAAACTCCAATGAGACGCTGCGCGGACATGCCCCTTGAGCAGCGCCGTCTGGCCGGGAATCATGCACACACTCGCTGAGCAAACCAACCGATCCACAACACACCGCACAAGTCACCGAAAGAGGAACCCACCATGCAAGGCCCGACCCGCACCATGACCCTGGACGAAATCCGCACCTATACCGGCAAAGAGATCGGTGTTTCCGAGTGGTTCACCATCGACCAGGCAAAGATCAATGCCTTCGCCGACCTGACCGAGGACCACATGTTCCTGCACGTCAATCCGGAAGCGGCCAAGGCGACGCCTTTTGGCGGCACGATTGCGCATGGCCTGCTCACCCTGTCGATGATGCCGGTGATGGCCTATCAGGCAGTGCCCGGTGTTTCCGGTACGAAGATGGGCGTGAACTACGGCTACAACAAGGTGCGTTTCATAGCGCCCGTGAAAAGCGGCAAACGCATCCGTGGCCGGTTCACCGTGAAAGGTGTCGAAGCGCAAAGCGGTGGCCGCATGCAGATCACCCACGATGCATCCATCGAGATCGAGGGTGAAAGCAAGCCGGCGATCGCCGCCGAGTGGATCACGATGATGTGGATGTAACCTGATCCATGCCAGAAGAAATCTCACCGCTCAGCGACAGCGCCCGGCGGGTCCGTCCTGCCACGGAAGTCGCCCGTTGGGAAAACGCCGCCTTTGCGGAGAAACTGCCGTTCTCTGATCCTACCGACTTTGAAAATGCGTGGCGCGGATTCATCGCAAGCCTGGAGCCGCTGACCATCGCCCACAGCCGTGGGGGTGCCACGGCCTACGATCTTTCCGCGATGGGTTTCCTCGACAGCGATGCACCGGACACGGTGAACCCTTCCCTATGGCTACAGGCGCAGCTCAACGCCCTGCACCATGGGCTCTTCGAGGTCATGCCAGGCATATGGCAGGTTCGGTCCTTCGATATCGCCAACATGACGCTGATTCGTGGTGACACCGGCTGGATCATCATCGACCCACTCACGGCAACCGAGGTCTCGCGAGCAGCACTCGATCTCGCCAATCGTTACCTCGGCGCACGACCGGTGAGCGGCATCATCATCACCCACAGCCATGTGGACCACTACGCCGGAATACTGGGTGTGGTGGACGCCGACGATGTGCGGTCTGGCAAGGTGCCGTTGATCGCGCCGGCTGGGTTCGTACAGGAAGCCTTGTCCGAGAACATCCTCGCCGGGAACGTCATGGGCCGCCGCGCGACTTACACGTACGGCAATCTGCTGTCCCCTTCAGCGCAAGGATTCGTCTCGACAGGTCTCGGCGCCGCACTTGCTCTCGGCGGCACCAGTTTCCTTGTGCCGAACGATCTCATCCGGGAAACCTGTTAGGTTCGGCGTCTCGACGGCGTAGAGATCGAATTCCAGATGACGCCCGGCACTGAAGAACCGGCTTAAATGGTTCTCTATTTCAATCAGTTACGCGCACTTTGTATATCGGATATCACCTCACACCAGCAGCACAACCTGTACACGCCCCGCGGCGCCCAGGTGCGTGACGCCCTTGCCTGGAGTGAACAGATCCTGGAGTCCATTGACCGCTTCGGCGATCGACTCGAGGTGCAGTTTGCGAGCCACCACTGGCCCACCTGGGGACGTGCAGCCGTAGTGAGTTATCTCGAACTGCAGCGCGACCTCTACAAGTTCATCCACGACCAGTCGCTACGGCTCGCAAACCTTGGCTTCAACATGGATGAAATCGCCGAACAGCTCGAACTGCCGGAAGAACTCGCCCGGGAGTTCTCCTGTCGCGGCTACTACGGCACGCTCAATCACGGCGCCAAGGCGGTTTACGTCAAGTACCTCGGTCACTTCGACGGCAACCCGGCCAACCTGCACCCGCATCCGCCCGTGGCTGCTGCCAAAAGGTATCTGGAGTTCATGGGTGGTGCTGACGCCATCGTGACAAAGGCACGCACAAATTTCGAAGAAGGTGACTACCGCTGGGTTGCACAAGTGCTCAACCAGGGGGTAATAGCTGAACCGCAACATGCGGGCGCACGGGCGCTCCTGGCAGACACCTTCGAGCAGCTTGGCTACCAATCAGAGTCGGCGGTCTGGCGCAATTTCTACCTCTGCGGTGCGCTCGAGTTACGGCATGGCACACCCGCGAGTTCGCCGAACTGGATTCCCCCCGCCACTGCCGACAACATGCCTCTCGAAGACGTGTTCAAGGCGATGGCCGTGCGGTTGAACCCACAGCGCAGCCAAGGTCTGACGCTCCGGTTTGCACTGCGCTTCAGCGACCTCGATCAAAGCTGGTCACTCATCATCCAGCGTTCGATCCTGCACGCTTGTCGCTCTGACCAGATGGACGGCCAGATCGGCGGACAGGTCACGACCATCGATTGCCACAGCCAGGACTTCAAACGTGTCCTACTCGGCCTCGCGCCGGCACCGGACCTCATTCAGCGCGGCGAACTTCGAATCACCGGCGATAGCTCTGCCCTGGCGACACTGGGCGGCTTGTTCGACAGTTTCGAACGTCGATTCCCGATCGTTACCCCGCGCACGATGCCCGGTTGACCGCCCCGTTGACCCCGCCTCAGAGCCCGCCTCTGGGTCGCCGGGGTCGAAACGGAGACCCAAACAGTGCCAAACTTGCCGGCCGCCGCACGGATCATGGATCCACGCGGCGATCGTTTTGCCACCGTAAAAATGGAGGGGGAGCGCCCATGTCAGATCTCGAAGCCGACCTGTTCAACCTGGCCATGTCGGAACAGGCTCAGCCGCTCATGGCGGCGGTCAAAAAACACATCGCCGACAACGTCGACCCGATAACCGAAGAATTTTTCCGTCTGGAAGATGAAAAAAAGGACCGCTGGTCCTGGCATCCGCGCCAGCTCGAACTACTCGACGGTGCCAAGGCCAAGGCCAAGGCAGCTGGTCTCTGGAACTTCTTCCTGCCCGACGCGGATACCGGCGAAGGGCTCTCGAATCTCGACTATGCCTACATCGCCGCGGAACTCGGCAAAAGCCCACTGTCCTCGGAGTCGCTGAATTGCAGCGCCCCGGATACCGGCAACATGGAAGTGCTCGAGCGGGTCGGCACACCGGCCCAGAAAGAGAAGTGGCTGAAGCCCCTGCTCAATGGTGAGATCCGTTCGGCCTATGCCATGACCGAGCCGGGCCTGCCCTCATCGGATGCGAAGAACATCAGTACGAGTGCGGTGCTTGATGGTGATGAGTGGGTGATAAACGGCGAGAAGTACTACATCTCGGGTGCCGGCGATCCACGCTGCAAGATCATGATCACCATGGTGAAAACCGACCCAACGGCGCCGCCTTCACGCCAGCAGTCGCAGATCCTGGTGCCGCTGCCACATCCAGGGGTGGAGATTCTCGGGCCGATGCACGTCTTCGGTCACGATCACGCTCCACGTGGTCACATGCATCTGCGCTTCACAAACGTGCGCGTGCCGAAAGAGAACATCCTGCTTGGCGAAGGCCGCGGCTTTGAAATTTCCCAGGTACGCCTTGGACCGGGCCGTATTCACCATTGCATGCGCTCCATCGGCAAGGCCGAAAAAGCGCTGGAGCTCATGGTGAAGCGTGGTGCCACGCGCAATGCCTTCGGCAAACCGATCATCAAACTCGGCAAGAACCTCGAAGTGGTGTCACGTGCCCGCATCGAGATCAACGCCATGCGCCTCGCGGTACTGCAGGCGGCCAAGGCGATGGATGTGCTCGGCAACAAGGAAGCGCGCGTGTATGTCAGTGCCGTGAAGGCCATGGTGCCGGAGAAGGTCTGCCAGATCATCGATGCCGCCATCCAGATCCATGGCGCCACCGGGATCTCCCAGTGGACCCCGCTGGCTGGTCTCTACACCGATATGCGCCACCTGCGTTTTGCTGACGGCCCGGATGAGGTGCACCATATGGTGGTGGGCCGCGCCGAGGTACAGAGGTACGGCCTCTGGGGTAACGAATAATCGCAATCTTTCAGCAACCAATGGTCTCTCGCACCCCGGTTCTCGGGGTGCGATCCACGCTAAAGCTCATCCCTGCGAGCTCGGCTCTTTCTCTGCATGAGGTTCAGATTCCGGACACCCCCCCACTGATACATCGGACTACCATGTGCCCGTCTGAACGTGGAGCCCGACATGCCCTTCCCCATTCACGACCGCATCGCCCGGCAGCGGCTCGAATCCCGCGCCAAACCCTATTTCACCCGCCTTTCGCCTGAGCTCTCCGTCGGCTATCGCCGCGGAAAGACCCTGTCGCGGTGAGTGATTCAACTGCAACGCAATGGCCAAGCGGGGCTGCACACCCTTCCAGACATCGTTCCGGACGACCGGCTGCCCGCGGACGGTCGCAACGTTCTGGCCTTCTACCAGGTGGTGGAGAAAATCATGCACGACCCGCAATCGTCCACTGTGGAGCGGCTCGCCTGCAGTTTCTGCGGCAAGGCACACACGCAGGTCGACAAACTCATCGCCGGCCCGAAGGTCTACATCTGCGATTGGTGTGTGCGGCTTTGTCAGTAGCGTTGTAAGTGGGTTAGATTTCGATCGGTTTTACTTATCAGGTGGCGATTGGTAGGAAATCGCTAATTGCCTAAGGAGCAACTTTATGACGATCCCAGCGACTATGATGCCAGTATTTGAGTCTCTGAACCCAGATGTACAAGTCAGGGTTGAACGGGATTACGAACGTCGCAAGAAGTCTATGGTCGCTGCCTATTTGGCGTGGTTATTTCTGGGTTGGCATTATCTCTATCTCAGGCGCGTTGGAATGCAGTTTGCGTTCTGGTTGTCATGCTTAATTTTGATTGGGTTTGTTTGGTGGTTCGTTGACCTTTCCCGGTTCGCTGGAATGGTCACTAATATGAATGAAGATTTAGCACGGCAATTGATGGTTGAGCATAAGGCGCTGGGGACCTGACCGATAGAGTTCGTTGGGCGCCGATACCTCGACTGGCCGGAGTAACGTGGCAAGGTGCTGCTCGATGACGGTCGGCCGGTTTACCGTGATGGTCGTCCGGTGTTCGTACCTTTGACTGCCGAAGAAGAGGCGGCGCGTCAAGCCCTGCTTGCTGCGTCGCAGCCGAAAGACTGGTGCGGCCGCTGCTCATCAGCGGACTGTCGCAGTGGCGGCGTGATATCACCCTGCTGATCACCGCCCACATCCTCACTGATCTTTACGGAATCGTCTTGTCCGGAGCTTGAGCATGTCACCGCAGGTGGCCGTTCATGAAACTGCAGCCTGCTGTGAGAGACCCGGCGAGCAACCACCGTACAAGGTCGCATGCCGCTGGTCATACTCTCCAAAACACCTCTCCAAAGTAACTCTCAAAAGTAACTCTCAAAAGTAACTCTCCAAAGTAACTCTCCAAAGTAACTCTACAAAGCACCTCTGCAGCGCATCATGGAATTGAACCATATACTAATCCTTCGACCGTCCTCTGATTCTGCTGATTCTCGCCACATCGTCCGCCTGTGGTTCCTCCGAAACCAGGCAGCCGGCGGATCTGGTTTTGCGCAACGCATACGTCTACACCGTGAACGCCGAGCACTCCGTCGCAGAAGCGGTTGCGATCCACGATGGGAAAATCCTCGCCGTCCGTTCGAACGCCGATATCGAACCGTACATCGGCCAAGACACAAAGGTGCGCGATCTCGATGGCCCCATGCTGATGCCGGGCATCCACGGAGTGCACATCCACGCCATGGGAACCGTTGAACGGGACTCCTGCGATCTCAGGAGTGAACCCTATTCCCTCGCACAGCTGGTGCCGGTGTTAAAGGACTGCATCACACGGCTCGCGCTCGAACCCGGTGAGTGGCTGATCGTTCACCAATCGAGTTACACAGCGGGCAATCAGCAAAGCGCCGAACTGCCAACCCTGCGCGCCGCGCTTGATGCCGCCTCTACGGCGCACCCGATTCTGCTGCTGGGTAATGACGGCCACCACGGCGCCGCCAACAGCGCCGCTCTGGCGCAAGCCCGCGACGATTCAGGCACAGTCGTGGGCATGAATGCCGCGACGCTGAAAGGTATGTTCTCCGGCTCGCGGGAATACGTCGCCATGGATGCAAGCGGTGAACCGAGTGGCGGTGTCAACGAAGGCGCCCGCCTGCTGCTGTTCCCCGGTCTCTTCAGCACGCTGCTTGGTGGCGGCGAAGACCCTGAAGCACTGATGCCAAAGGTTGCCGTAGTACTAGCGCGTTCGGACATCACGTCGATACAGGATCCCGCCGCCGCACCGGAAGCGCTGGATGCCTATCGATGGCTCGAGAACCAGGGCGGGATGACCTTCCGGATGCGCGCGGGGCTTTACGTGCGGCCACAAAATTCCCACGCCGAAGGCGCGGAAGAGCAGATTCCGGAGTTGATCCAGCGACTCCAGGAAGTCCGGGAACGGGTGAAAGGGTCGCGCCTCATTCGGGCGGATGGCGTCAAACTGTTCGCTGACGGCGTTCTTGAAGGCAATCCACTCTCGGAACCGCCGACCTTGCCGAACGCGGCAGTGCTGAACGGTTTTCATCAGCCGCGTTTTACTATCGATCAGGCGGCTCACACCGTAATAATCACCGGCTATGTGGATCCGAATTTGCCGAAGTGCACCCAGTATCGGGCTGATGAAGCCGCGCTGTCGACACCGCAAGCCATCGAACAGTTCCGTTCAACCCATGGCTACCCGCCGTCACAGTGCATAACGGGGTCCGGGGTGCTTGAACACAGCGAAGCCTTCATCCATGCCTTCGTGCGGGAAGCAACAAAAGCCGAATTCAACGTCCATATCCACGCCCTAGCGGACCGCGGCGTACGCGTCTCTGTCGATGCGCTTGAAGCGGCCAAGGCCGACGCCGACCGTCAGGGTCTCAGCCAGAGCCTTGCTCACATGCAGCTGGTGCACCCTGGTGAACAACGGCGCATCGGAGAACTCCGCATCTTCGCCACATTCACCTACGCCTGGATGGTTGCGGAGCCAACCTACAACCTGACGGTGATTCCCTTCATTGAAAAGCTCTCGGACCCTGCGGGCCTGTTCAACCCGGATACCTACTACATTCGTAACGTCTATCCGGTGAAGAGCATCGTCGATCACAAGGGCATTGCGACCTTCGGCAGCGATGCGCCGTTGGAATCGCGGGATCCGCGGGTGTTCATCAACCTTGAACAGGCGGTGACCCGAGCCTGGGAAACAAACGTCCTAAACGCACCCAATGCCATCGATATCCACACCGCTCTTGCCGCCTTCAGCATCAACGGCACGAAACAGCTCGGCATCAGCGATTCAACGGGCAGCATTGATACCGGCAAATTTGCCGATCTCATCATGCTCGATCGGAACCCGATAACCCTCGCCGAACAGGGCAAAGCGACCGAAATCTCCGAAACGCAAGTGATGCTGACTGTCTTTGAAGGACGGATCGTCCACGAGGCATAAGGTGGTGATTCGATTTGGTCTGGTGCCGCGGTCAGTGCAGAAGGTACACGATCGCTAACCAGCCGGTGATGCTCATGACGATAGTGTAGGGCAACGCCATCACCACCATTCGCATATAGGACAGGCGAATCAGCGGCGCGATGCTCGATGTGAGGAGGAACAGGAACGCCGCCTGGCCATTCGGTGTGGCGACACTCGGGATGTTGGTGCCGGTATTGATGGCCACCGCCAGCAGATCCATGTGCTCCCGGGTGATGATCCCGCGCTGATAGGCCGCCAGCACCTCGTTGATGTAGATCGTCGCGACAAAGACGTTGTCGCTGATCGCAGACAGCACCCCGTTGGCGATATAGAACACGCCGGGCTGGGTCTCGATCGGCTGATGCAGTACCCACTCGATAAGCGGCACGAACAGATGCTGGTCGTGGATCACACCGACCACTCCGAAAAAAACCACCAACAAGGCTGTAAACGGCAACGCCTCCTGGAACGCCCGGCCAATCTGGTGTTCATCGGTGACGCCATTGAAGGCAGTCTGAAAGACGATGATCGTGAGACCGATCAGCCCGATCTCGGCAAGATGGAGCGCGAGCGCAACAATCAGGAAGACTGCCGCGATCGCCTGCACGATAAGCCGCTGGACATCGCGACGTGTGCGCTGGCGGCGTTGATTTTCATTGAATTCCTCAAGGATGGTACGCACCGAGGAAGGCAGCTTGTCGCCGTAACCGAACGAACCGGTCTTTTCCAGCAGCAGACACGTCACCAGGCCAACCACGAGCACCGGCATCGTCACTGGTACCATCTTCCAGAAGAATGAGGCGAAGTCCCAGTCCATCTTGGCGGCAATCAGCAGGTTCTGCGGTTCGCCCACCATCGTCGTGACGCCACCGAGCGCCGAGCCCACCGCCGCATGCATCAGCAGGCTGCGCAGCAATCCGCGGAACCGCTCCAGATCCTCCCGATGATGATCGTGCACTGTCTGATCATCACCGTGATCGTGATCATCGTGATGCTGTTTGCCGGAAGCCACCTTGTGATAGACCGAATAGAAACCCACCGCCACGCTGATGACGACTGCGATCACCGTCAGCGCGTCGAGAAAGGCACTGAGGAAAGCACTGGCGGCACAGAAGAGCAGTGCGAGCAGTGACTTTGAACGCACCCCGAGCAGCAGCCGCGTGAACGTGAAGAGCAGCAGCTCGCGCATGAAGTAGATGCCGGCCACCATGAAGACCAGCAGAAGAATCACCGGAAAGGCGGCTAAGACCTCGTCGGCCACCGTCCCGGCAGAGGTCATACCGAGCAGCACTGCTTCCAGTGTGATCAAACCGCCGGGTTGTAACGGATAGCACTGCAGCGCCATGGCCAGTGTGAAGATGAACTCCGCCACCAGCGCCCAGCCGGCGATGGCCGGGCTCAGCTCAAACAGCAGCGGATTGATAATGAGAAAGGCGAGGATGGTCTTCTTGTACCAGTCTGGTGACTGGCCAAGAAAATTGCGCCAACCTGCGTTTAATGCCGTGTCGTGCATGCCCTACCTGCTACCAGCGCCTGCCGGATACGCCAGTCAGATTAGATAAATAAGCCAGGTTATGCCGGTGCACGTCGTTCCATAACGCGGTGTATCGGCCTCCCCCTTTTTCCGACCATACCATTCCGACAATCCGAAAGGAAAGCACGTGCAGGGATTGATGGCGACGGAGGTTCAGCACCCTCGCAGGCTATTGGCTTCGCGACGGCGCCAGGTCAGGTAGTCGCTGATGATTCTTGCATGGTCAAACACGAGTGTTGGTGGACTTTCCGGACGACAACCGCCTGCGCGCTTCGCATCGTCTCCGCCCTCGGGTACGCCGTGGGCGCGACCGACGAATACCACCGACACAGTATGACCAAGTGCATCCCGAGCGGGATCGGAGTACACACCCAGCAGATCGATCAAAGTCACATCGAGGCCGGTTTCTTCTTTGGCTTCACGTACCGCCGCGCGTTCAACGGCTTCCCCCACATCGACAAATCCGCCCGGCAGCGCGAAGCCGACGGGTTCATGCCGACGCTCGATCAGAACGATTTCTCCGGTTCGGTCCAGAAGTTCGATCACCACATCCACGGTGAGCAAAGGTGTTTCCGGTCTTGGCATCAGTCTTCCCGTTGGTTTTTGTTGGCAAGCCGCAAGCCCATCCCCTCCCGCGCGGCCAGGCTTCTGCAAGGCAGGCTCGTGCAAGAAAAGTCACTGGACGCACGCCTGCGCACAGAGTATCCCGACCAGTAGACCCTGTCTTTCCCCGGGAGGTCGAACATGAAATGTCGGAATCCGATCATGATTCACTACGTTCACGACATGAAACGGGCCATAGGTTTCTACGCCAAGGTTTTCGACGTACAAACGCGCTTCGTATCGTCGGGCTGGACGACGCTCGACTTCGGAGCCATCGAGTTGGCCCTGCACATTCTTTATCCCGGCTCCAAATAACCGGAAGCTCCCCTACCCCATGCCGGTCTCAAACTGGAGGTGGATCACATCGAGGAGATACAGGGCACGATTGAAGCCTATGGTGGTCGCCTCATCGAACTGCGCGAGCCCTCCGGCGGCGTGCCGGTTCGAGTGGCGACGTTTGTGGACAGCGAGGGCAACGGTTTCGAACTGAGACAAAAGCCATAACGTGACGACAACAATCGAACAGCGACGTCCGCTCGGACGCAGGTATCCAAGAGACCCCGATGAAGCTCTACCGCGTCATCGTTCCTGTGAATGACATCGAAAAAGCGGCGCACTTCTATGCCGCAATCCTCGGCGAACCCGGGCAGCGCGTCTCCGGTGGCCGCCACTACTTCGGCCAGTCAGAGGGTGGTGGCGCTATCCTGGCCTGTTATTCGCCACGTGATGATGGCGATGCACGCCGCTACGGTACCGAGTGGAAACCGCATCCATTGCAGTACGTCTATCTGTCTTGTGTTGACCTGGAAGAGACCCGTCAGCGGTGTCTCGACGCCGGCGCCGGCGACGTTACGGCCATCGAAAAGATGCCGTGGGGAGAAACGATGTTCTACGCGCTCGATCCCTTCGGCAATCCGATCTCCTTTGTGCGATCCGGCACGGAATTTACCGGGGTTTGAAAGGTAATCATGTCTGACAAGAACTTGAGGGGCGGCAGGAACATCGCAATGAAGGTGCCGGAGCATCAGTTTGCGGCGACGGTGAATGCCTACAAGACACTGGGCCTACCGGTGATCTCCGTTTCCGATGTAACAGTCAGCTTCGACTTCGGCCCCATCCACCTGCACGTCGACAAGGTGACCCGACTCAGCCAGGCAGAGGTCTGGCTCGAGTTCATCACGACGGACGTCCAGGAGGCGGCGGTTACGGTGGAGCGTGCAGGATTTGTTCGCTGTGATCGCATCGAACGCCTGCCTGAAGGGTTTGCCGGCTTCTGGGTCTCGAGTCCCGCCTCGATCGTGCACCTCGTGTCTGAAATGGAATAGCCGATGCCGCTCATCGGTCGTCCGTACTTGTAGTTGGGAGTAG
>VGVE01000007.1 GCA_016874135.1 Gammaproteobacteria bacterium | reverse complement strand
TGCTGTCTTGTCATGAGGCGGAGCTCCCGGCTTTTCGCCTCATGATCTCCGCCACCAGCTTCCGGTCGCTGTAACTCACCCGCCCTGTAGCAAGCTCCTGATACTCTTCGTGCCCCTTGCCTGCGACGAGAACAACGTCGCCGTCTGAACAGCATCCTATGGCGCGTGCAATGGCATCGGCCCGGTCGACACATTCGTATACGCAGGCACGGCCTTTCAGACCTGCACGCATGTCCTCAAGAATCGCTTCCGGATCTTCACTGCGCGGGTTGTCTGAGGTCAGCCACAGGACATCCGCATGCTCCTCGGCAATCGCCGCCATCATCGGCCGTTTGCCACGATCACGGTCGCCGCCACAACCAAACACGCAAACGAGCTCCCGCCCGCAGTGTTGCCGGAGCGCCTGCAAAACCACCCGCAGCGCATCTGGCGAATGCGCGTAGTCCACAACAACGAGCGGACCATCGGGAATGGTGTACATCTGCATCCTTCCCGGCACCGGAGGCAGGTGTCGCTGCACTTCGACCAGTGCTTGCAGGTCCATGCCGAGTGCACCCAAAGTCGCCAGAGCGGCGGCAGCGTTGGACACGCTGAACTCGCCTACTACCGGCAACTCGAAGGCAGCCTGCCCCCACGGCGTCGACCACTTGCCACGCACTCCGCGCGGCGATGCTCGCAGATCGCTGTATCGCACTGCGCCGTCGCGCCCAAACGTGGTCACCGGCAAGCGTGAAGAGAACTCCCGAGCGAGCTCTTTCCCAAACGGATCATCGACGTTGATGACACCGGTGCCGAGTCGTTCCAGAGTGAAGAGGCGTCGCTTCGCCTCGCCATAGGCGGTCATGGTGACGTGGTAGTCAAGATGGTCGCGCGTGAGATTGGTGAACACGGCAGCCGCTAACACGATGTCATCTACCCTCCCCTGATCGAGAGCATGGGAGCTGGTTTCCATCGCCGCCCACCGAACGCCATTGCCCTGCAGGCAGGCGAGCCTTTCCTGGTTGATGATGGCGCCGGCAGTGGTTGAATCAGCGGTTTGCAGGTGAGCGACCCGGCCCCAACCGATGGTACCCAGATAGGCCGCCGGCAGGCCGAGTCTGTCCAACATGTTCGTCAGGTGCCACGCCACCGAAGTTTTGCCGTTGGTACCGGTGACGGCAACGCACCGCATTGTTTCGCTGGGACGACCATGAAACGCTGCCGCCAGTTGGCCTCGTCTCTGGGCCAGGTCCTGAATCTCCAAACAGGGAATTCCGCCAGCGAGAGGGGCTGCTGCAGGTCGTTCGCACAGAACTGCAATCGCTCCGCGACTGACGGCTTCGGCAATGTAGTCGTGACCGTCTGACTCCAGCCCTTTGACGGCGCAGAACAGGAAACCCGGTTGCACCCGCCGAGAATCATCGGTCAGGCCGAGCACCTCCACATCCGGCACCTTGTCACCAACCAGCGCGCTGAGCTTCATGTGGGATTCCTTCCCGCATCAGCAACCGCCAGAGTGGTCGCAGTCATGGGTGGCGGCGCATCGCCCGGGATCCCCAACAGCCGCAAACTTCGTTCGGCAATCCGCGCGTAGACCGGAGCCGCAACTGCACCTCCGCCTGAGAGTCCGCGAGAGGGATGCCAGATCACGATCACTGTCACCAGTTTGGGATCAGTCAGCGGGGCAATGCCCGCAAACAGCGCTACATGTTTCTTGTCGTCGTACTTGCCGTCAGTCAGAGCACGTGCGGTCCCGGTTTTTCCGGCAATACGATAGCCGGGTACCGCTGCGCCGTGGGCCGTGCCGCCACTTTCCGTCACGGCTTCGAGCATCTCCACCACCGTTCGCGCGAGCTGCGGATCAAAAACCTGCTCGCCGACAACAGGTCCGTCAGATCGCACGATGCTGACGGGTGGTTTGTTCCCCGATCGCGCGAGAGTCAGATAGGCACGTGCAAGCTGCAGCGCAGAACCATTGAATCCATAACCGTAGGCGAAGTTGATTCGTACGAGATCGCTGCGCAGCCCTTCCGGAGACAGTCGACCGGAATACTCTCGTGGTAATCCGCTGCCAACGGGCTCACCAAATCCAGCGCGTAGCAAAGTCTTGTAAACTGCATCCCGCTCGAGATCGAGTGCAAGCTTGATGATCCCTACCTGGCTGGACTTTGCCAGCACG
Organism: Gammaproteobacteria bacterium; assembly: GCA_016874135.1. Taxonomy (GTDB): domain Bacteria; phylum Pseudomonadota; class Gammaproteobacteria; order Pseudomonadales; family Azotimanducaceae; genus SYFY01. Next base: position 62,538 of record VGVE01000007.1, on the reverse strand, counting down.
CCACGCAACGAAAGATCACCGTAGTTGAGCGGGTCCTTGACGGTCTTGCCACGAACCATGATGTACCCGGGCGCCGTGTCGAACATCGAGTCGGGGGAGTATCGACCTGTCTCAAGACCGGCCAACGCTGCAAACACTTTGGCCGTTGAACCGGGCTCGATCTTGTCGGTCACGGCAATGTTGCGGACGCCACGGGCCCCCGCAGGAATGCCGCCATTGGGGTTGTACGACGGCGCATTGACCAGCGCAAGAATATCGCCGGTCTCCACGTCGAGAATCACGGCAGTGCCGGCCACTGCATCGTGGCCTGCAACAGCCGATTTCAGCTCTCGGTAGGCGACGTACTGGAGGCGAAGATCTATCGAGAGCGTGAGGTCCTTTCCGACCCTGGGAGAAGCGAGATAACGCAGTACGCGAACGTTCTCGCCGCGCCGGTCGCGCAGTACGAGCTTGCGTCCGGCGGACGCTCGCAGATGATCATCGAAGCTGACTTCGGCACCTTCGCGACCCACCTCTTCTGATGCAGCCTCAACAAAACCAGACGCGCCGACGACATGCGCCGAAACTTCTCCCGCCGGGTAATAGCGTCGGTAGACGGTGCCGAAATTCACGCCGGCGATCTTGACAGCCTTGATCTGCTGCATCTCCTCCCAGCTCACCCGGCGCTTGAGCAGTACATAGCGGCGATCCCTGTCGGCGAATCGGCCAGGCAAATCGGTAACCCTCAACCCAGTCAGCGCGGCAAGTTCCGCCCATCTGTCCTCATCCGGCACTTTCACGCTGGGATCGACAAAGACGTTGTATGCCGGTGTGCTGACTGCGAGAGGCTCGCCCCAACGATCCCGGATGACGCCTCGCTGCGCCGAAATTTCTTCGGTCCTGATGGACCGCTTGTCACCTTCACGCCGGAGGAACTCCGGATCGGAGTACGGTAGGGCCAATGCCAGCGCGATTACATGACAGCCTAACCACGCGGTTCCGGCGACGAACAACCCGACCATGACGTTGTGCCGCCAGTTCATTGTTCGAGCCGCATTGCAGTGGCTGGAAACTTCATCCCGAGTTGTTCCGTCGCGACCTGTTCAACCTCCGGTAACGCCACGCGGGCACTGCGCTCGAGAAGCAACCGCGACTGCTCCTTCATCTGTTCGTCATGGGCGGCAATTGCAGCCTGGAGTTCCCCGTGCAGTGCGCGCACTTTGTCGGTGGCGTTCACTGCGAGGATCGCGGAACCGGTAATCGTCGCTGAGAGGACAAACCACAGGCCGATCTTCGCGAGGTCACTGGAGCTGTTCCGATCAGTCATGACAGCCGCTCCAGAATTCGCAGCCGCGCACTACGGGAACGCGGATTGGAGAGAATCTCCCGGGGTTCCGGCGCAATCGATTTTCCCAACAATCGCGCCGGGGGGCGAAGCTGGTCAGCGCGTATCGGTAAGTGTCGTGGCAGCCCGGGTGGAGAGGCGAGCGTGCGAAAAGTCTGTTTGACGATTCTGTCTTCGAGCGAATGAAAGCTGATCACCACCAGCCGACCAGACGCTGCGAGGCCACTGAAGAATCTCGGTAGACTCCGCTGTAAAAGGCCGAGCTCGTCATTGACGCTGATGCGAATCGCCTGAAAAGTGCGCGTTGCTTCGTGTTTGCGACCGGCTCGAACGGGCACAGCCTGGCGAACCGCCTCGACAAGGTCGGACGTTCGATGGAGTGGGCGGTGCGCGCAGATAGTTTTTGCGATTCGTCGGGCTTCCCGCTCTTCGCCATATTCGAAGAGCACCCTGGAAATGTCTTTTTCATCAGCACTATTGAGCCAATCCGCTGCACTGGTTCCCACATGTGGATCCATTCGCATGTCCAACGGCCCGTCTACCTGGAAACTGAATCCTCTGGCTGCATCATCGAGCTGGGGGGATGAAACACCGAGATCGAGCAGCACACCGTGCCAGGTGTTGACGCCAAGTGATTGCAGTTTCCCGATTGCCGTTTCCCAGGTGCCCTGAACAACGATGATGCGGCTGTCGTTCTTGGCGAGCTCAACTGCCACCGCAGTGGCTTCCGGATCCCTGTCGATGACCACCAGCCGGTCGAGAGGCGCGATCCTGTTCAGGATTTCCCGTGCGTGACCACCACGCCCAAAGGTCCCATCAACAAACACCCGCCCGGAGGGGACGTCGATACTGACAAGCGCGTCAACGCAGGCATCGAGCAAGACCGGCGCGTGACGCCCTTCGGACTTGAGCCCCGGATCAGACCCGTACATCGAGAATCGCCCCGCTGGCCCGACGCAGCGCCTCCCGGTTGTTCGTCAACCAGAACTCGCGTTGGGTGTTCCAGTTGTCTTCGGACCAGACCTCGAACTTGTTACCCTGGCCGACAATCACGGCGGCCTTATCGAGACCAGCGTGATCGCGGTGCATGGCAGGCATCAGCACCCGGCCGTTTCCATCTATCTGTAGGTCAGTCGCGTAGCCGAGGAACAATCGCTGCAGGCCACGCGACGTCTCATCAAGGCTGGGGAGCTGTTGGATACGCTCCTGAACGATTTCCCACTCGGCGAGTGGATAGAGCAGAAGGCACTTTTCTTGAGTATCGATCGTGACAACGATATCTGCGCCCGAGACCCCGTTCAGACTCTCGCGCACACGAACGGGCAAGCCCAGTCGCCCTTTTGCATCGAGAGTTGATGTATGAATCCCGCGGAACATATCGTTTCATGTGCGCACGTGGCCCCAAAAGACAGGCGAGCCACCCACAATCCAGCACTTCCACCCACTTTCTATCACCTCCGCCACTATAGTCTTGCTACAGAAGAAATCAAAGCCGGTATTGAAGTAACTCGCGGAATTTCAAGGGAATTCCGAACATTCCGCGTCCAATGATCATTGGCTATATAAATCTGGCGGCTAATGTCGTTTTCTAGATTTCACTTTAAGTAAGAAGAGAATTGGCGATAAAGAAATCGGTTGAAATAACCAAATTGAAGCGAAGAGCCGGCCGATAAGCCGGGTTCTGTCTTCTGGCACGGGCCAGGAGGCAGCCATTCCTCTTGAAGTGGTGTCACCACCACCTTCCAGCGACCTACCCGGATTCGACGCGGACCACGTCATGGAATCCCTATTTGGTCTTGCTCCGGACGGGGTTTGCCATGCCGCACGATGTTGCCATGTGCGCGGTGCGCTCTTACCGCACCGTTTCACCCTTGCCGGTCGGCGGTTTTCACCGTCGACTTGGGCGGTCTGCTCTCTGTTGCACTTTCCGTGGACTCGCATCCCCCAGGCGTTACCTGGCGTCCTGTCCTCTGGAGCCCGGACTTTCCTCCCGCACGTTCCTGCGTTTTACTGCAGAACCCTGCGAGCGACTGCCTGGCCGGCTCTTCGCCCACCATTCTATCTACTCATCTGCCGAACCACCCGTGAGCTCTCGATAAACCTCGCGAGAAGGGACATCAAAAAGTCGGGCGATTACGCGGGCGAGGCTTCGAGGCGGTAAATCCTTACCCAGCACGTCGATCAACTGTCGTCGAGTGATCTCCTTGCGGTGTTGATTCCCGTTTTTGCCGTCGTTTGCACCTGAAACCAGACACACGAATTCGCCGCGGTGTTCGGCTTCGATGCTAGGCAGGAGTTCGTGCGCTGTCCCGAGGAGTATCTCTTCATGCATCTTCGTCAGTTCACGACCCACCAGCAACGCACGATCAGGAAACACCTCGGCAATAACCCGGAGCGTTTCGACGATACGGCGCGGCGCCTCAAAGAAGATGACAGCGCCGTCTGAACAACCCATCTCCACAATCGCTTCTTTTCGTGGACCCGGCTTCGTGGGGAGGAAACCCGCAAAACGCACAGCGTTCGCCCCGAATGGGGAAACACTGAGCAACGCCGTCAGAGCGGAAGGCCCGACGACGGGAATGAGTCGCACGCCGGCTTTCCACGCCGCCTGAACCAGCAAGGTGCCAGGATCGGATACCAGTGGCGTCCCCGCATCTGAAACCAGGGCCAGGGTTTCTCCGTCGGCAGTTAACTGCAGCAGCTCTTCTACTCGCTCCGATTCGTTGTGTTCATGCAACGAAACCAGTCGCTTGTCACCGATGCCGAAGTGCGACAACAGTATGCGTGTCTGTCTGGTATCCTCTGCCGCGATTATCCCAACCGACTTGAGGACATTGACGGCTCGAATCGTCATGTCGTCCAGGTTTCCAATGGGAGTCGCGACGACATAGATAACACCGGATTCCAAACGCATGTCCGCGAAAGCCTGTTCAGTTTTTCTGCTCTGTTCACTGGTCATCATGACAAGCTCCGGTTGTCAAAGCACGCCACAACCGGACCGCATCGCCCGCAATGCCCCGGCAACGACCGTCGAACGACAGGCGAGCGAGAAAAAGGTTTCCGCGACCCCACTCGCTGGTGCGCAGAATCTCGCGCCGATACTCGATGCCGCCGAAATGCACGTGGCTTCTGGAGATCCATACCTCGCCCACGCCTTGCTGAGAAGTATCCAACTCGAAAAAGCAGACCCGAACTCTGCCAGTCGTACGGCTCGTCTGCGTGTTGAGTCTTCCATCAGCCTTGGTCTCATCAGGGAGCCCCTTGATTGGCTCGCGAATCCGGCACTGGACGAAGCAGAGGCCTCACGATTGCGTGCGCAACTCTGCGAAGCGCGCAACGACTACGCCTGCGTGTTCCAACAGCTCACCCGCAGCGCCGAACCGGAAACAGATCAGACTTCGATGAATGATCAGATCTGGATGGCTCTGGTTTCAGCGTCGCAGGAACAGGAGCTTCAAACGCTCGCTGAAGCCTCCGCAGACAGCCAAACCGCCACTGGGTGGATTGCCTTGTTGCAACTCGTCCGGGCTGCGACCGCTCTTTCCTCGGAACAGAAGGCATGGGCCGCATGGAAGTTGCGGTTTTCGAAGCATCCAGCCGCGATCGCATTGCCGAAAGCGCTCCGTTATCTTGATGTTGGCAGGAGCAGCGAGCCGCCCCGGGTTGCAGTCTTTCTGCCACTTTCCGGTCAGCTGCAACCCATCGGTCGCGCAGTTCGTGACGGCATTGTTTCGGCGCACATCACCGAGGGTGCGTCCCACGTGGAATCCTCCGGCTTTCCCTCCTTGCGCTTCTACGATGCGGCCACCACACCGATCAGCGAGCTGGTCGGACAGGCGCTGAAGGACGGCGCAACCACCATCATTGGCCCGGTTTTGCGTGAAGGTGTTTCAGCACTGCTGATGAATCCTCCCGGTATCCCGGTGATTGCGCTCAACTATTCAGGGAACCGCACGACATCTACGCCGAACTCGTTCTTTCAGATGGGCATCGCAATCGAAGACGAGGCCAAATCTATCAACGAACGGCTGCACGCACGACGCTACCAACGACCTCTGTTCGTGGTTTCGCAGACAGGCTGGGCTGATCGGGCGATGAGCCAGATCACTACCGTCGGTGGTCGCGATCCGCAGATTCTGCGGGTTCGAAGCGCTGGAGAGCTGACGGGGCTGGTCGGTGGTGCACTGGTCTCAACACCGAAGTTCATCCGTAAAAACAGTATCCGGGCGATAACCGGGCTTCCCGTCATCATCAGTCCAGACAAACAACACGACTTCGACGCGATAGTCGCCTTTACCGAACCCGTGCAGACGAGCACCCTGGGACCGGCGCTGTCCTATCACTCGTTCGGCCGGATTGATGCTTATATGGGAACCCAGTCTTTCCGCAGCGCGAACGACGTAGCAGGGCTGGGGAAGGTTACAGTCAGTTATCTTCCCGTGATGTTTGCTCAGAACGGCTTCAACCATGCCCTGCGCCGCTCGTGGCTGGGCCAGAGCGCCGCCGATATCAGTTTCTTCGCGTTGGGAGCGGACGCTTACCGTCTCCTCCGCAGACTACCGTCATCTGAAACCGGGAATGTCCGCACCATCTGGGGCGCAAGTGGTCTTCTGTTGTTGGATGAAAATCAGGTCGTGAGGCGTGTGCAGTCATTTGGCACCTTCCACAATGGTGCGCTGCATCCATTCATCACCGCAAACTAGGTGATCGATGCGGTCCGGTGGCTTCGCGGAGCTTGTTTGCGCTGGTCTCGTTTTCTTCCATGGCTATCGCATCCTTAAGCGCAACTATGCTTTGCGCGGCGGCGAAGTTGACATCATCGCCAGTCGCGAAGACCTGCTGGTTTTTCTCGAAGTGCGCCTGCGGTCAAACGTAGCCTTCGGTTGAGGCCTCGATTCAGTCGACATTCACAAGCAGAGGAGGATCTTTCTCACGGCACAGGGTTTCATTGGCCGACACCGGGCGTATCAAAATCACCGTTGCCGATTTGACGTGATGTCGATTTCGCAGCCACACTATTTTCCGCGCCTTCAATGGACAAGGAACGCTTTCACCCATGATGACGATTCGACCGGTTTCAATTCTGCTTCTGGTGAGCCTGCTTTCGGCTTGCGTTTTTTCCAACGATCCCCGCATCCGCACGCCCGGACAGGCGATTGACGATGAGCTACTCGAAAGGGTCGTCGAGCGACGGATCCGAGAGTCAAACCAGGACTACCAGGATACCAATCTGTATACCGTCAGCTACAACGGGTTGATTCTGCTGCTTGGCCAGGTGTCATCCGAAGCGCTGCGGGAGCAGGCTGCAGCCGTTGCGCAGGGGATCGACCGAGTGCGCACGGTCCACAACGAGCTGACCATCGGCGGGCCGATCTCATACCCTGCCCGCACGAACGATGCCTACATCACCTCCAAAGTGAAGAGCAAACTGGTCGCAACCAAGGAAGTCCCTGGTTCAAAAATCAAGGTAGTCACCGAAAACGGCGTGGTCTATCTGATGGGAATGTTGCCTCGAGCACAGGCGGATCAGGCAGTAGAAGTCGCAAGTACGGTCTACGGAATCCAGAAGATCGTTAAGGTCTTTGAATACATCGACGGCTGAGACCGTGCGTCCCGCACCACTCCGACGTTGGATTATTTGACCGGTCGGAGATGGGCTCGACTCTTTGGTGGTGGTTTAACGCTCGTTAGAACTCCCGATGGGCCTACGGCATCGGCTGATGAATTCTGCTCGGTCCGTTCTGGCGCGCTAACCTGCTGCGTGCTCTTGTCCGGATACTCCGGCTCAAAAAGGGAGCCCTCTCCAGACTCTTTCGAATAGACCGCCATTACCGCGTGCAGGGGAACACTCACCGGAAACGACTGCCCGCCGAACCGGCCGCCGAACATCACAAAGTCATTGGTGATCGACAGGTTGCGGATTGCCAACGGAGAAACGTTGAGCACAATTCGCCCGTCGTTGACGTATCCCTCCGGTACTTGAACACCTGCACCCGCTTCAACCAGTACGTAAGGGGTCTGGTTGTTGTCGATAATCCACTCGATCAACGCCCGCAGCAGATAGGGGCGTTTTGGACTCACTCCCTCATTTCCAGTTCAGCCTCCGTCAGGCTGTCACGGAAACAGGGGCGCTCAAACATCGAATTCATGTAACGGAGCATAGGTTTGGTAGTCCGCTCAGGCAGAGCAATATCGATTTCTTTCAATCGCCATAGCAGCGGCACAACACAGCAATCAACAAGACTGAATTCGTCGTTCATGAAAAACGGGCGCTCGTTGAAAATCGGAGCCACGGCGATCAGACTTTCGCGAAGTTCCTTGCGAGCTTTGTCGAGAAGTGCTTCCCGACCTTTTCCAGCCATGAGCAGATCCACCTTGGTAGACCACTCCTTGTCGATTCTGGTAATCCAGAGGCGAGACAAGGCCCGCTGGACCGGATAGACCGGCAGCAACGGCGGATGCGGGAAACGCTCATCAAGATATTCAATGATGACGTTCGGCTCATAGAGCACGAGATCCCGGTCGAGCAACGTAGGCAAACTGTTGTACGGGTTCACTTCGGCAAGCTCATCCGGCTTGTTGCCCGGGTCGATGTCAATGACTTCGACAGTCACGCCTTTCTCGGCAAGCACCATTCGCACGCGATGGCAGTAGTGATCGCGGGCGTCGGAAAAGAACGCCATCGTCGAACGTTTGGTCACAATGCTCATATGCACGTTGGGTTACTCCGAAACAACCGCGCTTCAAAGCACGGAAGGCCCCAAAAGGGCCTCGGTGGACAATTGGTACCAGAGCCCCGCAAACGCCAGGGCCGACGGCTGTCAGTGAACGTCTTTCCAGTATTCCCGGTTCAACAGGTGCGTAAACACCCCCAGGATGATCAGAAACAGCAGGACAAAAATGCCAAGACGGTGACGCTCTAGCTTCTCCGGCTCTGCTACATAGGCCATGAAGTTCACAAGGTCATAAATGGCGGCATCATATTCGGCCGGCGTCATCGACCCCGTGCCTTCCTCCAGATACAGCTCCCCACACTTCTCTTCGGTGATGGGCTTGCCTGGAACGAGCGGGTCACGTTTTTCGGCACCCGTCGGCAGAATCACCGGCTTTTGAATGCAGCCCATGCGTTGAGTGCCTTGCAGAGGCAGCAGGACATGAGGCATCCCCACGTTCTCAAAAACCTTGTTGTTCACACCAAGGGGTCGTTTTTCATCGATGTAAAACGTCTTCAGATAGGTATACACCCAATCCGCACCACGTACTCGAGTGACCATGGTGAGGTCTGGAGGAGGGTTGCCGAACCATGCCTTGGATTTTTCGGGGTTCATGCCGTTGACCATCAGCTCACCGATCTTCTGACCAGTGAAAACTAGGGTATCGAGGGCTACCTGGTGGGGAATGCCGAGATCATTTGCCGTACGCTCGTATCGCTGGAACTTCATACTGTGGCAGCCGAGACAGTAGTTCACGTAGAGCTTCACGCCGTGCTGAAGCGACGGCAAATTACGCGCGTCGGTATCAATCGGTTCGAGCGGGTACTTGGTGCCACCTGCCGCTTGCGCGTCGATCACGGCGATCAAACCGCCGAACAGAACCAGGAGTCGAAAGATTCGTGATGGGATCATGACGTCACTCTCTCCGGCTCAGGCTTGGTCTTTTCGATGCGGGTATACCACGGCATCAGCACGAAATAGGCGAAGTAGACAATCGTCCCAATCTGCGCCACGGCTGTGGCAGCGGGCGAGGGGGCGATGGTACCCAGATAGCCGAGCACCACGAAGCTGATCACGAAGAGGCCAAGCATCACTTTCGACCACATGCCCTTGTACCGAATCGACTTGACTGGAGAACGATCAAGCCAAGGGAGCACCGCTGGCAATACGATGGCACCAGCCATCACCACGAATCCCCAGAACTTGGCGTCAAGCCCAAGCAGCGGGTAAGTCGCTGCCCGCAACATCGCGTAGAACGGTGTGTAGTACCAGACCGGCGCGATGTGGTCAGGTGTCTTCAGCGGGTCAGCCATTTCGAAGTTCGGTTTTTCGAGGAAATACCCACCGCCATCAGGGAAGTAGAACACCACCACGCAGAAAATGAACAGGAAGACCACGGTGGCGTGGATGTCGTGCACAACGTAGTACGGGTGGAACGCAATGCCATCTACAGGTACACCGTCCGGCCCCTTGTTTTTCTTGATCTCGATCCCGTCTGGCCCGAGCGAGCCGACGTGGTGAAGTGCAACCAGGTGAACGAATACGAGTATCACGAGAACCAAAGGCAACGCGATCACGTGCAGCGCGAAAAAGCGGTTCAACGTGATTTCAGACATCAGGAAGTCGCCCCGCACCCATTCCATCAGGTCGCCACCAACCACGGGGATAGCCCCAACCAGCGACACGATCACCTGTGCGCCCCAGTAGCTCATGTTGCCCCAGGGGAGCAGATAGCCGAAGAAACCTTCGACGATCAGCGTCGCGAAGATCGCCATGCCAATCAGCCACAGCAGCTCGCGGGGTTTACGGTACGAGCCGTACATCAACCCGCGGAACATGTGCAGATAAACCACAATGAAGAAGAACGATGCCCCGGTGGAATGCAAGTAACGTAGCAACCAGCCATATTCCACGTCGCGCATGATGTATTCGACAGATGCGAATGCTTCGGCACCACTTGGCACGTAGTTCATTGTCAGCCAGACGCCAGTGAGGATCTGCATGATCAGGACAACGATCCCGAGCCAGCCAAAGTAGTACCAGAAGTTGAAGTTCTTCGGCGCGTAGTACTTCGACATGTGGTATTCGAACGTTTCCGTTGCCGGGAAACGGGCGTCTACCCACTCCATAAAATCAAACCACATACGCACGTATTTGCCCTGCGCCGGCGTTTCCTTCTGCATCAGGCAGCCCCCTCGCCTTCGCCAACCACAATCACCGTATCGGTCTCATACCGGTATGGCGGAACCTCAAGATTGTCGGGCGCCGGGACACCGGCATACACACGCCCAGCAAGGTCAAACACCGATCCGTGGCAGGGACAGAAGAACCCCCCTTGCCAGTTACCGTCCCAATCCGTGGCACCCACTACCGGGTAGTACTTCGGCGAACAACCGAGATGTGTACAAAGACCGAGGTAGACGCCGATCTCCGGCTTGGTTGAACGCCACGCGTTCTTCGAACTGTCAGGCTGCATCGGCCGCTCAGACTGTGGATCCTGAAGATTTTGCGTCGGGCTCTTCAATCGCTCGATCACTTCCGCAGTACGGGACATCACAAACACGGGTTTGCCACGCCACGCTGGCATGGGGCCGACCATTTGCCCGGGTTCCAGGCGGGAGATATCGATCTTCACCGGTGCACCCATGGCGCGGGCTTTTGCGCTCGGACTCCAGGAGGCGACGAAGGGAACTGCAGCCCCGACAACTCCGAGGGCGGCTACAGCAGAAGTGGCTCCGATCAGAAAATAACGGCGGTCCTTGTCAACCGGACCAACACCATGAGCGGTGTCAGCAGTTGAACCATTTGCGCTTGTCAACGTTCAGCTCCCGACTGAGGTAAGGTCTGAGATTTCGCTGGAGAATTTTAACACACGGGTCGGAATCGGGGCTCCCGTCTCGCAGTTAAAAAGAGAACCTCGGGACTCGAAGCTGACAGAGCCCCGAGCGGATTACCGCTTCGAGTATTGCGGACGCTTGCGCGCCTTGTGCAGACCAACCTTCTTGCGCTCAACCTCACGCGCGTCCCTTGTCAGGAATCCAGCCTGTCGCAACGGCCCACGAAGCGTCTCGTCTCGATCAACAAGTGCGCGGGCGATCCCGTGTCGAATGGCTCCAGCCTGGCCTGACGAACCACCACCACGCACGGTGACCTCCACATCGACGTTGCCTGTGACGTTGGCTACTTCGAGCGCCTGACGCACGATCATGCGTGACGTCTCGCGTCCGAAGTACTCATCAAGCGGTGTGTTGTTGACAAGGATCCGACCGGTCCCACCTTGAACAAACACTCGGGCAGCTGCCGTCTTTCTCCGACCCGTGCCGTAATCCACTTCTGCCATGCCGATAGTCTCTGTCAGTTATCCAAAATGTGAATCAGCGGATTCACCTATGTCGAGGACCCGTTGCCTTTCAAGCCCATCTCGCACATCCAATCAGCGCTAGTTCCCGCAGCCGTCCTGCACTCGCTCAAACCCTACGGTTCGGCGATTCAGGCTGCTGCGGCAGTCTCTGTCAGACTGCAATCGCTTTCGGCTGCTGGGCGATATGCGGATGCTCGGCGCCCGAATAGACCTTGAGCTTGCGGAACATTGCCCGCCCCAGCGGGTTCTTTGGCAACATCCCCTTTACCGCGATCTCGATAATCCTTTCGGGGTGCGTTTCCCGCATGCGGCCTAGCGCGGTCGACTTGATGCCACCGGGATAGCCGGTGTGCCGCCAGTACATCTTGTCCTGTTCCTTATTACCCGTGGATTTCACCTTGGCAGCGTTTACGACGATGACAAAATCACCGGTATCCACATGCGGTGTGTAACAGGTCTTGTGCTTGCCACGAAGTCGGCGTGCCACCTCGGTGGCGATTCGGCCGATCACCTGGTCTTGGGCGTCGATAACGACCCAGTCGCGGCGAACTTCATGGGGCTTCATGCTGATAGTTTTCAAGGCGCATCCGCCCCCGGATTTTTGGGAGGGCGGATATTAGCGAAGGCCCCTGGCCAAAACAACCTGAAAGAGGTCGGGAAGCCGGTCAGCCCGAGCCTCCGGCATCACGCCTTGTGCAACCGGCCAAGGTAGTCCTCTGACTGCATTTCGAGCAGCCTAGACTGAGTCCGTTCGAATTCGAACCGCAGTCGTTGGCCCTGATATAGACCGTGGATCGGGGCCGCGGCGGAGACGATGAGCTTGACCGAACGGTCATAAAACTCATCGACCAGCGAGATGAACCGCCGTGCCGCATCCTCTTTCTGGGTATCGAAAACCGGCACGTCGCCGATCAGCACAGTGTGGAACTCCCGGGCGATCTCGATGTAGTCGTTCTGGCTGCGGGGGCCTTCACAGATGGCGGGAAAATCAAACCAGACCACATCATCCGCGACCTTGCGGGCGAGAATCTCCCGCTCTTCGATCAAGAGCGCGATGCTCTCCCTCGGTTTGTCCGCTGCCAGGGCTCGAAAGCTGCTTTCAAGGGATTCCGTTGCCGCCGCATCCAGCGGGCAGTGGTAAAGCTCTGCCTTGCGCAGCACCCGTAGCCGGTAGTCCATCGCGGCATCGAGGCGCAAAACGTCCACATGCTGGAGTAGCGCCTCGATCGCCGGCAGAAACCGGCTGCGTTGCAGCCCGTTTTCATAGAGGCGAGAAGGTTCGACGTTGGAAGTGGCGACGAGTAGGACGCCGCGGGCAAACAACGCTTTCAGCAGCTCACCGAGCAGCATCGCGTCACCGATGTCGGACACGAAGAACTCGTCAAAACAGAGCACCCGCCCTTCTGCGGCAAACCCGTCAGCGACTTTTTGCAGCGGATTCGGCGTGCCTTTGAGCCGGGTGAGGTCGTGATGGACCCGTTGCATGAAGCGATGAAAGTGCATCCGCATCCCAAGACCGGGAGGCAGGCTGCTACAGAACCAGTCCATGAGCATGGTCTTGCCGCGGCCCACACCACCCCAGATATACAACCCACGGGGATTCGGCTGAGGTTGTCGCCAGCGCGCCAACAAACGACCTAAGAGACCTTCCTGCGCAGGCGCAGCGACGAGCTCCGCATACAGCCGATCGAGAGAATGCATCACTTCCACCTGCGCCAGATCCTCGGAAATTGCTCCGGTTTCGGCGGCGTGACGATATCTTTCGATCGGTCGCATGGTTGAGGTCTGGAACGAATCGGCGCCGGACTTTACCCGATCCAGGCAATTTCACGTAGCAAACGTCCGTTCGAAAGGGAAACTCGTCACCATGCAAACGACTGCGCGGTTGTCAACCTGGACAGTGGCCGCGCTGTCAGCCCTGCTGGGCGTATTGGTGGCGACATTAGTCCTGGAGTTCGGATATCGAAGTGCGCCACAAATCACCATGACTGGTTTTGCTGCCGGGGTTGCACTCGCCGCGCCTGCCGTCGTCACCCTCTATTCCGAACGCGCAGTTCGCCCGAAGTTCTGTGACGATGAACACTACCGGCGATGGTGCAGCAGCCGGATCGAGACAGAAGCCGGGAGGCGCGAACGCGCGCTCGGCTCCGGCGTGATTCTGCGGCGCGATGGCTAAATCATCGCCAACGACCACGTCATCGCGCGTGCCAATGACATTCGTGTTGGTCTCGCGGACGGGCGCCTTCTTTCATCTAAGCTGGTCGGCCGGGACCCGGAAACAGACCTTGCAGTCGTCCGTATCGACGCTGACGACCTGCAGGCGATCAAGCCAGCAGGAGTAGGGTCCGTAAAGGTCGGCGACATCGCACTGGCCATCGGCAATCCATACGGCATCGGCCAGACAGTTTCCCAGGGAATCGTCAGCGCACTCGGCCGCGCCAACGACGGCGAAAGTCCCTGGGACGACTTCATTCAAACGGACACGGCCATCAACCCGGGAAATTCCGGCGGAGCCTTGATCAACCAGCGAGGTGAACTGATCGGCATCAACACCCGCATACTCAATCACGCCACCGCAGCACAGGGCATTGGCTTTGCGATTCCTGCAGACCTGATCGAGCGGGTCCTCGACAGCCTGATCCGTGATGGCCGGGTTCGCCGCGCCTGGCTTGGACTGGAGGTGGAAGAAACGCCGGCTGACGAAAAATCCGGCCCCGCGCTTCGCATCACCGCAGTCGACGCCAACGGCCCCGCTGCTCGCGCCGGCATCGTGCCTGATGACGGCTTGCTGGCGATCAACGACAGGATGCTGCACGGCGCAAACGAACTGGGTCGCCTGATCGCCCGGCTGGAGCCAGGCGCGAAAATTATGCTAACCATTGAGCGACGGCGCGAAATCCGGGAGACCACGCTGACGGTCGAGGAGCGCCCCGCGTAATCCGGCGAGGAGCCGGAAGCGGCCGCACCCTGACAGAGGATCGCGAGCGGGATGTTAGTTATCCGCGCAACCGGATCGCCGCCGCCTCCGCATGGGCTTCAAGACCTTCCGCTGTTGCAATGTGCACAGCCGAGGGAGCCAGAGCGGCGATACCCCGAGCTGATAACTCGATCACCGAGCTTCTCTTGCGAAAGTCATAAACCGAGAGAGGTGAGGAGAACCTTGCAGTTCCATAGGTGGGCAACACGTGAGATGGCCCGGCGATGTAGTCACCGAGTACTTCGCCAGCATTCGCGCCGAGGAAGATCGCTCCTGCATGCCTGATCTGCGGCAGCCACTTTTCCGGGTCGCGCACCATGAGCTGGATGTGTTCCGGTGCAATCCGGTTGGCAACCATGGCGGCTTCTTGCAGATCCCGGGTCTTTATCAGCGCGCCTCTGCCTGCAAGCGATTCCGTGATGATCTGTTTCCGGCGACGCTGCGGCAGCAGGCGATCGATCGCCCGTGAAACCGCGTCCAACAACTGTGAATCGGGTGAAAGGAGCAGGCTCTGTGCGACGGTGTCATGTTCGGCCTGGGAAAACAGATCCATGGCGATCCACTCGGGATCAGCAGAGTCATCCGCTATGACCAGAATTTCCGAAGGACCGGCGATGGAATCGATGCCAACACGCCCGAACACCTGCCTCTTCGCCGCCGCCACCCAGGCATTGCCTGGGCCAACAATCTTGTCTACGCGCGGCACCGTCTGAGTACCAAAGGCCAGCGCAGCGATTGCCTGGGCACCACCAATGGTGAACAACCGCTCTACACCAGCCAGATGAGCAGCACCGAGCACGAGCGGGTTGAGTACCCCTTCTGGCGACGGCACCACGAGAATCACTTCATCAACACCTGCACAACGCGCTGGCACCACTGTCATCAGTACGGACGACGGATAGGCGGCACGTCCGCCGGGAACATAAACACCGACTCGGTCAATCGGCGTCCAGCGTTGACCCAGGCGGTTACCCAGTTCATCCGAATAAAGAATGTCCGGGGTTTCCTGCCGCAGGTGGTACTGCCGGATCCGATCATGCGCAAGCTGCAACGACTCGCGCTGTTCCGCTGACAAAGAAGCCCACGCAGCTTCTAGCCGCGACGCTCCGATCTCGAGTTGCGCGATGTCCCTTGCCGGGTAGCGGTCATGGCGTGCCGTGAGTTCAAGCAGCGCAGTATCACCACGTTCCCGCACATCCCGGATGATTGCAGCAACCTGGTCGGCAATGGCCGGATCCTCGCGCTCATCAATATTGGTTAACTGATCAAGCGCAGCATCGTAACCCGCAGCTGCTGTATCCAGACGCCGAATCATCATCGGGAAGTCACGTTCCGCAATCGCTGAATGAGATCCTGCACCGCATCGAAACGCGTTTTCTGCGCCGCACGGTTCACAATCAGTCGCGTGGAGATCGACGCAATCATCTCGCGCGCTTCTAGACCGTTCGCTTTGAGTGTGTTGCCCGTATCAACGATATCGACGATCACATCAGCAAGACCGGTCAGCGGCGCGAGTTCAATGGCGCCGGAAAGCGGAATGATCGTGGCCTGTCGTCCCAGACCTTCGAAATAGGTCCGGCTGACGTTTACGAACTTGCTCGCGACACGCAAAGGCCCGGTTTCATATTGCGCCCCTGTTGGCGCCGCAACCATGAGCTGACACTTTCCAATGCCGAGATCGAGCCGTTCGTAGAAACTTGCTCCCTCACCATACTCGAGAATGGTGTCCTTGCCGGTGATGCCGACGTGTGCAACGCCGTGTTCAACGTACGTCGGAACGTCCGAACCACGAACGATGATCAGCCGGTGACCACCCGAGGCTTCGAAGATGAGTTTGCGGCTGGAGTGGATATCTTCCAGCGGTTCGATGCCCGCGCGCGCGAGCAACGGCAAACACTCCTTGAGAATACGACCGCGGTTCAGTGCAATTGTCAGGCTCATCGTACACGCATCACATCAGCGCCAAGCGCCCGAAGTTTTTCTTCGATGGTCTCGTAACCACGATCGATGTGGTATATCCGGTCAACGACTGTTGTCCCTTCTGCCACCAGCGCGGCCACCACCAGACTTGAGGATGCACGCAGATCTGTGGCCATCACTGGCGCCGCGGAGAGCGTTTCGACGCCATGCACGAGTGCGGTAGAGGCACTCACGAGTTCGATGTTTGCACCGAGACGGTTGAGCTCCTGCACGTGCATGAAGCGGTTTTCAAAAATGGTCTCACGGATTCGGCTGGTTCCTTCGGCTATGGCATCCATCGCCATGAATTGTGCCTGCATATCGGTGGCCAAACCGGGATAGGGACGTGTTTCGATATCAACCGCCTTGGGGCGCCGGCCTTGCATGTCGAGCGCTACCCAGTCCGTCCCCGAAGTCACCTTTGCGCCCGCGGCTTCAAGACGTTCGATCGTCGCGTCCAGCAGTTCGGGCCCGATTCCGCTGAGCCGAACGCTACCGCCGGTCGCTGCAGCCGCAATGAGATAGGTGCCTGCTTCAATGCGATCAGGCATCACCGAATAATCGCAGCCCGACAGTTGCTCAACACCATCGATGACGATGCGTGAAGTGCCGTGGCCTTCAATACGCGCGCCCATGGCGATGAGGCAGTTGGCCAGGTCGACGATCTCCGGCTCCTGCGCCGCATTGTCGATGGTCGTTCTGCCTTCAGCGAGCGTTGCCGCCATCAGCAGGTTTTCGGTCCCGCCTACTGTGACGATGTCCATGTGAATCGGTGCACCCCGCAGGCGTCCGTTGCTCTTCGCTCTGACGTAGCCGCCGTCGAGTTCGATCTGCGCGCCCAGAGCCTGCAGGCCTTTCAGATGCTGATCCACGGGGCGCGCGCCAATCGCACACCCACCCGGGAGTGAGACTTCCGCTTGTCCGAACCGGGCAAGCAACGGCCCCAGCACGAGAAACGAAGCCCGCATGGTCTTAACGAGTTCATAGGGCGCACGGGTCGAATGGATAGCAGCCGCATGCAACTCAACACCACCGCCATCATTCACGGTGACATCTACTCCAAGGCAGCCGAGTAGTTCGATCATGATGGTGACATCGTGCAGGTGCGGCGTGTTGCCGACCCGTACAGGCCCTTCAGACAAAAGCGCCGCAGCCAGGATCTTCAGTGCAGAGTTTTTTGCGCCGGACACTTTCAGCCGGCCATTGAGCGGCCGACCGCCCCTTATCTGCAGCCTATCCATGTTCGGCTGGCGTCTGTGCGCGAATGGTGACGGCATGCAATTCACCCGTTCGGATGAACCCGTCGATCGCCTGATAAACGAGCTTGCTGCGTTCCACCCGTGACTTTCCCGAAAAGATCTCACTGACAACTTCGATCAGTGCTTTGTTGCCGGACAACTCCAGCGACACCTCAGCACCTGCGAATCCTGCCACCAGGGCTTCTTCGATACGCTGCTCCAGCGACATTACGCCTCCTTCAGCAGTATGTCGGTCAACCCGGAAACCCGGATGATTTTGCGCAACGCATCCGGAACATTGACGAACGTCACTTTGGTGTTACGGCGCTCTCCATGACGGAACCACACCACCATCGCGCCTACGGCCAACGTATTGGCGTGGTCAATTACACCGATGTCGAGACATGCTTCGCCTGACGATGCATCAATGAGATCAATGCCACGCTGCCGCATGACCGAAAAGTTCTCGAACGTGATCCCACCTGACAACGACGAATTCGACATGCCATTCAACCGGTCTTTCTAGCCTGCTTTTCCCAGGCTACCACTATCAACCTCTGCGGCGGTGCGAGCCTTCTCGACCTCGACGACAGTTGCCCAGCTATCGATCACCCGATCCATGCTGCCGCCGTATTTGGGATCACGCATCGCACTCTTGAACTGGTTCTGGTAAGTCAGACCGATGTTGACACCACCAACAACAAGGTTACGCACGCGCCACCGGGACTGGTCATCAATCGCCATGGCGTACACCACCGGATAGACATCGCCTATCGAGGTGCGTATCTCCATGCGTACATCACGCCGATCCGGCGTACGCGGTGGTTTGTCCGGATCAAGTACGACGACATCGCCATCACTGAATTCGGTAAGCGCTGCCGAATAGGTACGTAACAGTCCCCACTTGAACGTTTCGATGAAGCGGGTGCGCTGAGCCGGCGTGGCTTCGCGCCAGAACGGCCCCATCACGCCGCGTGCGAACGCATCAAACGCTACTACCGGCTCAAGCACGTCGTGCACAGCACGGTAAAAACGGTCCGGGTCTTCCTCGATATACGTTTTGCCTTCTTCGATGAGACCGAGCACCCGGTCCGACGTTGCACGTACCACCGATTCAGGTCCTGTATCCGCAGCCCGTAAGGCAGTCGCGGCGCCAATACCGAGCAGAAACAGTAAAACGTGCATTGAAATATTGGTGTTCCGCATCTTTATCTCCTTTCTTCCAACAGGATCACTCTGCGTGGTCGGACCAGTCCGGTCTGTCCCACAACAACATGCAATCCATTCGCGCGAAGGGTTGGCATTCTCCCACAACCGGCAACTGTACTGGCGCGTTGCAGGTGGTCCGTCAGTCTTTGCCTAGGCTGGTCAGAAACTGGCCAATCAGGTTTTCCAGAACAATTGCACCCTGGGTTTCGGTGATTTCACTGCCGTCCTTGAGCGTGTCTTCTTCTGAGCCAGGTGACAGCCCGATATAGCGCGCGCCCAGAATGCCTTCTGTGAGGATCTTCGCACTCGTATCGGCAGACAGGTTTCCAGGCTCGCCATCGATCTCCATTTCAACGATGGCTTCGCCATAGGTCGTATCAACGGAAATAGCGCGGACGCGACCCAGGTTCACGCCCGCCATGCTGACTTTCGCTCGCGGCCGGAGACCGGCGACATCGTCGAATCGGGCGGTCACCGTATACGACGTATCCGCTTCGGAAAAATTGATGCCACTGACCTGAACGATCAGGAACAACACGGCAATGATCCCCGCCAGCACGAATGCTCCGACACTGATCTCGATGGTTCCCATGCGCATGATCAGAAGTCTCCATACATCAACAGAGTGAGGAAAAAGTCTATCGCCAGGATCAGGACCGATGAGGTCACCACGGTTCTTGTCGTCGCCAGGCCCATGCCTTCCGCTGTAGGTTCACAATCGTAACCCTGGAAAACGGCAACCCAGGTTACGACCAGCGCGAAGATGGCCGCCTTGACCATGCCTTTGCCTATGTCTTCCAAGGGTTCAACGGCACTTTGCATACCGCTCCAGAAGCCACCGGCGTCGGCTCCGAGCCACTGCACACCGACCACAACCCCGCCGTAAATCGCCACCATGTTAAAGATCGCGGTGAGGAGCGGCATGCTGATGATCCCGCCCCAGAGCCGTGGTGCCACGATCCTTCTGAGCGGATCAACACCCATCATTTCCATGATCGACAGCTGTTCAGTGGTTTTCATCAGGCCGATCTCCGCGGTGATCGCAGAGCCGGCACGTCCCGCGAAGAGCAGACCGGTCACCACCGGTCCGAGCTCTCGCAGCAGGACGAGCGCGAGTCCGGCACCGACCGCATCTTCCGCGCCGAACCGGGAAAGCTGCGTGTAGAACTGCAGCGCCAGTACCGCGCCGATAGCGAATGCCGACAAACCGATGATCACGATCGACAGCACGCCGATCGAATACACCTGCCGGATGAGCAGCGACCACTCGCCGGTTTTCGGAATCCAGCCCATCGCCTGGATCCACATGATGGTGGCCCGACCCAGAGTCTGGAAGCGGCCGAGCGTACGGCCACCAATGCGCCTGAGGAGATTTTCCACTACTCAACCTCACTCAGGAGGTCGAAACGGAAGTCATCTGCGGGATAGTGAAACGGAACCGGGCCATCGGGGTCACCATGCATGAACTGGTGGATTCGACTCGATGGGTGATCCCGAAGTTCATTGGGCGTGCCTTCACCGATGACCTTGCCGTCGGCGATGACAAAGAGGTAGTCGGCAATGCTGGCTGTTTCGTGGATATCGTGTGAGACCAGCAGCGTCGAAACGCCAAGGGCATCGTTCAGGTCACGGATCAACGTCAGGATCACGCCCATGGAGATCGGATCCTGGCCGGTGAACGGCTCGTCGTACATGATCAGGTCCGGATCTAGCGCGATGGCGCGCGCCAGAGCGACTCGACGCGCCATACCACCAGACAGCTGACTGGGTTTGAGATCCCGAGCGCCGCGCAATCCAACCGCGTTCAGCTTCATCAGAACCAGATCACGGATGGTGTCTTCAGGCAGGTCGGTGTGAACCCGCATCGGGAAGGCCACGTTTTCGAAGACATTCATGTCCGTAAAGAGTGCCGAGGTCTGGAACAGCATGCCGATATCGCGGCGCGCTCTGAACAGTTCGTCCCGGGACATCGTGCACACGTCTTTGCCGTTGAGCAGAACACGGCCGGAGTCCGGTTTGAGTTGACCGCCGATGACACGCAGCAGCGTGGTCTTGCCGGTTCCGCTGGGGCCCATCACGGCAGTGATGGCGCCTCTCCGGATCTTCAGGTTGAGATGATCAAAGATCACCTTTTCGCCACGCACGAAACACAAGTCCTCGACTTCGATGACGTAGTCCTGTCGCATGCCAGTTTCCGGGTCGACCCGGGGACTCCTGTGTGTTGGGGGTGAAATTCGCCGGGGATTAGACACCTGCCGGCCTGAACGGCAGCCGTCCGGCGAACGGCTGCGCAATCTTCCGGGGAGCGCTCTGCATTAACAAGGCTGGGGCGGGAAAAAGTGCCGCGCGACCAAAGTGGGTGCACCTTTGGTCAGGCAGCAGCGTCGCCGCCGAAACGCTGTGGCGCTATGCTGCCCGCTTATCGGCGAGGCAACACGTGGACCGAACGAACCCGGATTTTGCAAAGTTGCGGGCCTTCACCTTCGATGTGGACGGCGTGCTGACGGACGGTGGCATCACCTATCTGGATGACGGACGCGAGCTGAAAACCTTCAACGTCCAGGATGGCGCAGCCACCAAACAGCTGCTCGACGCCGGCATCACAATTGCGTGGATCACGGGTCGAGAATCTCCAGTGGTCGCCCGCCGGGCACGGGAACTGGGCGTGACCCACCTCTACCAGGGGCAATCTGACAAACGCGCCGCTTTTATCGACTTCCACACAAGGATCGGCTCGCCCCCTGAACTGACCGCACATGTCGGGGATGACCTCCCGGACCTGGACCTTTTTGAACTTGCGGGAACAGGCATCGCCGTTCCGAACGCTCATCCGGCAGTGCTCGCCCGTGCTGACTGGATCACCACACTTCCGGGTGGTCGCGGCGTCGTACGGGAACTGGCGGAACATGCTCTGAAGGTACGCGGCCTGTGGTCGTGGAGCACGACGGCATGAACCTTGCAGCAACATGAACCTGCTGCGCGCGCTTCTGATGCTCTGCGTGGTGGCCGCCCCGCTGGCATGGCTGCTTCTGCCGGGTGCACCAGGATCGACCCTCGCTGATCCAGCAGCGCAACCCGAGGTGCTGCCCGACCTGCAAAGTGAACCGGATTTGCGTCTTGGCGGCGCTACCATCACCGAGTTTTCCAGCACGGGCGAGATCCGTTACCAGCTCGACGCCGCGGCAATGGCCCGGTACGAAAATCACGATGAAACCCTGCTCGGTGCGCCCAGTCTGCGCATTGAACCGGAAACTCCGGGCGGATCACCCTGGGATGTGGTTTCCCTCGATGGCGCCATCAAGCAGACGCAAAAACCCGACGGGACACAGGAGCCTGTTGTTTTGTTGCGCCGCGCCGTGGTGCTCAAACAGCTTGATGCAACAACCGGGCGTCCCCTGCTGACGATCCGATCAGAAACGATGGACCTCTATCCGGATCGCCAATTCGCGAGCTCTCCCACCGATGTTATGATCGACAGCGATGTAGGTCGTACACAGGCCAGCAGTATGGAAGGCAACCTAAAGTCCGGAAAGCTGCTCCTATCATCGAAGCTCCAGAAACCGGTCCACACAATCGTGTTACCCAATCAGTTCAAGAAGCAGCCCAGTTCATGAGCCTTGTCGTTGTACTTCCCAGCTCCATTCGATTGCCACACCCGCACCGATCGCTGCCGACACGTTTCAAGGCCCTTGGGAAGAGTGCCGTTCTGATCGCCACACTGCCTCTGGCGGGCGCCCTTCATGCGCTGCCGGAAGATTCCGACAAACCGATTCATATCGTCGGCAAGACCGCGGAGATGGACAGGCAGGCGAAAACACTCATCTATCGAGGCGATGTACGCATCGACCAAGGCACTTTGCGTGTGGTCGCCGATACCATGGTGGTGGAGTACGAAGCAGACCAGGTGGTGCGAATCACCGCAACCGGTTCACCTGCGCGTTATCAGCAGCAGCTCGAAGACAACCAGGGCCATGTACACGCCAACGCCCGGGAAATCGTCTATCACACACAGACTGAAGCACTGGACTTGAAGGGCAAGGCGCACCTGCTGCAGCGGGGCAGTGAACTCAAGGGGGACGTGGTTCGTTATGACATCGTCGGCGGCAAAGTGGATGCTCATGCTGAAAGTCGCGGACCGGTACGTATGATCCTCCAGCCAGCGCGGCAACCCCGTTGAAGACCCCGGCTCAAGATCCTCAGGGAATTCCCATGAACGCCCCCCAACCCGCAGCGGTTGCTCCAGTTCCGTCAGCGACGCTGAATACGTTGCAAGCGGCCAATCTCAAGAAGAGTTATGGACGCCGAACGGTTGTCGAGGATGTGAGCCTCGCGGTTCGAACGGGAGAAATCGTCGGATTGCTCGGGCCGAACGGCGCCGGAAAGACCACCTGTTTCTACATGATCGTGGGACTGATTCGACCCGATGCAGGCACAATCTCCGTCAACGCCGCGGATCTTACCCGGGCACCGGTACACAAACGGGCCCGGTCAGGTATCGGTTATCTGCCTCAGGAAGCCAGTGTGTTCCGGACGTTGAGTACCGAGGACAACATCCAGGCCGTGCTTGAACTGCGCAAGGACATCAACCGCAAACAGCGTACTGCGCTCCGGGAACAGCTCATTCAGGAGTTTCATCTCGACGCCGTGCGCAATTCACGTGGTGAGCAACTCTCCGGCGGTGAGCGGCGGCGACTGGAGATTGCACGTGCACTGGCAACCCAACCCGCGTTCATCCTTCTCGACGAACCTTTCGCCGGAGTCGATCCGATTTCCGTTGCGGAAATCAAAAAGGAAATCCGCCGGCTGGCCGAACGCGGGCTCGGGGTACTTATCACGGACCACAACGTCCGCGATACTCTTGATATCTGTGACCGCGCCTACATCGTCAGTGACGGGCACATCATTGCGGATGGCACACCGCAGTCCATACTCAATAACCAGACCGTACGCAGCGTATACCTCGGAGAAGGATTCAGCATTTAGTGAACTGCTTCAGCCCTTCCATCCGCCGATCGACCCAGCCTGTATGCCAGAGCCACCCGTGTTGATCTCGCGCATGGCCCCGCGACGCATGTCTCTCCGCCGATCATCCAGATGAAACAATCCCTGTCGCTGCGCCTCGGGCAACAGCTGGCGATGACACCACAGCTCCAGCAGGCGATCAAACTGCTGCAGCTGTCGACACTGGATCTCCAGGAAGAAATCCAGGAGATGGTCACGGACAATCCCCTGCTTGAATACGAAGATTCGGAAGGACCTGTATTCGAGAGCCTCACACCCGCGGAACAGAATACCGACGTGGAAGCGGCGAGTGCGGGCGTCAATGCCGAAGCGGCTGTCGATCTCGATGCCGGGGACGCCATGCCGGAAGAACTGCCTGTCGACAGCCGCTGGGACGACGTCTACGAAAGCAGCGGCACCGGTGGTGAAGCGCCGGATATCGAGGATCGCAACACCTACCAGGAAACCCTCGGCGATTATCTGCTGTGGCAGCTGAACCTCACGCCGATGTCTCCCGCCGACCGTGTGATTGCCACGATGATCATCGATGCGATCGACACGGACGGCATCCTCACGACGACGGTGGAAGACCTGGTGGATTCGCTGAATGCCGACCAGTCACCGGGCGATAGCGCAGAGGTTTCCGCGGACGAAGTGATCGCGGTTCTGAAACTCGTGCAGCACTTCGACCCGATCGGCGTGGGTGCCCGGGATCTGCGGGAGTGTCTGCTGATCCAGCTGCAAGCGCTCGCTGAAGATACGCCGTGGCGTCAACAGGCACTGGCCATCGTCACCGATCACCTCGATCTGCTGGCCGGTCGCGATTTTTCGGCGCTGTGCACCAGAACGCATCTAAATGAAAGTGATCTCGATCAGACCATCCGTCTGATTCAGTCGCTGAATCCAAGACCCGGTTCCACGGTCAACACAGGGCCGGAAGAGTTCATCGTGCCGGATGTGGTGGTGCGCAAGGTCGTCAATCGGCGCGGCCATCGCTGGAGTGTCGAGCTGAACGGTGATGCCGTTCCGCGCATCCGTCTCAATGAACACTACGCGGAACTTGCCCGCAGTGTGAACAGCGCGGCGGACGCGACCTATCTGCGCGAACATCTCACTGAAGCTCGCTGGTTTCTGAAAAGTCTGCAAAGTCGCCATGACACCTTGCTCAAGGTCGCCAGCAAGATCGTCGAGATGCAGCGAGGCTTCCTCGACTACGGCGAAGAAGCGATGAAACCTATGGTGCTGGCCGACATCGCTGCGGCGGTAGAAATGCATGAATCGACAATCTCACGCGTTACCAGCCGCAAGTACATGCATACGCCGCGTGGTGTGTTTGAACTCAAGTACTTTTTCTCCAGCCATGTCGCCACCAAGACCGGAGGGGAAGTGTCATCGACGGCGATCAGGGCGCTCATTCGGAAACTGACAGCCGAAGAAAACCCGCGCAAGCCACTGAGCGACAGTCAACTGCAGACACTGCTGTCGGCACAGAACATCAAGGTCGCACGCCGGACGATTGCGAAGTACCGCGAATCCCTGCGGATTCCACCATCCAGCGAGCGCAGGCGTCTCTCATGAAGAGGCAGACGCAACTACATGAAACGAGCCAGGAGTGATTTATGCAGCTAAGCATTTCCGGACACCACATCGATATCACCGACGCGCTGCGCAACTATGTCAGGGGCAAATTCGAACGCCTGGTGCGTCACTCGGACCACATCACCAACGTGCATGTCGTGCTGAGTGTTGAAAAGCTGGTACAGAAGGCCGAAGCCACGGTCCATATAGCGGGTGCTGAACTCTTCGCCGATGCGGCCATGGACGACATGTACGCGGCAATCGACACACTCGCCGACAAGCTCGATCGCCAACTGCTCCGGCACAAGGAAAAGACCGTCGAACGGCACCACGCTCGAGGCTGACGCGCAACCGGACACCATCGTGATTGAACTCGAATCCATACTGCCGCTGTCCCGCACGGCGATCGATGTTGATGTCCATAGCCGTAAACGTGCGCTGGAGTGGATCAGCGAAAAGGTCTGCGCCGAATTCCCGGCGCTCGATGCCCGTGAAATCTACCAGGCGCTCCAGGCCCGGGAACGACTGGGCAGCACCGGACTTGGCGAGGGCATCGCGATCCCCCACTGCCACGCCGCGCACTCCCGCATCAGCGCGGCATTCATCCGTCTTGCATCGCCGGTGGATTTCGATTCCCCCGACGGAGCGCCGGTGGATCTGCTGGTGGGCCTCATAGTTCCGGAATCGGAGAGTCATGAACATCTGACGGTTCTTGCGGCGTTGTCCACTGCGTTTTCAGAAGTCTCAGTCCAGGCCGCTCTGCGCAGTGCAACCACACCTGCGCAAATGCGTGACATACTTCTGAACGGATGCCGACAACTCGGGTGATCGACACCTCATCATGCAACTGATCTCATGCAACTGATAGTCGTCAGCGGCCGCTCCGGCTCAGGCAAGAGTACAGCGCTCACAGTACTCGAAGATGCAGGCTTCGACTGCATCGATAACTTTCCGGTCAACCTGCTGCAATCGCTGGTCGACAACGCACTGCGCGATCCGCGGCAGAAAGACAGCGCCATTGCAGTTTGCATCGATGCGCGTAGTCGAGACCTTGAACGCTTCCCGGAAATTCTCCTGTCGCTTGATCGCATGGATGTCGAATGCCAGGTGGTATTCCTCGACGCACTCTCTCCCACGCTGGTCAAGAGATTCAGTGAAACCCGAAGGCGTCACCCGCTCACCGATCAGCACACCGATCTGCGCCAAGCAATCGAAGCCGAAGCCGGAGTTCTGGAGCCACTGTCCGATCTTGCCGATCTGACCATTGACACCACTCGGCTGTCCGCACAGGAACTTGGCGAGATGATCCGGTTGCGGGTTCTCGGTCGAACGCAGAATCGTATCTCGCTTCTGTTCCGTTCGTTCGGATTCAAACACGGTGTGCCGGTCGATGCAGATTTCGTATTCGATGTCCGTTGTCTGCCGAACCCCCACTGGATCCCTGAGCTGCGCCCGTTGACCGGTCGGGATCAACCCGTCATCGACTACCTGAGCGCAGAGGCGGAAGTGAACCGGATGTTTACCGATATCTCCGGCTTCCTGAATCGATGGCTTCCGAGTTTCGCCGACAACAATCGCACCTACATGACGGTGTGCATCGGCTGCACTGGTGGACAACACCGCAGTGTCTATCTGGCTGAACGGCTTGGGGTGCTGTTTTCAACCCGGGAAGTGGACGTACTGGTGCGTCATCGGGAATTGGCTTAGCCTCCGCGCCACCTCACGCAGAACCCTTTCAAGCCATGGCTGAACGCCAGGTTACCATTGTCAATCGCCTCGGCGTCCATGCACGTGCAGCGAAAGTCCTCGTCGACGCAGCCAAAGGATTTGCCAGTGAAATCACGCTCGAGAAGACCGGCCGCAAAGCAGACTGCAAACGCATCATGACCGTGCTGATGCTTGAAGCGCCGGTTGGTACCGAGCTCCTGTTGCGTGTGACCGGCAGCGATGAGGAGGAAGCCATTGAAACCATGGCCAACCTCATCGCCAACCGATTCGGTGAACCGGACTGATCCCTTCCTGTCAGTAACGGGCGGCATAGCACGTGATCACACGTTCAGCCCTTCGTTGGTGCACAATCGCGCCGCCCCTGATTGGCACAGCCACCTAACAGGTTGCCTTTTCAACAGCCCGCTAACGGAAGTCTGCAATGGTGTCTGAAGTGCAGGAACAACTCGGCGACGTTCTTCGCGGTCGTTTTCCGCAAACGTCCGCTGAAACCCGCGTACTCCTCGAGTCCATGCGTCCGGTGGAGATCGCCACCCTGCTCGAGTCGATACCGCCAAAAGCCAGGCGCGTGATCTGGGACCTCGTCGACGACGATTTTTCGGTCCAGGTCCTGCAGTTTCTTCATGACGATGTTTCTGCGGAACTGCTCGAAACCATGAACATGGCTGAGCTGGTTGCCATTGCTGACGAGCTCGAAACCGACGATTTCGCCGACCTCTTGCAACAGTTGCCGCAGACGATGATCCGCCAGGTGCTTGATGCGCTCGACCAGAGTGATCGGCTGCGGCTCGAAGCCGTGCTGTCCTGGCCGGAGGATACTGCCGGCGGCATGATGAACACGGACACCATCACCGTACGCCCAAGACACACCGCCGATGTGGTGTTGCGCTACCTGCGGCTGCGCAAGGAGATGCCAGAAACTACCGATGCACTGATCGTGGTGAACGACCATGATGAGTACGTTGGCATGTTGCCGCTGACCGCGTTGTTGACTTCCGATCCGAGCGTAAACGTTCGCGAAATCATGAACTCCGAAGCGGAGGCCATCGAGGTTGACGCATCCGCGACCACGGTCGCGCGCATATTCGCCGAACAGGACCTCGTCTCCGCTGCCGTCGTCAACCACGACGGTGTGGTAATCGGTCGAATCACCATTGATGACGTGGTTGACGTGATCATCGAAGAGGCTGATGAAGCCGTGCTCGCCCCGGCAGGCCTCGACGCAGAGGAAGATACCTTTGCCACTGCACGCAGCACTTTTCCGCGTCGTGCCATATGGCTGGGCATCAACCTGATCACCGCGTTTCTTGCATCCGCAGTCATCAATGCATTCGAAGGCACGATCGAAAAAGTCGTCGCGCTGGCTGTGCTCATGCCCATCGTGGCCAGCATGGGAGGAATTGCCGGAACACAGACGCTGACGCTCGTCATCCGCGGCATCGCGCTCGGGCATGTTGCCCGCGGCAATCTGCGCTGGTTGCTCAGCCGGGAATTCAAGGTGGCCTGCCTGAACGGACTCTTCTGGGCGATCCTCGTGGGATTCACCACCACATGGGTGTTCGGTGACGCGACGCTTGGCATCGTTCTTGGTATTGCCATGATCATCAACATCATAACCGCAGCATTTGCCGGGACGCTGCTGCCCGGTCTCCTGCAGCGGTTCGGAATTGATCCGGCCATCGCGGGAGGTGTGATCCTTACCACCTTCACTGATGTCACGGGCTTTTTCGCATTCCTCGGCCTCGCCACGTGGGCGTACGCCTGACGAGTGGCGAAAGCAAAATCCGGTAGCGCCAGTCAGCCGGTTCCACCCACGGTCATTTCATTCAGCAAAATGGTCGGGGTGCGAAGGTTGCCCCGAGTGTCCACGTCATCACCAACCGCGACAACACCCAGCAGCATTTCCTTGAGATTTGAAGCAATGGTGACTTCATCAACGGGATATTGCACCGCGCCGTTCTCAATCCAGAACCCTGATGCGCCGCGCGAGTAGTCTCCCGTTACCAGATTGACGCCCTGACCCATACATTCGGTGACCAACAACCCACGGTGCATGCTCCGGTAGATGTCAGCCACCGGTGTCGGAGTGCCTTCGATCTGAACGTTGTGAACGCCGCCAGCGTTCCCGGTAGTGACTAAACCAAGCTGACGAGCGGAGTAAGCGGACAAGACATAGCTGATCACGGTGCCATCCTCCACAAACCGCTTGCGGCGGGTGGCAACACCATCACCGTCAAAGGCCGCACTTCCCAGTGCCCCCTGCAGATGCGGAGTCTCCACGACGCTGAATGCCGCAGGAAGTACTGGATGCCCCAGTGAATCAAGCAGAAAACTCGACTTGCGATACAAGGCACCCCCCGAAAGCGCGCCCAGAAGATGGGAGACCAGCCCACTCGAAACTTCAGGTACATACGCCACCGGGAATCTGCCGGTGGGCGCCTTGTGCGGCGAGAGCCGCCGCAGGGCTCGCTCCGTTGCACGTTTTCCCACAGATTCCGGCGACTCCAGATCTTCGAACTTCCGCCCGACCGTATACCAGTAGTCCCGCTGCATTCCCCCCGCTGCATCTGTCGCGATGGTCATGCAACTGAGTCCAAAACGTGAACCAGCGTGGAACCCGATGAATCCATGCGAATTACCATACACACGTAACGATTCATGCGTGCTGAGAGAAGCACCATCTGAACGCACCTTGCCCGCGCTTGTGTGGAGTGCCGCGGCCTCGCACGCAAGCGCGAGAGTTGCGGCGGAATCGCTGGTCATCGTCCGCGGGTGCCAGCAGTCAAGTTCGGGCAGAACACCAGCCATCAGTTCTGCAGGTGCAAGGCCCGCATGTGGATCCTCTTCAGTGAAGCGTGCGATTTCACAGGCTTTGGCGATCGTCGACTCCATCGCCTCCACACTGTTGTCAGAGGTTGATGCAGAACCCCGACGCAGACCGAAGTAGACGGTGATGCCGAAGCCCCGGTCCTGATTGAATTCAACCACCTCAACGTCCCCTTGCCGGACGCTGAGGGACAGACCCGTATCAAAACTCGCACTGACTTCAGCGGCTGACGCGCCTTTGCGCCGTGCGGATTCCAGTATCCTGCCAACCAGCGTTTCGAGCTCCTGCCGTTTTTGGCTAATATCGATGGTCAATTCCCGGAACCCTCCAATGAAATCCAGAACCTTGCCGGATGACGCTGAACCTGTTTCGCGTACGGCTCACAAGCGCCAGGCGCAGGACGCCAAGGCGGTTGGTGAAAGACTCGTCGCGCTGAACCGGGATCAGCTCAGCCGCCTCGATCTTCCCGAATCGTTGCTCGACGCCATCGAGGACTTCCAACGATTCACCAGCCACGGTGCCAAGCGCCGCCAGATGCTGTTGATCGGGAAGCACCTGCGCGAGTTTGATTCCGAAGCGCTGGATGCACAGGTAGCCACAATGGAACACGCCGACGCCCGCTCCATCTACCGGCACCATCAGGCGGAACTTTGGCGTGATCGTCTGAGTGATGATCCAGGCGCGCTTGCCGAGTTCTTCGATGCCTTTCCAGGGGCTGATCGCGAACTGATCCAGAATCAGCTGCGTCGCGTCGATAAAGCCACTGAGCCCATCCAGCACCGCACGCAAAAACGTGCGCTCTACCGCCACATATACGACCTGTTGTAACCACCCGGGCATGGCTCAGGCCTGGGTACCACCCACGTTGACTTCATCGATACGAAGCGTTGGCTGCCCGACTCCAACCGGTATGGACTGACCATCCTTGCCGCAGACCCCCACCCCCCGATCCAATCCGAGGTCGTTGCCTACCATCGAGATACGCCGCATCACATCCGGACCATTGCCGATCAGTGTTGCTCCCCTGATCGGTTCAGTCACCTTGCCACCTGAAATGAGATAGGCCTCCGTGGCGGAAAAAACGAACTGCCCGGAAGTAATGTCGACCTGGCCGCCGCCGAAATTCACCGCGTAGATGCCCTTGTCCACGGAGGCGATGATCTCTTCCGGGGTATGTTTCCCGGGTCGCATGAACGTATTGGTCATGCGGGGCATCGGCATATGCGCATAGGACTGGCGACGCCCATTGCCGGTCAGCGAGGCGCCCATCAGTCGTGCGTTGAGTTTGTCCTGCAGATAACCTCGCAGAATGCCGTTCTCGATGAGTACCGTCTCCCGGCAGGGAGTCCCCTCATCATCTATCGACAGAGAGCCCCGGCGACCGAACATCGAGCCATCGTCGACGACCGTACAGTGTTTCGACGCGACCAGTTCGCCAATGCGCCCACTGAATGTCGACGTCCCTTTGCGGTTGAAGTCTCCTTCAAGCCCGTGGCCTACGGCTTCGTGCAGAAGGACTGCAGGCCAACCTGGTCCAAGAACCACTGGCATGGGACCCGCCGGTGCCGGCAGGGCATCGAGATTGACCAGTGCCATCCGCACCGCTTCACGCACATGACTCTCGCCCTGACTCGTGATCTCGGCCAGATCAAAGCGGCCACCACCCCCGGATGAGCCGCGTTCCCGCCGCCCGTTGCTGTCGACGATGACGGAAACGTCAAGCCGCACCAGCGGCCGTCGATCTGCGGCAAAGGTGCCATCGGTTGCCAGTACAAGTATGGTCTCGTGGCTCGCCGCGATACGCACAGTCACCTGTGAAACGCGCACGTCAATAGACCGTGCTGTGGCATCCAGTTCGCGCAGCAAGTTCACCTTGGACCGTTCATCGAGGCCACTGATCGGGTCAGCACCGGTGTACATCGGCTTCACCGCAAGGGGCGCACCCACTCGCACCGCTCCGTCTCCGCCGCTGCGGGCAATGCCGCGAACCGCGGCAATGGCTTCATGGAGGTTCTTGGCCGAAATATCTTCAACGTACGCGTACCCGGTCTTCTCGCCCGAAACTGCCCGCACACCTACTCCTCGATCAACGGAGTAGGAACCATCCTTCACGATCCGGTCTTCCAGTGACCACGCTTCCATTCGCTGGTGCTGGAAATAGAGTTCGCCGAGATCGATCCGGTGGCGGCCAAGTTCAGACAGCGCAGTCTCGACGCCGGCGAGATCCAGACCGGCACCACCAAGAACCTCGTCTGCAATCGTGCGGGTATCCCACATCACTCACTCACTCCGGTTACCACGGTCTGATCTCCTTCCTTCGCGGGTGATTGTTTTGCATCCTGTGTTTTTGCCGGGGTGGTCTGTGTCACCTCCGCAGCGGTGGTCAGTTCGGTATCGAAGAGTTCAACGAATTTCACTTCCGGCACGGCAAGCGTACCCCGGACTTCGTATTTGGCGCTGGAAAACTGCTCGAGTGGTTTACGCAGCACACGTTCGCCAACGATAACTCCGAGCCCTACGAGCGGATTCGCCAAGGCGATGTAAACGCCGTACCAGGGCAGGTTCTTGCTGACCGGCAATGTCATGACCAGCTCGTTGTTCAACCGGCCCGTATACATGTTGATGCTTCCGCCGAGGCGAAAATCCGACGATGTTGACTTCACTTCCATCGGCTCGACAAAGGTCAATACGCCGTTGGCAAGATCGATTCGGGTATCCAGCGTCTCAAAACCGACCCCTTTGCCGATGACATCGGAGAAATTGAAATTGAGCCGCTTCAGGATCGCCGAAAAACTGAAAAGGCTCATGATGCGCATTGCGCCGCTGCCGGTCTCAACCTCCAGAAAGCGCCCGTTTTTCGCGGTGAATCCGAGCGTACCGGCCATACCGGCAATACCGAGATTCAGCGGCGAACCAGACCACGTTACATCAGCGTTCAGCTCCGCCGATTCACTGGCAACACTCGGGGCGTAACGCCACTGCGGCAACACCTCAGCCAAGTTACCCATGGTGATCGAGCCGCGGAACGAGGTGAGGTCATCCGCAGCCGACCACTGCACACCCTCGGCTGATGTAATACGAAGCCCTTTGATTTCCGCTTCCAGCCCACTGATCGCAGCGATCTGTTCGGCTGGCTTGCGCACCGCGAATTTCCAGCTGCCCCAGTCTTCTTCGCCACGGAGGATGCGTCCAATCGTTACATCCATCGGCGGAATTCTGGCCACAAGAGAATCTGGCAGCGGATCCTTATCCGGTGCAGGTCCAAGCCGCTTGAGAATTGTCTCCCTCGTCTCCGGCGACTCAGTCGGCTTCGGCGGCGGTGGCAGCTGCAGTCGTTCGATGTTCACACCGAGGGGCTGGTCTCGAGCCATCAGGACCTGCCCACCAATCTTCTCGGCATTAAACGTGAACACGCTCTTACCTGGACTCATGTCCACATCCAGAGTGAGGTCATCAAAGCCGAGATCACCGATAAACGCCTGGTCGACAGTCAGATTCTCCACGACGACTCTGGCTGTTCCGGCCGGGGGAGTGGCAGTGGTTGGTGAGCCAGCAACCCCGTCTTCCGCGGTGCCGCCGAACAGGCCCGTCCAAGCTTCGAGGTGAAGGTGCCGCAAGCGGCCACTGACTTTCAGGAAATCATCTGCACTATCGATGATCGGCGGATCGATCCCGATTCCAACAGCCCCGCGCAGGGGCGACTCGGCCACGTGCATCCAGCCCTGAACATCCCGATACTGGAACGAAACAACCACGTACTCATCCAGAAACTGCATCCCGAGTGTTGACGGCGTTGAATCCTCTTCGAGACGGTCGAGACCTTTTGGCAACCCGAGTGCAACGCCGACTAAATCAGAGCTGACATCGATCTCAGTGACGGCCTCGGGTCGCACCGCTATATCCGCGCGCGCGTCATAGGCGAACCGTCCGGACGCAAATCCGGGATCAGTGAGCTTTGCCATCATCAACGCAGTTGCGACGGCCATGTCACCTTCCGCCCGGATGCGGACATGATCCCCTGCCGGTTCAGCCGCAATCGTAATCGGCTCGCCCCAGAAACGCCCCGTTAGCGACTCAGCACTGACCGCGTTGGGTGTGTCGAACCGGAATGGCCCCACCAGTTCGGACAACGACAGTCTCAATTCGGGCAATTCCGCGGCGACTTGCCGCAATTCTCCGCTGAGGGTTGCTGTCGCGTTTCGAACCATTTCCGGTTCACTTCGAAGCGGTACGCTGACCTGTCCTTCAAGACTCATGTCCCCTGCAAGCACCCATTCCGGACGAACAAACGCCATGCGCTCGAGCAGCGGAGAATCGCGTACGTATCCGAGGTAATCCGCTGCATCTCCTCGCGACAACAGACCAATACGAACCTCGCCAACGCGATCAACCACGTCCACAGTGCTACCGTCGAGTACGAGCGAACCGGCACGGGCACCGGAGGCCACGAAAGAAGCGTCATCGCCTCGCACCGCTAGGTGCCCGGCGACATCGGTGATGACCGGCCAGTCCGGGTGGTAGTTCAGCCGGAGTGATTCAACACTCGTGCGGATCTCGACCCGTCTGGCGTATTCAATCCCCTGGGCTTTGTTCTGTCCCTGGAAGGCGAACGCAACGGAGCCAAGTCGTCCTGCCTGCGGAGCAGTCTGCAACCAGTTGCGCAGCTGCTCGCCAAGTGTACGGGGAACAAACTCGACCGCGTCCGCTAACGTAGCCCCATCCGATTCGATCAGCAGGACCAGTCCCTTGCGCGCGACGAGTTCGGGGTTGGTAACGCCGAACCCGCCACGGGCAACGACGCTACCTGTTGTCGCTTCAAGCGCACTGCCCCGTACCGCGTTGTAGCCTGGTCTGAAAAAGACCTCCACCGAGCCGCTGGCCGCGGTCGCACTCCAGCGTTTGTCAAAGAGATCAGGAAAGCCGATCTTAAGATCGTCGCCTTGGAGTGATATCCGGAAACCATGGTCATAGCCGATGATTTCCGCATCGGCGCCATCCGCCGCTGGCACACCATTGAATGCCAGTACGTGTCCATTCAGCACCTGCGCGCCATAACCAAACCACCAGCGATCGTCAGGTTCGCCGCCGAGGCGAACGAAGGCCCAGACGTTGCGCACCTGCCCGGTAGCATCGAGCCCAGCCAGCCAGCGGTCGATTTTCTCTACCGGTTTGGCGACATCCCTGGCCAGATCCAGCACTTCTCCTGCGTCGATGTGATCAACCTTGATTTCCACGCGGTCATTCGCCTGCCACGCCGACACACCACGCAGCGACGCCTTGCGGTCATCAATGCTGAAGCCGAGATCACCACTCACACCCCAGTCATAACCTGCCGACCACACCTGCAATTCTGACGAGAGTTCAAAGGGGTTGCTTCCCGCTGCGGAAATGACGACGTCATCCAGCGTAACCTGGCCACGCCCGGCGCCATCCGCAACCTTCCAGGCGCCATCGATCCGGGATAACTTCACAGCTGCCTGATTGAGCAGTGGCACAGGGAGGTCGAAGTCACGAACCAGAAGTACGCCTTCATGCCCCGGTGGACGCAGCCACGGCAGACCCCGCGTGCGATTGATGCGGAGGATGGCAAGAGCCTGGGGTAACTCCGGACGCGTAAGTTGCAAACTGATCTCACTTCGCCCGCCGCGGTTGATCGCCCTGATCGTGCTTCGGATGGACGCCTGTTCCGGGCCGAGCAGCGTCACAGTCAAATCGGCTGAGATCTCGTCGCTCTCGTTGAACAAGCCTGACAACTCAAATCCGCCGCCGGTTCGTTCCATGCCGGCAAGCCACCATCCCTTCTCATCGCGCGCCAGCACCACATGCCCATCACTGACCGCTGCCCGCCGCAACACCAGGTCGTTGCGGATTACAGATTCAAAAATGTCGGGTTGAACCACGATGCCCCGGAATTCGCCCGCTGGCAGTACGATACGTGAAGCCGTGACAACCGGATTAAGGAGCAACCACCGGCCGTCGAGTCCCTCAATCCTGATGTGCCGATCTGCCAGGAACTCGTTGATCCGGGGTTCAAAGGCGGCAAGTCCCGGCATAAGGAGTCGACCCGCGATCTGAACCAGCGCGAACATCACCAGAAAGGAGTTGGCCAGAAACATCAGCCAGCGCGCGATCGGGTGCATGCCGGGCGATTCAGTCAGCAGTCGGTGGTGCGGCAGACACAGAGACCAGATCAAACTGGCCCGGCCCATAACACGGTTCCACCTGCAGGCGAACCGCCCTCTCCATCCCGGACTTGAGGGTCGCAAGCAGTGGCGCATCTTCGTCGAGCAAGCGGTCGATGACCGCCTGACTCGCGCGAACGACAAAACCAGTGTGTTTCGATGCGTTCACGTTCTGGCGGGTGTGATACATCAGGCTGCGCAGGATCTCGACGCAGGCCGTTTCAGCCGATTTCACATGACCCGTACCGGCACAGACGCTACAGGGTTCACACATCTGTCGAATCAGAGACTCCCGGGTTCGTTTGCGGCTCATCTGCACAAGCCCGAACGCGGAAAACCCCTCGATGCGAGGGCGTGCAGAATCGCCTTCACATGCTTTCTCCAGCGCCCGCAGCACCTGTCGCTTGTGGTCCTCATCATGCATATCGATAAAATCCACGACGATGATTCCGCCCAGATTCCGCAATCGCAGCTGCCGCGGAATCACCTGGGCCGCTTCGAGATTAGTGCGAAAGACTGTGTCTTCGAGCGTCCGGCTGCCGAGGTTGCCACCGGTGTTCACATCGATCGTCACCATGGCCTCGGTCTGTTCGATGATCAGCGAACCACCACAGCGCAATGCTACTTTGGCATCAAGTGCCCGGCGGATTTCATCTTCCATGCCGTAGCGCTCGAACAATGGCCGTTGTTCCGCGTGGCGATGGACTCGATCAGAAAACTCCGGCAAAAACTCATCGACGAAGCGGCGGACGCGTTCATAAGTCTGATCATCATCTATGGTGATGGCTTCAACTTCCGCCGTGACGATGTCCCGCATGGCGCGGATCTGGATGGGCAGCTCTTCATAAACCAGAGCCGGAGCCCGATTCTCCGAACGTCGCTGACGAACGCGTTCCCACACGCGCGCCAGATAAGCGAGGTCCATATCAAGCTGGCTTTCCGATGCTCCGTCGGCCACGGTGCGCGCAATTGCGCCGAGTGCAATCCGTTCCCGGCTCCGTATGGCCTCAATCGTGCTGCGCAGCCGGTCACGCTCGTCCGGCGCCTCGATTCGCTGGGACACCCCGACGTGTGAATCGAACGGCATCACCACCACATACCGGGATGCAAGCGCCAGGTCTGTCGACAGCCGCGCGCCCTTGCTGCCAATCGGATCCTTACTGATCTGAACCAGAATCTGCTGGCCTTCATGGAGAAGTTCCACGATATCGGGCTCGAGAGCATCAGCGCTGTCAGCTGAACCGTCGCCGAATGCCGGTGTTACGCCCGTGCTGCCCGGGGCGATATCGCGTACGTGCAGAAAGCCGGGCCGGTCGAGACCGATTGCCACGAAGGCCGCCTGCATACCCGGCAGGATTCGCTCCACACGACCCAGATAGATGTTGCCCGTAAGGCTGCCGCCACTGGCCCTGGCAATCTGCAATTCGTGCAACAAACCGTCGAGCACCAGCGCAACCCGGGTTTCGAAGGGGGTGACATTGATGAGGAGCTCAGATTTCATGCTGACGGTTCTGCCACGTATCCAGCCCAGCCTGACGGAGAAACGACTCTGTTTCTGCCAGTGGCAGACCGACCACCGCACTGTAACTCCCGACCAGCCTTTTGACGAATATTCCGCCAATACCCTGGATGCCGTAGCCACCCGCCTTGTCCCGACCCTCGCCGGTTGCCACATAGGCCGCAGCAGTTTCTGCTTCGATCAAAGAGAACTCGACCGTCGTCGTCACGACTTCACTGAAGGCATGGTGGGCCGTCATTAGACAGACTGCGGTGACGACTTCGTGGCTCTGGCCGGACAGGCGCTCGAGCATTCGCAGGTGCTCCGAATCACTCGCGGGCTTGCCAAGTGGCACGCCGCCCACCACCACGATGGTGTCCGCCCCCAGAACCGGCAACCGACCGGCGGTGCGTTCGAACACTGTTTTGGCCTTGAGCTCGGCGAGACGCCGGGCGCATGCGGTCGGTGCCTCACCGCGCCGCGGTGACTCATCAATGTCGGCTTCAAGAACTTCAATCGGAACACCGATTTGCCGCAGCAGATCGGCACGGCGAGGTGATCGGGAAGCAAGAATCAGAACTGGTTGCGCCACAAGCTGACTTTCACCCCCGCTCGTCCACCCTGAACTGGCTGGAGAGTTGCAACAACAACGCCTCAACAGGTGGCCAGATCAACGCACTCATCAACGCGCCAGTGATGAACAGGAACGAAATCTCCCGATCCAGCCAGAGCGCGTGAACGAGCAACCGGAACAGTTCTGCGGCTGCGGTCAACAGAAAAACAACCCCACACTGCTGCACCACCGTATACATCCGCAAGCGTTCGTACAGCTTCCAGGTCACGTACGTTATCGTCGCCAGCGACAGCGCATTGAGCCCGAGCGGATCCGCTTGCAGCACGTCGAGTAACACGCCGAGCACCCAGGCCCAGATCAGGCCGAAGCGGTTAGGAAAGTGCAACACCCAGAAAAACACGACGACAGCAGTCCACTGCGGGCGCATCCAGCCGAGCCACTCAGGCCACTCCTGCGGCAGGTGGATCGCCGCCAGTACAAGTGCCAGGAACAGCGTCAGGCCAATGAACCAGCCACCCCGGGCAGGATTCACTGTGGACCTTCCGCGGCGCCAGGAGTCAAGGGTGCGGTGGCATCGCTCGAAGGGGCTGCGGGCAGCGGGTTCGGTGTTGCTTCAGGGGCCACGCCGTCCAGCGAGAGCAACACTTCCGGGATCTCGCCGACAGTGATGAGTACGTGGCGGGAACGGTCGAGCTGTGCTGCCGGCTTGACGCTGACCACGGCAAAGCTCGAAATCGGATCGATGCTCACCGCCTTCACCTCACCGACCGGATAGCCTCGCGGGAATCGGCCGCCAAGACCTGAAGTCACCACCAGATCACCGGGTTTGATGTCGGTCGTCACTGGAACGAATTCGAGCTCGAGCCGGTCGATGTGTCCACTGCCGCCGGCAACACTGCGCACACCATTGCGGTTGATTTCCACCGGGACCGCATGGTCTCGATCTGCGACCAACAGTACCCGGCTGGTGTATTGGCCGGTCTCAATCACCTGACCGAAGAGGCCTGATGCGTCGATTACCGCCTGCCCGGCTGCAACGCCCTCGCGTCGACCCTTGTCGACGATGACCTGATGGGAATTGGCTGTGGGAACGATACCGATGATTTCTGCGGCGAGCACATCGACCGGCAGCCGCGCGCGGCTGCCGGCCAGCGCCAGCAAACGGTCATTCTCTTCCCGCAGTACCCGGTACTGTTGCGCGAGGTGTGACAACGCCAGATTGTCAGCCTCCAGCGCCTTCAGTCGGGCTTCGAGTGATTCACGGCTGGCCAGCGTATCGGCCGCAATGCGGCCCAACAGGTAGGGAGATTCGCCAAGTACGGTCACCGGTGTGAGCAAGGTCAGTACGGTTTCACGTAACGGCTCGAGCAGGCGGGTACTCCTGTCGATCGTCATGACGATAATCGAGACGATGACCAGCGCCAGGAGAAGGTAACCCGCGCCTGATTCGCGGGCGAACAGGGCCTTAATGGGACGCTCCCGCGGTCAGCGTCATTCGCACGGACTATTCGCCGGTGAAGAGGTTGAAGTTACCCGACTGTTCCATCATTTCAAGGGCTTTGCCGCCGCCGCGGGCGACACAGGTCAAGGGATCTTCAGCAACGATCACCGGCAATCCGGTTTCTTCCGCGAGCAGCGTATCGAGGTCCCGAAGCAGCGCACCGCCGCCCGTCAGCACGAAGCCTGTCTCGGCAATATCCGATGCCAGTTCAGGTGGACACTGTTCCAATGCGGACTTCACTCCCTGGACGATCATCGACAGCGGTTCTTGCAGTGCTTCGAGGATTTCATTGCTGTTGAGGGTGAACGACCGCGGCACACCTTCGGCGAGGTTGCGGCCGCGCACATCGATCTCGCGAACCTCCTTCTGCGGGTAGGCTGCACCGATTTCCTGCTTGATCCGTTCGGCTGTGGCTTCACCAATCAGGCTGCCCTGCGTACGCCGTACGTAGGCAACGATGGCTTCATCGAAGCGGTCACCACCAACACGAATCGTGTCGGAATAAACGACCCCATTGAGGGAAATGATGGCGATCTCTGTCGTGCCGCCGCCAATATCGACAACCATCGTACCGATGGCCTCATGCACAGGCAGCCCCGCACCGATGGCTGCCGCCATGGGTTCTTCGATCAGGCGGACATCACGGGCACCCGCGGACAACGCGCTCTCGCGTATCGCCCGACGCTCTACTTCTGTCGACTTGCAGGGGACGCCCACAAGGACCCTCGGGCTCGGACGGATAAAGGAGTTTTCGTGCACCTTGGCGATGAAGTACTTCAACATCTTTTCGGTGACCAGGAAGTCGGCGATCACGCCGTCGCGTAGCGGTCGAATGGCCGTGATGTTGCCGGGTGTCCGCCCAAGCATGCGTTTGGCATCGAGCCCAACTGCAGCCACTGTCTTCTGGTTACCCTGAACACGAATGGCGACCACGGACGGCTCGTTGAGAACGATGCCCTGGTTGCGTACATAGATCAGCGTGTTGGCGGTGCCAAGATCGATGGCGATGTCACGCGAGAACAACCCACGAATGAACTTGAACATGTTTGGCGTTTGGCTCTTGTTTTGCTGGTGTGCCGTTGATGGTGTGCTTTTTTACTGGTGTGCTGCTGTGCCGGATGTCACTCGTCAGGTGTTGGCTAATGCCGCAGAAGGCGACCGGAGGACGGGGTGTCTGTGGGCGCTCACACTGTAATGGTCAATCCGATTTCAATCAATTAGGCTTCGCGCCCGGTTGACCTGCGGGTGAACCCCTCGACACCATCAGAACGCCACCAAGACGAGCAGGACCCGATGTCCAGCATCAACATTGACCATCTTTGTGCCCTTGCTGCCCTGAAACTGACTGCGGCGGAGCGCGAACTGGTGCAAGGCGACCTGGCCAACATCATCAACATGATCGATTCGATGCAGGCCGTTACGACTGATGGGGTGGTACCGATGGCAAATCCCCTCGACATGCAGCAAAGACTGCGTGCAGACAAGATTATTGAACAGGTGGATCGGGCTGCACTGCAGCAAATCACGACCCACACCCACGACGGTTACTACGTCGTACCCCGCTTCGTTGAATGAGTACGCCGAGTTGTTGAATCACGAGCTATCCCGGGCGGATGTGCGTACGCTCGCGGCGGCGCTTCGGGCCGGAGACCTATCGAGCTTCGAACTCACGCAGCATTTCCTGAAGCGTATCGAACAACAGCAGAGCCGACTGAACACCTTCATCACGATCGACGTTGAAGGCGCACTGGCAGCGGCGAAGAGTGCGGATATCAAGATCCGCAATGGCGAGGCACAACCGCTGACCGGGATACCGTGGGTGTGCAAGGATGTGTTCTGTACCTCTGGTTTGCGCACCACGTGCGGTTCGCGGATGTTGTCGGGCTTCGTCGCGCCGTATGAGTCCACTGCAACGTCACGAATTCGCGCCTCCGGCGCCGTCATGCTTGGCAAGACCAACATGGACGAGTTTGCGATGGGATCGTCGAACGAAAATTCTTTTTTCGGACCGGTCGCGAATCCCTGGGATCTGTCCCGGGTGCCTGGCGGTTCCTCCGGGGGCAGCGCCGCCGCAGTCGCCGCAGGCCAGGCACCGCTCGCTACAGGTACTGACACCGGCGGCTCCATACGTCAGCCGGCATCGTTCTGCGGCGTGGTCGGATTGAAACCAACGTATGGGCGCGTTTCACGCTATGGCATGATCGCCTTCGCATCGAGTCTTGATCAGGGCGGGGTGTTCGCCCGTTCCGTCGAGGACTGCTCCACACTCTTTGCCACCATGGCGGGTTTTGATCCGCTCGATTCAACCAGCGCTGCCCGCGAAGACGACTGGCTCGATGCGCTGCGCAACGGTGTGCCGCCGAGTTCTCCCTCCCCACTTCGTCTCGGTATGCCACGCCAGTACTTCAATGGTTTGCGGGGCGATGCCGAAGAATGTCTGGAAGCAGCCCGCAAAACCCTTGAATCACTCGGGCATACGGTCACCGAGGTCGATCTGCCACATTCCCGCCCAGCGATTCCGGCCTACTACGTCATCTCTGGAGCAGAAGCGTCCGCCAACCTCTCCCGCTTCGACGGTGTTCGATACGGCCGTCGAGCGGAAGACGCCGTGGACCTCAGGACCTTGTACGTTCAATCGCGAACCGACGGCTTCGGCACCGAAGTGAAAAGGCGCATCCTGACTGGCACGTACGCACTCTCGGTAGGCTACTACGAAGCCTACTATCAGAAGGCACAGCGCATCCGCCGTCTCATCCAACAGGATTTTCTGACCGCGTTTGCAGATGTCGATGTGCTCTTGGCGCCCACCACACCGGGCCCGGCATTTCGGCGCGAAGAGCTCACGCACGACCCGGTTGCGATGTACCAACAGGACATCTACACCACTCCGGTGAGCCTCGCCGGATTGCCTGCGATGACCTTGCCATGTGGATTCATTGAAGGCTTACCATATGGAATGCAGCTGATCGCTCCCCACTTCCGTGAGGATCTGCTGCTGTCACTCGGTGTGCACTTCCAGCAGTCGACGGATTGGCACCGCCAGACTGCGGATGCGGCGGTCTTGTCGTGAGCGCCGATCTGCGGGGATATGAGGCGGTCATTGGCCTGGAGGTCCACGTCCAGCTCATGACCGCGAGCAAGCTGTTCTCCGGAGCAGCAACAGCGTACGGCGCCGCGCCCAACGCCCAGGCCTGCCCCATCGACCTAGCACTGCCCGGGACATTGCCGGTGCTCAACCTCGAAGCCGTGCGAATGGCCATCCGGTTTGGTCTCGCCATCAATGCCCAACTTAACCAACACAGCACCTTTGAGCGGAAGAACTACTTTTACCCGGATCTCCCGAAGGGCTATCAAATCAGCCAGTTCGAG
The DNA here is from genome assembly GCA_016874135.1 of Gammaproteobacteria bacterium. Lineage (GTDB taxonomy): Bacteria > Pseudomonadota > Gammaproteobacteria > Pseudomonadales > Azotimanducaceae > SYFY01. Next base: position 19,499 of record VGVE01000007.1, on the reverse strand, counting down.
CGGCCGGTGGTGGGTGCAGGTGTACTCACGTTTACCGGCGCGAACGGGCAACCTCTGTCGATCCGGATAACCCGCGCTCATCTCGAAGAAGACGCGGGCAAGAGTGTGCATGAGCTTCTGCCTGGGCAGAGCGGTATCGACCTCAACCGGGCCGGAACGCCCCTGCTTGAAGTCGTTTCCGAACCTGATCTTCGCACAGCAGCGGATGCGGCCGCCTACTTCAAGGCGCTCTGGTTGCTGGTTCGAAGCATCGGCATCTGTGATGGCCAATTGCAGGAAGGCAGCATGCGCTGCGACGCGAACGTATCCGTGCGCCGGGTGGGCCAAACCGAACTCGGTGTCCGGACCGAAATCAAGAACATCAACTCGTTCCGGTTCGTTGAAAAAGCCATCGACTACGAGATTGAACGGCAAATCGATGTGCTTGAATCCAGTGGCACGATCATTCGTGAAACCCGGCTCTATGACGCCGAGCGCAATGAAACCCGGACCATGCGGGTAAAAGAATCGAGCGAGGATTACCGTTACTTTCCGGATCCGGATCTGCTGCCGCTGGTTCTTGATGAAAATCTCATCAAAGCAGTGCGCAGTTCCATGCCGGAGCTGCCTGCGGCGCGCGCCGTGCGCTATCAATCATCCTTCGGTCTCGCGGGCGTCGTTGCTGCCGCCCTCGCTGACGATCCGGATCTGTCGATCTACTTTGAGGCGGTTCTGACGACGGGAGCCGATCCGAGGCTTGCTGCCAACTGGCTCATCAACGACGTATCCGCGCGCCTGAACGAATCCGGTCTGATGATCGACGGTTGTCCGGTTCCTGCTCTCTGCCTCGGCCAACTCATCTGCCGGCTGAGTGATGGCACTCTGTCCTCAAAAACCGCCAAAATAGTCTTTGACACCTTGTGGGACTCTGGTGGGGAAGTCGATGCCATCATCGACGCGGCAGGCCTTCGCCAGATGGATGACCGCGATGCGCTGCGCAGCCTGATCGGTGAGCTGATCGCCGCTAACCCCGACCAGGTTCAACAGTTCCGCACGGGGAAGACCAAGGTACTCGGCTTCTTCGTCGGCCAGGTCATGCAAAAAACCAAAGGCACCGCCAACCCGAAATCGGTAAATGAGTTGCTCGCGGAGCTGCTCAAGCCTTGAGCCTTTTTCCAACTCGGACCGAGCCTTCGCAGACTACCTGCGCTGAGGGAAATCCTCAGCTGCCCGCAGCACGTCCGAACGACTGACTTGGCCCACCAGGTGGCCATCATCAACCACCAGATAGCGGCGTCTGCCGTCGGCGATGAACTTCTCGGCAACGCTGTAGATGTCGTCATAGGAGTTGATGGTCTCCACCGGCGATTTCATGAAGTCACCGAAGATGCCGCCGGCTTCATCGTAATAGCTGTCCTGGATGACCGCCCGCATCAAGTCGGCTTCGGACAGGATGCCGACCACTCGGCCGTCTTCACTGATCACTGGAGCTTCGGAGATGTTGTGGTCCAGGAAGGCCCGCATGGCTTCAACCACGTTGGTTTCCGGCCGGAACGTAATCACTCGCGTCGACATGTAGTCTTTGACTTTTACCGATCGCATAGAGACCACTCCCGTCTGCTGTTCGTCCCGCCGATACGCCTGAACGGCAAAAAGTGCGCCTTAACGGATTCGGCCGCCGGGAGTATAGTCCGGTTGATTTGATGCCCAAGGCGCCGGTTTTGCCGGCCCTTACCGAACTGACCGTATTCCGATCGCAAGAAAAAAATCAGGGGGAGCCCGTTGAGTACGAAGCCATTACCAGCCGTCAGCTATCTCAAGATCCCGGAAAGTGGCGAGCCCTATCTCGAGGGCTATCAGTGTGGCGCCTGCAAGGCGACATTCCTGGGTGTGCGTCAGGTTTGTTCCAAGTGTGGCGCACGCGATCAGATGGCGCCAAAACGGCTGCCCAATTCCGGGAAGCTGTATTCCTACTCGATTGTCCACCGCTCATTTCCCGGCATCGCCGTACCTTATGTCAGCGCGATCGTCGATCTCGATGACGGCACCGCAATCAAAGGCAACCTGATCAACATCGAACCGGATCCGGCGAAGATCAAGTTCGACATGCCGGTTGATGTGGTTTTTGCCGATGCCCTCGGCCGCAAGGACCGGGAAGGCAATTCGTACCTGTCCTACTTTTTCCAACCCAAATCCGCCTAAGGAGACGCAAGCATGATTGATGCATATGTTGTTGGCGTGGACATGATCAAGTTCGGGCGTTTCCCGGACCGCACCGTACCGCAAATCGGCGCCCAGGCCGCTCTGATGGCCCTCGATGACTGCGGCCTGACCATCAAGGACATGGAAGCGCTCTACTGTGGCAACTTGGGTCAGGCAGCTGGCATGGTCGGCCAGCGCATACTGCAGGAAATCGGTCAGACCGGTATTCCGGTCGTCAACGTATCCAATGCCTGCGCCACTGGCGCAACCGCATTCCGGGAAGGCTGGGCTGCAGTCAAGGCTGGTCTCTACGACCTCGTGCTTTGTGTCGGTGTCGAACAGATGGGCAAGGGTCTGCTCGGCGGTGCCGGTGGTGGTACCGGTATCCCGCGTGAAGGTCTGTTGGGTTCCGGAACCATGCCTTCCGTCTTTGCCGAAGCCGGGCTCGAACATTCACGCAAGTACGGCACGACGTTCGAACAGTTTGCCAAGGTATCGGTGAAGAACCACCACCACAGCACACTCAATCCGAAAGCGATGTACCAGATGGAAACACCGCTTGAGATGGTGATGAACGCCGAGATGATCTCCTATCCGAACACCAAGCTGATGTGTTCAGTGAACGTCGACGGTTCCGCGGCGGCAGTCATCGCATCCGAGAAAAAAGCCCGCGAACTCGGGCTCATGAAACGGGCCATCAAGGTGCGCGCCTCGGTACTGACTTCCGATCCATGGCAGGAACGTGACCTCGTCATGCCGGACGTGAATTCCTGTACGCGTATCGCGGCGAAGAAGGCCTACGAAATGGCAGGGCTCGGTGCTGAAGACATCGATCTGGTGGAACTGCATGACTGTTTTGCCACCGCAGAGATTCTGCACTACGAAAACCTCGGCCTTTGTGGTCCCGGTGAAGCCGGACGCATGATCGACACTGGTGCGGTAGCACTCGGTGGAAAGATCCCGGTGAACGTCTCCGGCGGTCTGCTTTCCAAGGGGCATCCGCTTGGCGCTACCGGCATCGCCAACATCTATGAGGTATCCACACACCTGCGTGGTGAAGCCGGCAAGCGTCAGGTCGAAGGCGCGCGTATCGGCATGACCCACGTGATCGGGCTTGGTAGTGCGTGTGGCATCCATATCCTCGAAAAAGTCTGACCCTGAAAAGGCACTGCAGAAACGCCGGGGAAACCCGGCGTTTTTTTGTGCAGGGGATTCTTACCCATGAGAATCGGAGTTGTCGGCGACACCCACAACAACCTCAAGAACGTCCGCCGCATCGTTGAACTGTTCAATGAGTCTGGCGTCGAACGTGTGATTCACACCGGTGATATTTCACAACCAAAGACGCTCGAGACCTTTGCCGCGCTGCGTGTGCCCCTGTGGGGTGTGTACGGCAACAACGATGTTGGCGAGCGCGAAGCCCTGGAAACTGCCGCACAACAGCTGGGTTTCCGGTTCTTTGAAGCACCACTGGATCTGCACTGGCACGACCGTCGAATTCTGGTGGTGCATGATCCGTTGGAGATTAAACCGTCCCTGCAAGATCACCATGCGTTGGTCGTTCATGGGCACACCCACGTGTACCGTCACGAGCGCACCGCCGACCGCCTCATCTTCAACCCCGGGGAGTGTGCGGGCCACATGACCGGTTACAACGCCGTTGGCATTGTCGATCTCGAAACCCTGACAGCGGATCTCCTGCGTTTCTGAACGCCGGATCAGGTTTCGCGAAGAGACCTCGACCAGCGCAATCCAACGGCGATGGCAACTGGCAGCCAGATGAGGAACCAGGTGGAGCCGATCTTGTCGAGAAGCTCATGGCCGTCGAGCAGGTAGGCGGGCAATCCGGCCGCAAGGATGCCTAATGCGAGCTTGGCGTCAGGGTCGTCGTAATGACGCAGGAGTTCGATGATCGTCTTCCATAGCACACCGAGAAACAGTAGTAGGCCGACGAGCCCGCCCTGGTACAGGACCGAGAGATAGAGGTTGTGGGGATGGAGAACGTGGGTTACTTCCAGATCAAAATCGTTAGGCGTGTTGATGCCAAGACCAAACAGCAAGTGACCGTCGAGGATGCGGGCCATGGCCTGGTCCCAGATTTCTGGTCTGAAGCTCGTCCCTCTCGGCAGAAGCAGTTCACGGGTACCATCCATCACAAACAACGCGACCAGCATCACACCGCCGAGCAACGCCACTGACAATACGCTCGCGACGAATCGTTGCCGGTCCGCAAGTTTCTCCGCGAGCAACAGGATCGCCAGACCAAACACCACACTCACCCACGCATTGCGAGAATCTGAACCCCAGATTGCGTAGGCAGCGACCAGGATCGTGACAATTCCGGAGACCCGCCAGAACGCACCCTGTTCCCGCAGCACGGCCTGCAGCGCGAGCACTGCGACGATGCCGTACACAAGGGCGGCGATGACGTGCGTGTCGAGCTGACCGAGTCCGTTGAGGCGGCCATCAGCAGGAGGCCAAACCAGATGGTTGATGAGGGCCGCGCAGATCGCACCGCCACCGACGATCGTCAGCGTCCTGCGCAGCCAACGCTGGATCTGGCCGCGCAATCGTACTTCCGCAACAGCGACGATGAAGGCACTGACGAGCAGGAAGCGGACGAAATGAGACCCGAAGTCGCGCAACTCCCATTCACTCGACCAGAACACCGACACCGAGAGATAAAACAAAAGCGCAGCGATCATTATGAACAGATCAGTTTTCGCGATATCGCTCCATTGTGCCGCGCGGAACAGCACAAAAAGCGTCAGCACGTAGGTCAGCACGCTGGCGCCGCTCTGCGATGTGAGGAGCAGCACCGCTGCAAAACAACCGACGATCAGGGCGCCTGCGAACTCGATCTGATCGCGTGGCCACAGACGCAATGAAGCCATGCGGAGTTCGTCCTCCTGATGATTGTGCCGGGCGTTACTTACCCCGGAACAGTGACTGAAATTGGTGGGCCCACCAGGGCTCGAACCTGGGACCAATGGATTCACTGACCCCACCGTTTCCGGCGGGAGCGGACTATCTCATCACCCGGCGAATGTTCGCTTGGGGTGCGGGACGCTCTTGCCTGTCATGAAGGGGTCTCGTGGCATCACCACACCCCTCAGGTAGTCTCTGCACCTTCCGGTGGTGTACCACCGGCTTGGCTCAGGATTGCCGGTACCGGCGGGTCGAAAAACCCGACCGTTACTACGGTTTCCCTGAATTCATCCCGTTCATCTCACGCCTTTCGATCGTGAGCGCACCTTTTTTGCTGCTGGCTGCACTGCTGCTGCCTCTCGCATGCAGATGAGTCCACCGCTCTAACCAACTGAGCTATAGGCCCGTATCTCTTTCCCGCACATGAAGTGCGGGAGTTGAAACAAGTACAAGGCTATCAAATGGGCGCCGGAAAAGCCCCGATCAGCGCCTGCGATCTCAACCTCCGATCAGCGCCTCCGACCACTCTCCGTCCATTCATCGAGGAAGGAACGCAGGTGTTCAGAACGACTCGGATGGCGCAGTTTGCGCAGCGCCTTGGCTTCGATCTGCCGAATACGCTCGCGTGTGACATCGAACTGCTTGCCCACTTCTTCGAGTGTGTGGTCGGTGTTCATATCGATGCCAAAGCGCATGCGCAGCACCTTTGCTTCCCGGGCGGTGAGTCCCGCCAGGACCTCCCGTGTCGCTTCACGCAGACCTTCACCCGTCGCCAGTTCGATTGGTGAACCTATGGTGATGTCCTCGATGAAGTCGCCAAGATGCGAGTCCTCGTCATCACCGATCGGGGTTTCCATCGAGATCGGTTCTTTGGCGATCTTCAGAACGCGCCGAACCTTGTCTTCCGGCATCTCCATACGCTGACCGAGCTCTTCCGGTGTCGGTTCACGACCCATTTCCTGGAGCATCTGCCGGCTGACGCGGTTGAGTTTGTTGATGGTTTCGATCATGTGTACGGGGATACGAATGGTTCGCGCCTGGTCAGCAATGGATCGAGTAATGGCCTGACGGATCCACCACGTGGCATAAGTACTGAACTTATATCCGCGACGATATTCGAACTTGTCCACCGCTTTCATGAGGCCGATGTTGCCTTCCTGGATCAGGTCAAGGAACTGAAGACCACGATTGGTGTACTTCTTGGCAATGGAAATCACCAGGCGGAGGTTCGCCTCCACCATGTCTTTCTTCGCCCGCCGCGCTTTCGCCTCACCCATCGCCATATTGCGATTGATGTCCTTGATGTCGGAAATGGTGAGCCCGGTGTCTTTGGTGACGGATTTCAGCCGCTTCTGCGCCCGGGAGATCTCCTCGCGGTAAAGTTCGATGCGCGACGAATAGTCTTTTTTCGCTTTGGCCAGCTTGTTGATCCAGGTCGAAGTCGTTTCGTTACCAACATAGGCGCGGCGAAACGCGTCGCGTGGCACGCCCGCCTGCTTCACACACAGATTCATGATGACGCGCTCGTACTTGCGCACGATGGCGAGCCCCTGGCGCGGCATGTCGATGATCTCGTCGAAATGGCGCGGCACCAGCTTGAATGGTGAAAAGTCGATGGCGAGCTGTTCCATCTGAACTTTCGCCTGTTTGCTTTCGATGCCATGTTCCTTGATGGCTTTCTGGGTTTTCGCCCACTGCTTCTTGAGGATCGTGAATCGACGCTTGGCCTCTACCGGATCCGGGCCTTTCTCACCCTCTTCCTCTTCTTCCGCCAGCTCGTCGTCGGACGCATTCTCGTTCGCTATCGGCACCACTTGCGTGGCTTCCGGTACATCATCGGTCGGATCGAGGTAACCAATCAGCAAATCACCGAGCTTGTTTTCGGCGGTAACTTCCTCGTAAGTATTGAGCAGGTAATCCACGGTACCCGGATAACCGGCAACCGAAGAGAGCATGTCTCGAATACCCTCTTCGATGCGTTTCGCAATTGTGATTTCGCCTTGGCGCGTCAGCAGTTCGACGGTACCCATTTCGCGCATGTACATACGCACTGGGTCAGTGGTTCGGCCTGCTTCCGTTTCAACTGCAGCCAGCGCCGCAGCAGCTTCTTCCGCTGCCAGTTCATCGGCGGTGTTTTCTTCGGTGGTGAGCAATTCATCGGCATCGGGTGCAGCTTCATACACCGTGATGCCCATGTCGTTGATCATGCGGATGATGTCTTCTATCTGCTCCGGATCGGATATGTCGTCCGGCAGATGGTCATTCACCTCCGCGTACGTCAGGAAGCCCTGCTCCTTGCCTTTGGCAATCAACTCCTTGAGGCGGGATTGCTGCGAACTGACTGCTGAATTACTCATGGCACCTCAGTTAGGAAAAACACTTTGGAAAAACCATTGGGAAAACAATCGGTGAACCGTGTTAAAAAATATTTTTCGGGTTAGCGACTGACGCACAAGCGCGATCAAGACATGGCCGTTAAACCATGTCCGAAATGGCCGGCGCTGGAAGGGGCGTTACCTGGCGTATTGTGAGCGCGTTTTTATGAGTGGCTCAGCCGTGAGGTACTTTACCGTGCCCGGCGAGAGTGGCGCATTCTAGCCAGCCGGGAATCGGCGCGGCAAGGACCAACTCACACGCCCGTCTCCCGGAGCCTGCGAAGCGGACTACTCCACCGGTGGTTGGTCGAGCGGCTCGCGCGAGGCCTGTAGCCTACGGAGCGCGTCCACGGAGGGTTCCTGACGGATTTCCTGCAACATCAGTCTGCGCGATTCTCGCTGTCGGCTATTAGCAAGCCTCTGAATTGACTCGATAAATTCCGCCTTGAGCGCAACGTCGTCGTCAACCACCAAGGTCCGCGACGAAAGTTCGAGGAACCGATCGTACAAATTATCCCCCATCCACAGCGCAAGCAGCTCATCGCCCGTAGCATCTGGATGGCTGTGCACATAGCCCATCATCACCGCCAGTGGGCTACTCGCCTCGAAAACCGGCGGGAGATCAACGCCGACGGCAACGTGGGGTTTGCGCAAGAGAAGGCCGTAGAGCTGTTCCTCGAGGCGTTTGTGGGCTGAAGGGCGCTCGCGCACACGACCTTGAGCGGCTCTCACCGGTACAGCCGCTAAAGGCAATCTTGATCCGGTAAGGCCCTGGAGGTGGGCAGCCATCATCTGCTTGAGGATTCCGGGCTGAACAGCCTCGATATGTGGCGCCGCCAGACTTGCCAATCGGGCGCGATCATCCAGGCTGTTCAGGTTGAGCCCTTGCGAGAGTGTCGCGAAAAGGTGATCGACAACAGGGATGGCACCGTCCAGTTGTTCAAGGAAGCGCTGCTTGCCGAACTTCTGCACATAACTGTCAGGATCTTCACCCTCTGGCAGAAAGGTGAATCGCAAACGTTTCCCTTCCGTGAGGATCGGCAAGGTCGCTTCCAGCGCCCGCCACGCAGCCTGGCGTCCCGCGCGGTCGCCATCAAAGCAACAGGTGACTTCATCAACATAGCGGAACAACTTGCGCATCTGGTCAGTGGAGATTGCGGTACCCAACGCCGCAACACAGTTGGCCATACCCGCCTGCACCATTGACACGACGTCCAGGTAACCCTCGACAACGATCAGTCGTTCGAGTTTGCGAATCGCCCGGCGTGCTTCGTAGAGGCCATAGAGTTCCTGGCCTTTGTGAAAGATTGGTGTCTCCGGAGAGTTCAGGTACTTCGGGCCATCTTCCGGCTTGTGAACCCGTCCACCGAATCCGACCACCCGACCACGCACATCCCGGATCGGGAACATGATGCGTTCGCGAAACTTGTCGTAGACTCTGCCCTGCTCATTCCGCGACAACAAGCCGAGTTCAAGCAACGTTGTTTCTGGCACATCGTTGAGGGCGGTACCAACGCTATTCCACCCTGGTGGCGCGTACCCCATTCCGAAATCGCGGGCAGTGATGCCGGAAACGCCTCTGTTCTTCAGGTATTCGATCGCGGCCTGATGAGTCTTCAGCTGGCTGACAAAGAACCGCTGCGCCCGCTCCATGACCTCGTAGAGCCTGCCGTCGGGTGCCGGCTGCAGGGTGCTGTTTTCCCGCGGCACCTCGAGACCCGCAATCGCCGCGAGCGCTTCGACCGCCGGGACAAACTCGAGCCGCTCGTACTCCATGAGAAAAGTGAGCGCGGTACCACTCATGCCACAGCCAAAACAGTGAAAGAACTGTTTCTGCTGGCTGACCGTAAACGAGGGTGTCTTCTCGTCGTGAAACGGACAGCAGGCTTTGTAGTCCTTGCCGGCTTTTTTCAGTGCAACACGTGGATCGATCACATCGACAATGTCGATGCGGGCAAGCAGTTCATTGATGAAAGACTGGGGAATACGACCGGCCATGCGGCCAGACTACTCCTCGGCGCTGCGACGCTACAGCCCTCCCGGGGAGGAACCGGCTGAATTCAGTGATCAGCCGGCGCTGACACGCCCGTAGACGTCATCAAATCGAACAATGTCGTCTTCGCCGAGGTAACCACCCACCTGCACCTCGATCATTACCAGTGGCAGCTGGCCTGGATTCGACAAGCGGTGTTTGGAGCCAAGCGGAATGTAGGTGCTTTCATTTTCCGCGAGGACGAAAACCTTGTCGTCACACACGACTTCCGCACTGCCGCGAACCACGATCCAGTGTTCCGACCGGTGGTGATGTTTCTGCAGGGACAAAGCCGCCCCGGGTTTTACGGTAATGCGTTTGACCAGATACCCATTTCCGATTTCGACGGTCTCGTAGCTGCCCCAGGGGCGAAAGACCTCGGTGTGAACCGAATGTTCTTCCCGCTGCTGGGCTTTCAGCTTCGCAACCACATCCTTGACATCCTGCACCCGGTCTTTCGCTGCAACCAGGACGGCGTCCGCCGTTTCCACGATCACCAGATCCTTGACCCCGATCGTGGAAACGAGGCGTTCACCCGCCAATACATATGAATCGCGCGTCTGCAAGGCAATGACATCACCTTCGAGGTGATTGCCTTCAGGATCCTGAGCTGACTCATCCCAGATCGCTGACCAGGAGCCGACGTCGTTCCAGTGAAAACTCGCGCCCACGACCATCGCCCGGTCCGTATGTTCCATGACCGCGTAATCAATTGATTCACTCGGCGATTCGAGGAAAGAAGCACCTGGCCGGAAGAAGTCGAGGTCAACGCGGCCTTCCTTCCAGGCCCTGTGAATGGCGCCGGATATCGCCGGATGCAGCTTCGACAGCTCATCAAGATAGGTCCGCGCGGGGAGCACGAACATGCCGCTGTTCCAGAGATATTTGCCTGACGCGAGGTATCGTGCCGCAGTCGCAGCATCCGGTTTTTCCTTGAACGAAACGACCGGTTGGGCACTGCTGTCGGCGCGTGCGCATTCGATGTAGCCGTATCCCGTCTCGGGGCGATCCGGCTTGACGCCGAAGGTGACGAATTTCTTCGTTGCCGCGGCGGCGGTCGCAACACTGACCACATTGCGGAATCCCGCGATGTCATCCACCAGGTGATCTGAGGCTAGAACCAGCAGGATCGCTTCAGGGTCCAGTTCGAGCGCCCGCTCGGCGGCCAGCGCAATCGCCGGAGCGGTATTCCGACCCTCGGGCTCGAGCATCAGCGAAAGGCAATCGATGCCGATGGCACGACACTGTTCGGCAACGAGGAACCGATGGCTTTCGTTGCACACCACGATGGGTGCCGTGTCCGTAACCGCCTTCGCACGCAGAAGTGTGCTCTGAAGCATGGAGTGATCGCCAAACAGCGCATGAAACTGCTTGGGAAAAAGTTCCCGCGACAATGGCCACAATCGGGTACCTGAACCTCCAGCGAGGATCAGCGGTACAAGGGTTGGCATGACTCGGGGCTCCCGGATATCTGGGCTTTGATTGTAGCCGGGAGGGCCAATGGATTATGTGTCGAAGTGCTGTTTTGGCACTCGCGACCGGATTTCAGGCCTTGGACAACGCGGCTTTGACGAGGCCGCTGACTCGCCCCATATCCGCTCGTCCTTCGATCACCGGCTTGAGTTTCGCCATGGCCTGACCCATCTGCTGCATGTTGGTCAGGCCTGCGGTGGCGTCAGCAATCAGCGCCAGCAGCTCGGCTTCATCGAGGGGCTGCGGCATGAACTCACCGATCACGTTTACTTCGCACTGCTCTGCGGCGGCCAGATCGGTTCGGCCAGCCTGTTCGAACTGCGTGATGGAATCCTTGCGCTGTTTGAGCATGCGATTGAGTACCGTCACGACACCGGCATCATCGAGCGTGATTCGTTTATCGATCTCGACCTTGCGGATTTCCGAATGAATCAGGCGCAGGGCTGCGACCCGCTCTTTCTCCCGGGCTTTCATCGCCACCTTGGTGGCTTCGCTGATCCGCTCGGACAACGATGGCATGCTAAACCGTGCGCAGCTCAACCCCGATCGGGGCGCGCTGATGACTTAGGTAGGGTCTGATCAATCGAACTCTGCTCAGTAAAGCCGCTCGAAACGGCGCGTTTCCCGCTGCAGCTTCTTCTGGTGACGCTTCACCGCTGCGGCAGCCTTGCGCTTGCGCACAGTGGTGGGCTTCTCATAAAACTCGCGACGACGTACCTCGGAAAGAACGCCGGACTTTTCGCAGGATCGCTTGAAGCGGCGCAGCGCGACGTCAAACGGCTCGTTTTCCTTGACTCGAACGTGGGGCATAAAACCCTTAAGCTTAGTAAAAAAGGGGGGCGATTCTAGCGACTGAACCCCACGGTTGCAAAACCGGATCGTGGTTTTTCCCGACCGTCGCCTTCCCGCAGAGACTAAACCCCGCCCCAACATGTATAACCCCGGCCATGCACATACTTGGTATTGAAACGTCCTGCGATGAAACCGGCGTCGCTGTGTTCCACTCCGACAAGGGGTTGATCGCAGAATCCCTGTACAGCCAGATCAGCTTGCATGCTCCCTACGGCGGAGTGGTTCCGGAACTCGCCAGCCGTGACCATATCAGCCGGATTCTGCCGCTTGTGAAGTCGACCCTGGCTGCCGCGGATCTCCATCTGACCGACCTCGACGCAGTGGCCTACACAGCGGGGCCGGGATTGCTTGGTGCGTTGCTCGTTGGCGCCACTTTTGGCCGCTCCCTAGCCTATAGCCTTGGCATACCTGCTATCGCCATCAATCACATGGAAGCGCACCTGCTCGCGCCCCTTCTCGGCATGGACTCTGCAGACACCCAGCCCGGCTTCCCTTTCGTGGCGCTGCTGGTGTCGGGTGGACACACCCAGCTGGTGCGAGTGAATGCCATCGGGGATTACACGATCCTCGGCGCGTCCATTGACGATGCGGCCGGAGAAGCCTTCGACAAGACCGCCAAAGTCCTCGGTCTTGATTATCCCGGTGGACCCAGCATCGCCCGCTGGGCGCTACAAGGACGTGCCGGACGATTCAGCTTTCCGAGGCCGATGCTGGATCGGCCGGGTTGTGATTTCAGCTTCAGCGGCCTCAAGACCCATGCGTTGACCACAATCCGGAAGCTCGAGCCGCTTAGCGATCAGGACAAGGCCGATATCGCGTATGCCTTCGAAGAAGCGGTGGTTGAAACGCTGTTCGCAAAGTGCAGCCGAGCAATGCAGGAAACCGGCGCCCGCCATCTGATCCTGGCCGGCGGGGTTGCTGCAAACCTCCGTTTGCGCTCCCGAATGAAGGATCTCGCCTCGGCTCCAAAGAATGTGAGTGTTCACTATCCGCCAACTCGCCTGTGTACTGACAACGGTGGCATGATCGCCTGGGCAGGGTACCTGCGGCTCCGTGCCGGCGAATCCGCCCCGCTCGCGATTGACACCCGCGCACGATGGCCGATATCCGAACTCTCGTCCGATCCAGCGCCCGAGCTGAGGTCACCCTCGTGAACACGGATTGCATCTTCATCGAGCGCCTCGAATTCGAGTGCATCGTTGGCGTTCTGGCACGAGAGCGCGTTCATCCCCAGCCACTCATCATCGATATCGAACTGGCAACCGATATCACCAAGGCGGCGCGCAGTGGTGCTCTCGAAGACACACCAGACTATGCTGCAATCGCCAGGGACGTTCGTGAGTTCATCGTCCAGAGCGAGTTTCTGCTTCTGGAAACTTTGGCGGAATCGACTGCGGAGAGGCTGCTTCGCGACCCGCGAATCACATCGGTGCTGTTGACCGTACGCAAGCCTCGCGCGATTCCCGAAGTCGCTGCCGCGGGGGTGCGCATCTACCGCAGTCGATAGCCGTCGATGACTTCAGTGCGCCTTTGCTGGATCGCCGCACCAAGTGCCTTGCCTGCCAAGGCGGGAAAGTCTGCTGCTTTGACTTGTCGAGCAGCCTCCACCGCCCTACGCAGTGCCCCAAGCTCGATCTGAAGCCGGCGTTCGACAAAGCTGAATACGGTTTCCACGGCCGAATGGGTGTGGAAGGCATGCAATCGTTCGAGCACCGCCAACAGTTTTTCGCAGTCGACGGACACCCAGTTCCCGAGTACCGGTGCCGCAACGTGCACGTGCAGGACGAAGTCTCTGACGTGATTCGGTGTCTTAAGCCGCGCGCAAAGTGAGCTGATCTGGCCGGAGTGCAAATGCTCACACCAGATTGCCAACCTCTCTTCACCTCGAAAGTCACGGGTTACGCGGTTCCCGACACGCTCGGGCTGCAGGCTTTCCCATTCAACAAACCACGGCGCAAAGGCCGGAACATCCCTGAGCACTTCGAGGAAGCGCTCCGGTGTCGCGCAGTGCATGGACTTGTCGAGTTCGTGCCACACACGCTCCGCAGGGAGTTCTGATAAAAGCCCTGCGCTTACCATCTGCCGCATCAGATCAAGCGTTTCAGGATGCACCCTGAAACCGGGCAACTGCGCTGCAAATCGGGCGACACGCAACACCCGCAAAGGGTCTTCCGCGAAAGCCGGCGATACGGCGCGTAACCATCGCTCGTGGATGTCCGCCCGACCACCAAACGGGTCGATGTACTCACCGTCAGGCGTCATCGCGATGGCATTGATCGTGAGGTCGCGGCGACGGAGATCATCCTCGAGGCTGACGTCTTCCGCGAACCAGGTTCCAAATCCGCGGTGTCCAGGGCCTGTACGGCGCTCCGTGCGAGCGAGTGCGTACTCTTCCCGCGTCTGTGGATGCAGGAACACAGGAAAGCCGCCACCCACCGCCTGATAACCTTCGGCTAACAGCAAGTCCGGCCGGCCGCCGACGACGACCCAGTCACGGTCTGTGACGGTGCGCCCCATCAGGCGATCCCGAACGGCTCCACCCACCAGATAGAATTTCATGATTGAAGTGTACGCAGAACGATGCGGCACATGGAAAACCTGCACGGTGCCAAAGCGATCAGGTCCGAGTTGGATCAGGCCGGATCTGGTTAGCTGATGCGCGATCCGTTGCCTGTCATCGGACTGACGTCGATGTGCACCGGAAAACCCAAAAGTCGATTGAGATGACGCATGACATCCTTCGTGGAGTTCCCGAGCGGTCGGCGGCGATGCTGGCGATGATTCAAGGTCAGGCTGCGATCACCTGTCACATCCACGCGCACCACCTGCAGATCCGGTTCGCGCTCGCCCAGATCATACTGTGCCGAGAGCAGCCGGCGAATCTCGCGGTAACCGGAGTTATCGTGAATCGCATCGATCCGGATTTCGCTCTCCTGATCATCATCCACCACGGCAAAAAGGCGTAGATCGCGAATCACTTTTGGTGAGAGATACTGCAGGATGAAACTCTCATCCTTGAAGCTGCGCATCGCGGTCTGCAGTACCCGTTGCCAGTCATCACCGGCGATGTCGGGAAATCACTGACGATCTTCTTCTGTCGGGTTCGCATAGATCCTGCGCAGATCACGGAACATGGAAAATCCAAGCGCATACGGATCGATACCGCCGTACCACGGTACATCAAAGGCCGGCTGGGCGATGACCCCCGTGTGTGACGCAAGAACCTCCATCATGAAGCCGTCGGATACCTTGCCCTCATCGTAGAGCGCATTGAGGAGCATGTAGTGCCAGAAAGTCGCCCAGACTTCATTCATCACCTGCGTCTGACGCTGTGGATAGAAGTACTGCGCGATCTTGCGCACGATACGCACGACCTCACGCTCCCAGTTTTCGGGCAACGGCGCATTCTTTTCAATAAAATAAAGAAGATTCTCCTGGGGCTCGGTTGGAAAATCCGGCGTAGAAAGTGAATCCATCGCGTGCGCCTTGGGCAGGGTGCGCCAGAGATCATTCAACGTGCGCTGTACATATTCGGCGCGTTCCCTCTGCCGCCTTCGTTCTTCCTCGGCAGAAATCGGCGACGGACGTTTGTAGCGGTCCACGCCGTAGTTCATAAGCGTATGGCAGGCGTCCAGAAGTTGTTCGACCTGCGTTACGCCGTAACGTTCCTCACACTGGCTGATGTAGTGCTTTGCAAACAGCAGGTAGTCGATGATCGCCGTTGCATCGGTCCAGGCGCGGAAGAGATAGTTGCCTTTGAAGAAGGAGTTGTGACCGTAACAGGCATGCGCAATCACCAGCGCCTGCATCGTCAGCGTGTTGCCCTCCATGAGATAGGCAATACACGGGTTCGAGTTGATGACGATTTCGTAGGCACGTCCCATGTGCCCCTTCCGATAGCGGGCTTCCATCTCGGCGAAGTGTTTACCAAACGACTAGTGGTGATAGCCGAGCGGCATGCCGATGGATGCGTACGCATCCAGCATCTGGTCCGCACGGATCACCTCGATCTGGTTGGGGTAGGTGTCCAGGCCAAATCCGGCGGCCAGCCGGCCGAGTTCACGGTCGAAGGTATGCAGGTGATCAAACGTCCAGTCGTTGTCGCCAGGACAATCCAGTATCCCCTCTACCTTCGGAGCACGCTTTGCATTCATGGTCCATTCGCCTCTCGGCTGAACAGATCGTAGAACACCGGTAAAATATCTGCAGTTTCGCGGATCTGACGCTGCGCAAAAGACCGCTCGAAAGATTTGCCAATACGTTCGTACTCATACCACAGTGCTTGTGGAGCTCGACGGGTAATTTCCTCGTAAGTGAATTACTGCACCGCGGGGAGGATGGCATCCCGCAACAGCTCACCACACAGCGGTGAGTCGTCATTACAGTTATCACCGTCGGAAGCCTGCGCAGCATAGACATTCCACTGCTCTGGCGAATACCGGCTGCGGACGATGTCGTCCATCATGCGTAGTGCACTCGACACCACAGTTCCATCCGTCTCCCGGGAGTAGAAGAACTCCTGCTCATCTACCTCTTTGGCGATGGTGTGGTGGCGGATGAAGACAATCTCGGTCTTCTGGTAGTGCTGTTTCAGGAACAGGTGCAACAGCAGGGAGAACCGCTTTGCCATGTCTTTGGCCTGCTGGTCCATGGAACCGGACACATCCATGAGACAGAACATCACAGCTTGCGACGTGGGCTGCCGTACTTTCAGGTGCAGGTTGTAACGAAGGTCCGTGGTATCGGAGAAACGGCACCCGTGCGATACGCCTTTCGACCCGGCTTTTTTCTTCGAGCCGTCGCCTCATGCCAAGTTCATCACCGGCCTGTTGTGCATCTTCGATTGCCGCATCCAGTTGTTCGAGCCGGCGTCGGTTGCCACCGGTCATGGCGAGTCGTCTGCCTCGCGTGACTCGCATGGTGCGGGTCATCGACAGTTTGGCCGGCACGCCATCGGTGGTGAATCCCGCGTGCATGCGCTTGTGAGTCGTTTCCCCGCGCAACCGTTCCTTGACCATGTTCGGCAAGGCAAGTCCGTCAAAGAGAATGTTCAGGAATTCTTCGCGGGAGAGGTCAAAACTAAACGCATCCAGGCCTTCTCCGTCATTGTCGGCTTCGCCTCCGGCGCCGCCGCTACCGCCGCCTTCAGGACGTTTGATGCGGTCACCAGCAAGGTAGTCATGATTGCCGGGATGGACGATTGACCGCTCACCCCTGGCACCATGCTAGAAGACGGGTTCGGAAACATCGGGGGCTGGAATGGTGACCTGCTCGCCACGATCCATATCGGTGATAGAACGGCGATCAATCGCTTCCTGCACTGCACGGTGCAGATGCTTGCGGTAGCGATCGAGAAAACGCTGGCGGTTGACCTCGCTTTTTTTCTGCTGTTCAACCGCCGATCGATGACATGGGTCATCTAGGCCGACTTCCGTACCCGCAGATACCACTCGGCCAGCAGCCGAACCTGCTTTTCCGTATAACCGCGATCCGTCATCCGGCGAACAAAATCGTCGTGCTTGCGCTGTTCATCCTTTGAAGCTTTGGCGTTGAACGAAATGACCGGCGGGAGGTCCTCGGTATTCGAGAACATCTTCTTCTCGATGACCGTGCGCAGCTTTTCATAGCTCTGCGAGGACGGATTCGAGCCGTTGTTGTCGGCCCGTGCGCGCAGGACAAAGTTGACGATCTCGTTGCGAAAATCCTTTGGATTGGAAATTCCAGCCGGTTTTTCGATCTTCTCGCGTTCCTCGTTCAGCGCACCACGATCGAGAATGTCACCGGTTTTCGGATCGCGATACTCCTGGTCCTGGATCCAGAAATCCGCGTAGGTGATATAACGATCAAAGACGTTCTGCCCGTACTCGGAATAGGATTCGAGATACGCGGTCTGGATTTCCTTGCCGATGAACTCCCCATACTTCGGCGAGAGGTACTCCTTGATGAACCGCATATAGCGATCGCGCAATTCCTGTGAGTATTGTTCCTGCTCAATCTGCTGTTCGAGCACGTACATGAGATGCACCGGGTTCGCGGCGACTTCGGGAGCATCGAAGTTGAACACCCTAGAGAGGATCTTAAACGCGAATCGCGTCGACAGACCACTCATGCCTTCATCGACGCCGGCCGCATCCTTGTACTCAAGCAGTGCCTTGGCTTTCGGATCGGTGTCCTTGAGATTTTCGCCGTCATAGATCCGCATCTTCGAAAAAACGCTGGAATTCTCTGGCTCCTTGAGACGCATGAGCACCGAGAACTGCGCCAGCATGTCGAGTGTTTCCGGTGCGCACGGGGAACTGCGCAACGCACTGCCCTGCAGAAGTTTGCGGTAGATGCGTGTTTCTTCAGACACCCGCAGGCAATACGGCACCTTGACGATGCTAACGCGGTCGATGAACGCTTCGTTGTTGCGGTTGTTGCGAAACGTCTGCCACTCACTATCATTGGAGTGCGCAAGAACCACGCCATCGAGAGGAATCGCGCCGATGGATTCAGTGCCATTGTAGTTGCCTTCCTGCGTGGCGGTGAGCCGTGGGTGCAGCACCTTGATCGGCGCTTTGAACATCTACACAAATTCCATCAGCCCTTGGTTGGCACGACAGAGCGCTCCGGAGAACGAGCACGCATCCGGATCGTTCTGTGCGAAATCTTCCAACCGGCGAACGTCCACCTTGCCGACCAAAGCGGAGACGTCCTGGTTGTTCTCATCTCCAGGCTCGGTCTTTGCTACCGCTGTCTGGTTCAGGACGGATGGGTACAGCTTGACGACACGAAATCGCGTGATGTCACCCCCGAACTCCACTAACCGCTTCGCTGCCCAGGGCGACATCACGCCTTTCAGATAGCGACGGGGAATGCCGTAGTCTTCTTCGAGCAGCCGGGCATCTTCCGCGGGATTGAAGAGGCCAAGCGGAGATTCATTAATCGGCGAGTCCTTCAGCGCATAAAACGGCTGCTGCTGAACAAGTGCCTTCAGCTTCTCTCCCAGCGATGATTTGCCACCACCCACCGGCCCGAGCAGATAGAGAATCTGTTTGTGCTCTTCGAGCCTCTGTGCGACATGACGGAAGAACGACACGATCTGTTCGATGCACTCTTCCATGCCGTGGAATTCATCGAATACGGCATACCGCTTGATGATCGTGTTGGAGAAGATCCGCGACATAAGCGGGTCGCGGGAAGTATCTACGAATTCCGGTTCGCCAATCGCGAGTAAGAGCCTCTCGGCAGTGGTGGCGTAGACCGAAGGGTCGGTTCTGGCCAGATCGAGGCAGTCCTGAAGAGACATCTCTTCGCGGGACGTGGCATCGTAACGACGCTGCACGTGTTCAAATCCACCCATGGTCGCGCTCCTTTGCGGCATCGGGTTCCGGAATCAAGCTACGCCCCCCAGTACTATTGATCCTAGACGCAGATCACCTTTTGGCTACAGGCGGCAAGTGGAGAGAGGCTGACGGCAACACTCTGCCGCCGGGTGGTCCTGGGCGTTGGGGAAAGGTTACTCAGGAATAGGCACGAGCTGCGCTCGCTGCAACCTCAACACGCTCCATGGATTCGAGATTCATCGCAGTCAGGGATCGACCCCAGACGCAGCCGGTATCAATCGCATGCAGATTCTGCTGGCTAGTGATGCCATCCAGAGACGCCCAGTGGCCGAA
>VGVE01000006.1 GCA_016874135.1 Gammaproteobacteria bacterium | reverse complement strand
CGGCACTCGAACTCGCATCGGAACTCTGTAACCTGGGACGACGCTTCAATCTGCGTACGGTGGGTGTAGGGGTGGAAACGGAGGCCCAGCTCAACGCGCTGCTGCAGGCGGGATGCAACGAAGTGCAGGGTTATCTGCTCTCCATGCCGGTGCCACTCGAAGACTTCCAGTCCTTCCTGAGGCAGCGATTCCTGCAATCGAAAACCGGAACGCAGTAGCGCCTGTATCCGGCTAGATCGACGTCCGGGCTCGCCGAAGTCACTGTCACCCTTCAATCCGCGCTGCGTAACGCACCGCCCCCACCAACCCCGGATTGGCGTCCATCACCACCCACACCGGAACGTTCTTCACCATGTCGGTCATCATGCCGCGCTCTTCGAATCGTCGCCGGAACGGGCTTGATGCCGCGAAGTCCACCATTTGCGGCACGATGCCGCCACCGATGTAGACGCCACCCGTCGCAAGCGTGGTTACCGCGAGATTGCCGGCAGCGGTGCCGAGGAAGCCGAAAAAAAGTTCGAGGGTCTGGTGGCAGATCGGGTCTTCCACGCTCAGGCCGGCGGCACTGATCTCCGCAGCCGTCATCGACTTCGATTCCACGCCCCATACTTCCGAGAGCGCGGCATGCAGCGTGACCAGACCCGGCCCGGATAATACTGCTTCCCAACAGACGTGGCTGACCCGTCGTGACAAGGCGCCCCACAGCTCCGCTTCAAGATGTGAGGTCACCGCCAGATCCGCATGCCCGCCTTCACTCGCCTGGATGCGGTAACCGCCAGCTTCCGGGACGAGCACGGCCATGCCGAGGCCACTACCCGGACCCAGCAGTGCCTTCACGCCACCATCCGCAGTTCCGGAGCCGATTGGGTGCAACGATTGGAACGAAGTCACGCCATGGGCGAGCGCAACGAAGTCGTTCACGAGATGTACCGGCAGGCCCAGTTTCTTTGACAGATCCACCTCATCGAACACGGCGCCCTGATTGGTGATCTTCGCCTGCCCGTCGCATACGGGACCTGCAACCGCGAGGCAGATCCGCTCGGGACGCACACCCAGCTGCTCGATGGCCGCCTGTACCAGATCCAATGCAGTGGTCATGTCCCGGGTTGGGAGAATCACCGGAGCCTGCAGTACCCCCGCTGCATCGGCCAGAGCGAACCGGGCATGGGTACCACCGATATCCGCAACCATCGACGTCATCGCTCACAACCTCTGAACTGCCAGAAAAAACTCCACCTGCATTGTGGGGTTGATCGATGCGCCGTCAAAGCGCTGGCTTTGCGCCTTCGTTCCGTTATCGTGCGTTCCGTCATCGATTGGACCTGCTGCTTCCATGTCATCACGCCTTCTTTGTCTCTCGCTGCTCCTCTGTAACGCCATCATGACACCGCTGGTCAAAGCTGCGGACGGTAAGGTACTGCACCTCGGTTTGGCCGGTGAGCCTGCCACGCTTGATCCACACCGCTACAACCTGCGCATCGAAGAAGCAGTCCTCGGTGATCTGTTTCTTGGCCTGACAACCTTCAGTGCAGACGGCAAGCTGATGCCCGGTGCGGCACTGAAATGGGACGTCAGCGAAGACGGTCTGACCTGGACGTTCTATCTGGACCCCAAAGGCCGCTGGTCCGACGGCAAGGCCGTGACCGCCAAGGACTTCGTCTATTCATTTCGGCGCCTGATCAATCCGGAAACTGCGGCGAGCCTTGCCTACTTCATGTATCCGCTGCGTAACGCTGAAGCGATCGCCAACGGCCAACTCAAGGTGGATGAGCTCGGCGTTCGTGCCGTAGATGATCTGGCTCTGGAGCTCACCCTCGCTTTGCCCTATCCCCATCTGCCAGAGCGGCTTCTCTACCCCACCGCCTATCCGGTTCCTGCACATGTCATCGACAAGGTTGGCGATGCCTGGGTGAAGCCGCAGAACTGGGTGTCCAACGGCGCCTATCTGCTGCGTGACTGGAAACCCCAGCAGCACCTGGAGCTCGCGCGCAATCCCCACTTTGAGCCGAAACCTGCTGCCCTCCAGGTGTTTCACTATCCAGCCGCCAATACGCAGAACGCCTGGAATCGCTTCCGCGCCGGCACCCTCGATGCCATCGCGGCATTTCCCGCCAACGAACTGGCAACGATCCGAACGGAGCGCGCCGCCGAACTGCACCTCGCCCCGCAGCTCTCGATGATCTACCTCGTATTCAATACCCGAAAAGCGCCATTCAGCGACCCCAGAGTGCGAGAAGCGCTTGCCATCGTGGTCGAGCCGGCGACACTCACTGACAAGGTCATGAAGTCGGGAGACATCCCGGTGGGTTCATTCGTTCCACCCATGGTTGCGGATTACACGCACCCGGCTTTGTCACATGCGGGACAACCGCTTGGTGATCGCCAGCGCCGCGCCCGAGCGCTGCTCACAAGCGCAGGTTTTGGTCCTGCGAATCCCCTCGAGCTGACTCTGCGTTATGCCACAGGTACCGACGCCAAACGCGCCAATCTTGCAACCGCCGCATTCTGGCAACAGATCGGGGTACGGGTGGAACTTCACCAGTCCGAACTGAAGGTACATTACGCCGACCTGCGCCAAGGCAACTTTGATGTGGCCCAGGCCGGATGGCTGGGAGAAAGCAATCCGGAGCACTACCTTGGCCTGCTGCATAGCCGCGCTGGAGATACCAACTATGGGGCCTTTGCTGATCAAGCTGTGGATGCCCTGATCGACGACGCACGCCGCCAGAAGGACATCGCGGCGCGCCACCGCCTGCTCGCTGAAGCAGAAACTGCGGCGATGAAACACTATCCCGTGATGCCGCTCTTCGCGTTGACATCAAGGCGGCTTGTACGCGCCGAGCTGCGTGGCTGGCACGACAACCCGCGCGATGCTCATCCAGCGCGCTTCCTGGTTCGCTGATCTGACACGATGATTCTGCGGCGCCTGAGTGTTCTCGCCGTCACCTTTCTCGCCATCGTTACATTGATCTTCGGCCTGTTGCGTCTGGCACCCGGTGGTCCATTTGATGGTGAACGCGCGCTGCCACCAGAAATCGAAGCCAACCTGCGGGCGGCTTATCACCTCGATGAACCCGTACCACGGCAGTATTTGCGTTGGCTCGGCAATCTCCTGGAGGGAGATCTCGGGCCGTCGTTCAGCCAGAAAGACTTTTCAGTGAACGACCTCATCGCCGAAGGGCTACCCGTCAGCCTTACGATTGGTGTGCTCGCGCTCATCATCGCACTCTTCATCGGCGTCATCGCCGGGACCACAGCGGCACGCCATCCAGGTGGCATGATCGACGGCCTCATCATGAGTGTGGTGAGCCTCGGTCTGGCGATTCCCGGCATCATCGCCGCGCCTGTGGCGGTGCTGGTGTTTGCGATCCTGCTGCAATGGTTGCCCGCTTCCGGAATCGGCAGCCCCGCGCACTACATCATGCCCTGCGTGACTGCAGCACTGCCTTACGCTGCAGCGATTGCACGGCTGGTCCGTGGTGCTGTCGCGGAGAGTCTGCTAGAACCTCACGTGCTCACCGCGCGCAGCAAAGGTCTACCGGAGCTCAGGATCCTCTGGCGGCACGTCATGCCATTAGCGGCACTGCCGGTGGTTTCCTATCTCGGTCCACTCGCCGCGGGTCTATTGACCGGAACCGTGGTGGTGGAAACGGTTTTTGATCTGCCTGGTATTGGCCGCTATTTCGTTCAGGCGGCACTCAACCGCGACTACACGCTGGTGATGGGGGTTGCGGTGGTTTACGCCGGCATGATCCTGATCTTCAACTTTCTCGCTGACCTCACCTACCGCGTGCTCGATCCACGCATCAGGGCATTGGCGTGAGCCGCCGTCTCAAACAGATTTGTTGTGGTTCCGCAGTGGCGATGGCGGCTTCCGTGCTGCTGCTTTGCATCGTTCTGTTGACGCTGACCAGTACGTCGGTTTCCGGCTTCAATGCAGAAGACGTGGACTGGGAATCGCTTGAAACGCCGCCCGATGATCGACACTGGTTCGGCACAGACCTAGTTGGTCGCGACCTCTTCACCCGAATCGCTGAAGGCGGTCGGTTATCCTTGTCCATCGCCTTGCTCGCAACCGGGATCAGCGTGCTGATTGGTGTACCGTATGGTGCCATCGCCGGTTACATCGGGGGTCGCACCGATCAACTGATGATGCGTCTCGTGGATACGCTCTATGCCCTGCCCTTCGTGCTCGTCGTGATCCTTATCGTGGTCGTTGTGGGGCGTAACACGTGGGCGCTCTTCGCGGGCCTCGGCGCTGTGTATTGGCTGGACATTGCCCGCATCGTTCGCGGTCAGACGCTTCGGATACGCAACGCCAACTTCATCCTCGCGGCTCGCGCTCTCGGTGCAACCACGCCCTGGATCGTGTTTCGCCACATCCTTCCGAACGTTGCGGGTCCTGCGCTGGTGTATGCGACGCTGACCGTGCCGGGAATCATCCTCGCCGAGAGTTTTCTCAGCTTTCTCGGTCTCGGCGTGCAGGAACCGGATGCCAGCTGGGGTGTATTGATCGCCGACGGCACGACAACCATGGAGTCCGCTCCCTGGACCCTGCTCTTTCCCGCAACGTTCCTGGCAATCACGGTGTGGAGTCTGAATCTGCTCGGCGACCGCTTGCGTGATGCGTACGACCCGGCACGAGTGCGTGCGTAAATCGGCCCAGGCGCTTAACTGCAAGAGGCGAACTGCGTCCTTGTATCCCGGTGGCGATCACGCGAGCATTCGCCGTTGATCTCTTGACCTGCGGAGTACTCGAACACCATGAGCATCGGTGCCGGCATCGGCATAGCCAACTTCACGTTTGATGACGCGCGCGGCTTCTGGCAATGGGTGGATCTGTGCGACAGCGGCGGTGTGGATTCGATCTGGCAAAGTGATCGGATCATTGGCGCCGATGACAATCTCGAGTGCATGAGCGTCATGGCCGCTCTCGCCGGACGTACCAAGAAAGTGAAGTTCGGCATGAATGTGGCAAGCCTTGGGCTGCGTGATCCTGTGATCATGGCCAAAGCCTGCGCCACCATCGACGTACTTTCCGAGGGGCGATTGTTGCCAGCGTTCGGTGTCGGCAGCGCCGTATCAAAAGACTATGTGGCCACCGGCACACCCACCCGGGGGCGAGGTGAACGGGCTGCGGAAGGCCTCGAAATCCTCACTCGCCTCTGGACCGAAGACAAGGTCACCTATGCTGGCAAACACTACCAGCTGACCGATGCCACCATCGCTCCCAAACCCGCACAGAAGCCCATGCCCCTCTGGGTGGGTGGTAGCGCAGAGCAAGCCATCGAACGGACCGTACGCTGGGGTACAGGCTGGCAGGCTGGCATTGAAAATGCGGATGACGTGCGCCCGGTCATCGCAGCCATCAAGACACGTGCAGAAGAACTGGGCCGACCGATGGACCCGGATCACTTCGGAGCAGGCTTTGGCTTCCGCTTCGGATCCGCCGATGAACCCATCGTGACCCGTTACAACCAGCTGCTGACTGCACGCCTCGGCAAAGCGGCAACCGGCTTTACCGCAGTAGGCGATACCGCCGAGATGATGCGACTGGCCCGCGAATTCCTGGATGCGGGAGTACGCAAGTTCATCCTCCGTCCTATCGCTTCCGGAACAGCGGACATGCTGAACCAGACCCGACTGATGATCGAACACCTGGTACCGGAAATCGATGCACTCAATCCCACACCGCGACGCAAGAAGAACTGAAGCCCATGAACATCGACGCCATACCGACCGGCAAGAACCCGCCAGAAGACATCAACGTCATCATCGAAGTCCCGGTGGGTGGAGAACCCATAAAATACGAAATGCACAAAGAGTCCGGCGCCCTGTTCGTGGACCGGAGTCTGTACACCTCGATGCGTTATCCCGGTAATTATGGTTTCATCCCACACTCTCTCTCTGACGACGGCGATCCGGTGGATGTACTTGTCGTAAATACACGCGCCATCACGCCGGGTGCCTTCATGTCCTGCCGACCCATCGGTGTGCTCATGATGAAAGACGAGGCGGGTGGTGACGAGAAGATCATCGCGATGCCTTCCTCACGACTCACCCGGCGCTATGAGAAGATCGAGAACTTCAGCGATCTGCCGGACATCAGCCTGCAGCAGGTGGAGTATTTTTTCGCCCACTACAAAGACCTCGAACCCAACAAATGGGTGAAGGTGGAGCGGTGGGTCGGTGCCGACATCGCCAAACAGAAGATCGTTGAAGGCATTGAACGCTACCGCAACTCGAATTAACCCTGCGGTTTAGTCTGCGTTCATGTGTAGGTTCAGAATCGGTCACACCACCTGCAACAGGAGGCTGTATGAAAATTCTGCGACCGGGTTTGTTGGTCACAACGCTGCTGCTTGCAGCCTGTGGCATCAAGGGCGAAACCGCCAAAACCCCACCACCCACGGTGGAAGAAGTGCTGGCCTCATCGCTCAGCGCAACGGACTACGGCAAACCCGAACGTTGTCTGCAAACGTCCGAGTACACCCGTATCGAGGTGCTCGACAAAAAACACCTCCTGTTTGAAGGTCGCGGCGGCAAGTACTGGCTCAACACCCTGCGTAACGAGTGCCCCGGACTTCGTAAACGTGCAGTACTGCAACTCGACCTCACCACCAACCGGGTCTGCAATCTCGACACCGTGACGGCAATTGAAACGCGTCGTTTCTACGTCGATCGCATCAGTGCAACCTGCAGCCTCAACGCGTTCGTGGCGATTCCGAAGGAACAGGCGGAATTCCTCAAGAATGAGATCCGCGGCAAGTAGCCCCGCCGCGGAAACTGACCGTCTGCGGGAGATGCATCAGGGGATGGCTCTCGCCTGTGCCACATAATCCCGGTTCCATGTGGGTGAAATGGTCAGCTCGTTGATGCAGACGTGTTTCGGCAGTGCAGCGAGGAAGCGGATCGTCTCACCGCAGTCCTCAGGCTGAACCATACGTTTGCGCTCTTCCGCACTCGGCGGATTCGGTCGACTGTCGAGAATGGATGTGGCCACTTCACCTGGGCACATTGCACAGGCGCGCACGCCATACTGACCGGCCTCGAGATTGAGACTCTCGTTCATTGCATTCATTGCAAACTTGGCCGCCGAATAAGCTGGCCCGGTAACGGCACCCACGTATTTTCCAGCCCACGACGAGATGTTGATGATCAGACCATCTTCCTGCCGGATCATGTGTGGCAAAACCGCCTTCGCGCAGTAGAACGCACCATCGAGATCGATGCGGATGACCTTGTCCCAGTCTTCCATGGTCAAGTACTTCCAATTACGGTTCTTGACGTTCATGCCCGCACTGGAGACGAGTACATCGATGCGACCATGACGGGCAATGATGCTGTCTACGGTGGCCACAACCGCAGCTTTGTCAGCAACATCGAGCGGCAACACGTCGCCACCGGTGGCCCGCGCCACACCGGCGAGTTTGTCCGCAGTACGCCCGGACAAAATCACCTTCATGCCGGCCGCCGCGAGACTCTTGGCTGCGGCTTCTCCGATACCTGCACCCGCACCTGTGATCCAGGCGACTTTTCCTTCGAGATTGCGCATCTGTTGGCTCATATCGCTCCCTGCAGATCAACGGCTGGCGATGCCGGCGAGGAACTCGACCGTTCGTGTATACGCCGCCGGGTCGCTCGACATTACGGCCGCGTTAAAGTCAGTCACACCCATGTCGGCCAACCGCCGGATCTCACCACGCAGGAGATTTTCGTCGCCGAGAATGGCGACATCCTCGGGATTGCGCAGACCTTCACGGTCGAGCATGCCGCGATAGCTCGGCAGCTGGCCGTAGATCGTCAGCATTTTGCCGAGCTCCTTGCGGGCTTCATCAGGCTTGTGGGTCAGCAACACCGGATAGCCACCCACCACGCGTGGTGACGAGAGACCGCCGTCGCGCAACGACTTGATGATGTGCTTCTCCATGGTCCGCGGCCCCACCATCCAGGTATTCGTGCCATCACAGAGTTCCGCAGCGAGTTTCAGCATCGTGGGTCCAAGCGCTGCAATCACCACGGGTAGATTGTTGCCGCCCTGGATATCTAGGGTTACGCCATGTACCCGGTACTGTTCACCATCGAAGTGACAGGTCTCCCCACATACCAGCGGCATCAGTACCTTGAGGTACTCGCGCATGTGCTTCGCCGGTTGTGCATAAGAAAGACCCAGCATGTCTTCAATCACGACCTTGTGGGAAAGGCCAACGCCCAAGGTGAAGCGACCACGACTGGCTGCTTGCGTGGTCATGGCCTGTTGGGCGATGGCCGTGGGATGGCGTGGATACGTGGGTGTTACGGCGGTGCCAAGACCGATGCGCGAAGTCTCGCGGCCGATGATGGCAAGCGTCGAGATCGCATCAAACGAGAAGATATTGGCAAGCCAGACGTTATCGAAGCCGGCAGCCTCCGCCGCCTTCGCGCGAGCAACGGTGTCATCGAGGGTGGCGCGGGTACCATCTGCGCCAATCATCAGGCCAATTCGCATGGTCAATGTCTCCGGAGTACTGAGGTGATTTGTTGTCACGAAGACTACGCGATTTCGCACGTGGCAGCTGTGTTTCGGCAAGTGGCCCGCGCCACCATGGGCGAGGTAGTCTTGCACTACCGCTATCGGGAAATCAGCGTAGAGCAGAATGACGACCCGCACCATTGATGATGCAGTACGCGAACTCACCCTCTACCTGCCGGAAACTACGGAGGTGGTCGCGCATGGCTCGCAAAACTTCAAGGTGGCCGGCAAGACGTTTGCGACGTTTTCAGTCAACCACCATGGCGACGGCAACATCGCCCTCTGGCTCGCGATGGGCCCAGGTGCACAGGCGTATCACGTGGATATGGAACCCGAGTTCTACTTTGTGCCGCCTTACGTCGGCAGCTGCGGCTGGGTGGGCATTCATCTGAACAAAGGCATGCGCTGGCGAACCATCGGCGAACGCATCCAGGAAGCCTGGGTCTGGTGTGCACCACCGCGCTTGAAAGGAGATCGCCCGCCACCGGTTCCAAATATCACCGGCGTTTCCAAACGGGTTGCTTCGGAACGAGCTGATTCCTTCGGCCTTCCCCACGTCAAAAAGGTCATCGCTCACCTGCGGCGCTTCTGTCTGGCGCTGCCGGAAACCGAAGAATCCACAGCCTTCGGTAATCCGGTCTGGCGAGCCGGCAAAAAGACCTTCGCGCAAGCCTGGCGTTACGACGGCACACTGACCCTCGGGTTCTGGGTTGGCGTAGATCGCCAGGACGTGCTGATCATGGACAAGCGCTCCTCGATTCCGGCCTACATGGGCCACAACGGCTGGATCGGCTTGAACGCCGAGGAAGGTTTTAATGCCGAGGAAGTGGGACAACTCACCCTCGACAGTCATCGACACTTCGCATTGAAAAGCATGCTCGTGGCGCTGGACGCCCTGTAATCAAACGCAAACCTGTCCTTCGCAGCGCCTTCTGTCAGTCCGCGACAAATCCTTTCCAGCTGGCCATATAGCTGATGAAGGGCGGGCTCAGTCCTTCGGTTGCAAGCCAGGCGCGGGTAACAGGCGGGCGCACGGGTTTGAATTGCCGATCCGCAACGAACTTTACCGGATAGTCGTGATGCAGAATGGCCACACGACCGAGTAATACAAAGTCTGCGCCCATGTCGAGCGCACGCTCCGCATCCGCAGGGTCATGAATTTTGCCGGCTACGCCCACTGGTACCCCTTTGCGATCCAGGTCAGCAAACCAGCTGATGAGCGGTTTGGACTTGAAGTCCGGCTCTTCCGGAAGTTTGAACGTATCCCACAGGGACAGGTCGAGAAAATCCACCGCACCGGTGTCGATGAGCTGCTGGGAAAGCTCGCGGATCTCCGCGAGCCGCATGCCAAACCGCTCCGGCGACAAACGCACGCCAACGATGAAATCAGGACGGCAGACTTTCCGTATGCCGCGGATGATGTCGAACAGGATGCGGCTGCGATTTCCCCATGATCCGCCGAAGTCATCGGTGCGCTGGTTGATTTCGCTGCTGAGGAACTGGCAAAGGATGTAACCGTGCGCACCGTGCAGCTCGATACCATGGAAGCCAGCTTCTTCAACCCGCTTCGCTGCGGCGATGAAGTCGGCGATGAGTGCATGCACTTCGGTTTCAGTCAGAGCGCGTGCGCCCGTTGCCGGATCATCCGACGGACATACCGGGTCAGTGCCGATCAAGTCCTTGGGTGACCGGTTACCCGCATGGTGTAGCTGCACGATCGAAACGCTGTTGGCGCTGTTTATCGTGTGCGCCAGTGGTTTGAGCGGAGCAAGGTGCTGTTCACCAAACACACCCAATTGCCCGGGGAATCCCTGCCCGACAGCCTGCACGTGGGCCGCACAGGTCATGGTGGAACCGAAACCGCCCTTCGCCCGCATCGCGAGCCAATGATGCTCTGCATCGGACAATCGACCGTCCGCATGGCTCTGGAGGTTGGTCAGTGGTGCCAGCATGAACCGGTTTTTCATGGCCGGGCCACGCGGAAAGGCAAGTGGCGAAAAAAGCGTACTCACGGAAACTCCCGTCTCTTCTTGTTTGCTGGTGCTGTTTGCGAATCGTTCGCGGGCGACGATTGTACAGGTCAGAAGCGTGATGCCTATCCCGGCGGCTGGCTGTTCGGCCGGGATTCGGACGGCATACTCCCCAAGCAAACTTCCGACTGAGGGTTCCGCATGGCAATTCGTGTTTCAATTTTTCTGCTCATCCTGGTGGCCGCAGGCTGTGCTGGCCGCATGGAAGGGCGGGCTACGTGCGATAACCTCGTCGATCAAGGGTGGAAGGAACTCGATATCGCCAAGGCTGAGGGTTTTTCCGGCACGGTCAGTTATGCCAAGGCCACAAGCCTTCTCGCCGCTGCCAAGGGTCAGCAGGTCATAGACCGTTTCCCGAGCTGCATCAACAAGGCCAAACGCGCGCGCGTTTATATCGCCGCTTCGCGGGTCGGCAACTAACAACCAGAATCAGCGGCTGAGTGCACCATGGGGTGATCGTTCCAGATCGCTCCAATGAAGATTGACAGAGCCACCACAGCTGAAGAGCACGAACTCAACTCCGGAAGGCCCCGGCTTCTCCGGCCCGTAACTGAATCCGCCACGCACCTGCCGGACATCTCCGGTGTAGTACTGCCCCTCAAATCCGAACTGCATATCGCCTGCCGTGATGAAATACAGCGTATCGAAGTCATGCCAATGCTCGCCGGCTTCGTAGGTTGGAACGAACCGTGTGCGCAGCGCCGAGAGTGTACTATCGAGGAGAACCTGAACCGGTTGTGTGGGTCGCCCGGCGGGATCTTCAAACGCCTGCCAGGGTTTTTCATCCACCCCCACCTTGAAGGACCCGACACCGGGTTGCATTGACACAGGCAGTTCAAGTTGCGACCAGATGAGACCTGCACCGGCCGCTCTCACCTGTTCCGCTGCCCGTCTCCACAAGAGATCGCCAGCAGCAACGCGCACGCCACCGACGAGTTCGCCACTGCCTTCCTGCACCAGCACGAGCCCTTTGAGGGGCGCCTCCGTTCGCGCCTCGACCCGGTACTGGTACACGGGAAACGGGTCCTGCGTGAGCACTCGTGATGAGAACCCTGGCGATACTGTGCGCCAGGCCAGATCTGCGGGTCTGATGTGTTGCCAGCTCATGCAACCGAACCTCCGTCAATGGACAAGACCGCGCCATTGCAGTATGTCGCCTGCACGGTGAGGAAGAAAATCGCATCCGCCACTTCTTCGGGTGTTCCTGGTCTACCCAGCGGGGAAACGAGATAACGGGTCGCTTCATTTGCAAACGGGTTCATCCCGGAGTCCAGCACCGACGCCACCATCTCGGTGTCGACGAATCCCGGCGCGATGACATTCGAGCGGACATTGAAGCGTCCATAGGTTTTCGCCATGGAGCGGGTGAGGTTAATGATGCCCGCCTTGGCGGTTGCGTAGGCATGCGCATCGTCCATGCCTTTGAGGCCACCACCACTCGACACATTAACGATGCCACCACCACCACGCTCACACAGATGCGGCAAGGCCGCATGACAAAGCAGGAAGACCGAGTCGAGATTGATCCGCATCACCTCACGCCACTGATCGGGTGTCGTATCACGGGTGGCGGCCATCGAACCGGGATGGGTTATGCCATAGTTCCAGCCAATGCCTGCGTTATTGACCAGCCAGCCGAAATCACCTGCGTTCAGCGCTTCGGTCACGAGTTTTTGTGCAGTCGCATCCACGGCCACATCTCCGGCAACAGGAATGATCCGACCGGAAAGCCCGCGGGCAGCAGCTGTGGTTTCCTCCAGCGCCTCATGCCTGCGGCCGTTGGCAATCACGCTGAATCCTTCACGCGCAAACCGCAACGACGTAGCGCGACCGATGCCGGACCCGGCACCCGTCACAATCACGGTTGGTTTCGATTCCATCAGCCCCCTCCGGCCATGATCTGGTCGGCAGTATAAGGAGATTGACCACGGTCATCCCGAACTCGACCACAGCCAATCAACCCTGCACAATTCCTCGCAATACCATGACTGTCCGAAATCAATGACCACCCAGTCCGCCGATATCGGAGCCAAATTCAAAGAGATCACCACCCGGATCGTGTGGTGTACCGTCGCCACCGTCGATACCCGCCGACGACCACGATCACGCATCCTGCATCCGGTCTGGAATGGCTCAACGGGTTGGATCGCCACCGGACGACACAGTCACAAGGCCAAACACATCGCCGGCAATCCTCATGTTTCACTGACCTACCGGGACCCGAAACACGAACAGACCATCATCGACTGCAAGACCGAGTGACAGGATGATCTGGATGCCCGCGCATGGTTGTGGAATCTCCTGAAAACAACGCCAGAGCCCGTGGGTTATGACCCATCCGCGTTCTGGAAGTCGCATGCCGACGAGAGTTTTGGCGCTCTGCGCCTGACACCCTGGCGACTTGAAGTCTGGTCACTCGCCGCTATGGCCCAAGGCAAACCGCCGCAGGTGTGGAAGCCCTGAGCAGGGCAATCTCCAGTTCTCCGGGCTTTCGGGCATAATCCCGGCCTTTTCGCGAACGCCCTCCGGAGAGGGCACTTCAAGGCACATCTTTTCGAACACGGGGAAACTTCATGTCCAAAGAGACCATCGCCATTCTCGGCGGTACCGGTGATCTCGGCACTGGCCTCGCCATCCGCTGGGCCAAAGCGGGGTACCGCATCGTCATCGGCTCACGCACCCTCGACAAAGCGCAGGCCGCGGTTGCTGAACTGAAAAAGATCAGCCCCTCCACCAACGCCGATGCCATGGAAAACGTAGCTGCCGCAGCCGCGGGCGACATCGTCGTCCTCACAGTTCCGGCAGCGCACCAGATCTCGACACTCGATGCGGTGAAGCAGCATCTCAAGGGCAAGATCCTCATCGACGTGACTGTCCCACTCGTTCCTCCGAAGGTCGGCACGGTGCAAATGCCACCGGAAGGCAGTGCAGGCAAACGCGCCCAACTCTTCCTGGGTGACGATGTTTCCGTCGTGACCGCCTTCCAGAACATTGCCGCCCATCTGCTGCAGCATGACGTGCAGATCGAGTGTGATGTGCTGGTTGCCGGTAACAAGAAGGACGCGCGCGAACGCGTGGTGCAACTGGTCGGCGAAGCGGGCATGAAAGGCTGGCACGCAGGTCCGATTGAAAACTCCGCTGCCGCGGAAGCACTGACCTCGATTCTCATCCAGATTAACCGGGGCGGGGAAATCTCCCACGCCGGCATCAAGATCATCGGTCAACCCGATCACTGACATGCCGATGCACGTCATTCCGCTCGAAGGGCTGCCGATGGTGCAGCCCGGTGACGATCTCGCCACCCTGCTGCTGCAGAGTCTGCGACAAGCCGGGATCGACTTGATCGACGGCGACATCCTCTGCCTTGCACAGAAGATCGTTTCCAAGGCGGAAGGGCGACAGATCAAGCTCGATTCGATAACGGCCAGCAGCAAGGCCGTCGAACTCGGCACGCTTACGGACAAGGACCCGCGTATGGTCCAGCTGGTGCTGGATGAAAGCACCAATATCCTGCGCACTCGGCCGGGTGCGCTCATCGTTCGCCACCGGCTCGGTTTCGTGGGGGCCAACGCGGGCATTGACCAGTCGAACGTCGATCACAGAGGTGGTGAGTCGGCGCTGTTGTTGCCCGTGGATCCGGATGCCTCCGCAGCGCGTATCCGCGCCGCGGTCTACGGTGCCACCGGCAAACACTGCGGCGTGATCATCACGGATTCACACAATCGCCCCTGGCGACTCGGCACGATTGGAGCGGCGATCGGTTCCGCAGGCGTACGTGTCTTGCAGGATCACCGAGGCGGTCATGACATCTTCGGGCGCGAACTCAAAGTCACGCTCATCAACCGTGCCGATGCGATTGCCACTGCAGCCACGTTGCTGATGGGTGAAACCACGGAACGCATTCCAGCTGCAGTGGTGCGCGGCCTGCCGCCCGACGACACCGCCGATACGGCACAACTCATCAACCGGCCGCTCGAAGAGGATCTCTTCAAGTGACCGCACCCGTGGTCGACTGAGCACTTCAACTTGAGAAAGATCCTCGCGATCACAGGTGGGGTGGGCGGAGCCAAACTTGCCCTGGGCCTCGCGAAGATCCTGCCGCCTGATGAAGTACTCTTCGTCGTCAACACTGGCGATGATTTCGAACACATGGGCCTCAACATCTGCCCGGACATCGATACCCTCACCTACACCCTAGCGGACTTGAACAACACCGAACTCGGTTGGGGCCGCCGGGGTGAAACCTGGAACTGCCTCGACTCCCTCGAGGCGCTGGGTGGCGAAAGCTGGTTCCGCCTCGGTGATCATGATCTCGCGCTGCACCTGCATCGGACTGCACGGTTACGTGCAGGCGCAACGCTGACCGAAGTCACCCGCGAGATCACCACAAAACTCGGCATAACACACACGATGGTGCCGATGTGTGATCAACCGGTACGGACCATCGTGCATGCCGAGCAGGGGCCTATGGCCTTTCAGCATTACTTTGTTCGCGACCGCTGTGCGCCAGCGGTCACCGGCTTCCACTTCGAAGGCATCGATGCCGCCAAGCTTTCGCCGGTGCTCAGCGCCTTTCTCGCCGAGTGCACTGGCGTCGTGATTTGTCCTTCGAATCCTTTTGTGTCTGTGGATGCCGTCCTCGCCGTACCGGGTATGCGCGCTGCGTTGTCCCGCCTGCCCGTGATTGCGGTTTCGCCGATCGTCGGTGGCAAAGCCATAAAAGGCCCCACCGCGAAGATGATGCAGGAGCTGAAGGTACCCGCGACTGCAGCCCAGGTGGCCGCGCACTACGGAGATCTGCTCGACGGCTTCGTGCTTGATGAGCAGGATGCCGCGTTGCACGGGCAGCTCCGTCCTGCGACTGTGGTGACCCGCACCATCATGGTAACGTTGAAAGATAGGATCGGACTCGCGCAGAGCTGCCTGGACTTTTTCGAAGGGTTGCCGCGCCGCTGATCGTTTCTGGTATCACTGACAAACCAGCCAACACACTGCCTATCGTCACCGAGGTCCGACGTGGAAACCCGTCAACCGGCCATCTCTCAACCCGCGATCTCTCAACCAGCTATTTGGGCCATCGTGCCCCTTAAGGCGCTCGAGAGCGCCAAACAACGCCTGGCCAACGTGCTGTCGGCGGAAGAACGGCGTCTGCTGATGCTCGCTATGGCACGGGATGTCCTGACCGCCCTTGCGCGCTCGAGCCACCTGAGCGGCACGCTGATTGTCTCGCGCACTCCGGAAGCCGATGTCCTCGCCCAGGCGTTTGGCACCGAACGTTTTGCCGAAAAGCCGGACGCAGACCTCGCCGACGCCCTCAAACAGGGTGCCGACTACCTGCGGGACTATCTCGATGCGGAGGGTGTGTTCATCGTTCCTGCGGACATTCCGCTGCTCAAGGCCGATGAAGTCGATGCCGCGCTCAGCAGCCACCGGCGCGTGACGATCATGCCGGACGACGAAAAACTTGGGACCAACGGGCTCATCCTGACCCCGGGCGACGCCATTCCTCTGCTCTTTGACGGCAAAAGTTTCAGGCCGCATCTGCAATCCGCGCGGGATCGCGGGCTCGATCCGGATATCTGCCCACTGCCCGGATTCGAGCTGGATATCGATACACCTGCCGATCTGGTCACCTTGCTCCGCAGCAACCGGCAAACCCAGACCAGTATTTACTTGGACAAATCGGGTATAGCCGCCCGGTTGGCCGACCACCATAATGGCCCTCCCAACGGTGGCCATCCCGGCCCATAAACTGGCGCAACCCGGAACAGTCCGGCAGCAGTAAAGAGGGAACAGCACATGGTCGATCACCTGCTCGAGCAGGCGCTTGCAGGCTATCTTCCGTCGGATGACGAGGCCCGGCTGCTCGCCGGGTTTGAAGACACCCGCGCGCTGGCCGATGTGGCTGCAACCCTTCGCGACCGCGGATTTCACAACGTGGTCACCTATTCGCGCAAGGTCTTTCTGCCTCTCACCCACCTTTGCAGGGACGTCTGCCACTACTGCACCTTTGCCCAGGTGCCACGCAAGGTGCAGGCGCCCTACATGTCCATTGAGGAAGTGCTGAAGGTCGCTTCCGAAGGGGCAAAGCTCGGCTGCAAAGAAGCGCTGTTCACCCTCGGCGAAAAGCCGGAGCTGCGCTACAAGGCGGCCCGTGAAGCGCTTGCACAGATGGGTTACGCCTCCACAGTCGACTACCTCTTCGCTGCAGCGAAGGCTGTCTATGAAGAGACCGGGCTGCTGCCCCATCTCAACCCAGGCAATCTGACCGCCGACGAACTGGCCAAGCTCAAGAGCGTGTCCCCCTCCATGGGCATCATGCTCGAGTCCGCTTCCGACCGGCTGACGCAGAAAGGCATGCCGCACTACGGCTCACCAGACAAGGTGCCGGCCGTTCGCCTCGAAACACTGCGTCAGGCCGGCATCGCACGCGTGCCGTTCACCACCGGAATTCTCATCGGCATCGGCGAAACGCGACTGGAGCGGATCGACTCTCTTCTGCAGATCCGCGCGATCCACCAGGAGTTCGGACATATCCAGGAAATCATCGTCCAGAACTTCCGCGCCAAGCCCGATACCAAGATGGTGAACGCGCCGGAGCCAGATCTGAACGAGCTGCTCTGGACGATCGCCGTCGCCCGAATCATCTTCGGCGAATCGATGAGCATCCAGGCGCCGCCCAACCTGAGCCCGGGCGTACTGCCGCAAATCGTGCACGCCGGCATCAACGACTGGGGTGGCGTATCTCCACTGACGCCGGACTTCGTGAACCCGGAAGCGCCTTGGCCACACCTCGATGAACTCGCCCGGGAAACGGCGACGGCGGGCAAATTCCTCACGGAAAGACTGACGATCTATCCGGCATATGCGAGTGATCTTGATCGTTGGGTGCATCCGGATCTGCACGAGTCGATTCTCAACCGGATCGACGCAGAAGGCTTTCCGCGAATCGACAACTGGAGCCCGGGTGATCCGGTCGAGCCGCCGAAGGATGTGCTCGATCTCGTTATTCACGAGCCACGCCATGTTTCTGCGGACCTGCAGTCGACCCTGGATCGCGCCGCAACGGGCGAGGTACTGAACGAAAAAGAAGTGGTGCGACTCTTTGCGGCGCGCGGTGATGACTTCTCTGCGGTCGTGCGCGCGGCGGATGCGCTTCGTTCGAAGGTGAACGGTGAGACCGTGAGCTACGCGGTTAATCGCAACATCAACTACACCAACATCTGTTATTTCAAATGTCAGTTCTGCGCGTTTTCCAAAGGCAAACTCTCGGAAAATCTGCGCGGGCGTCCCTATGACCTGGCACCGGACGAAATTGCGCGCCGTGTCGCCGAAGCCTGGGATCGGGGCGCAACGGAAG
Source organism: Gammaproteobacteria bacterium (assembly GCA_016874135.1). GTDB lineage: Bacteria > Pseudomonadota > Gammaproteobacteria > Pseudomonadales > Azotimanducaceae > SYFY01. Next base: position 48,230 of record VGVE01000006.1, on the reverse strand, counting down.
TGTGCATGCAGGGCGGGATCCATCCCGAATATACCGGCGACACCTATGTGGAAATCCTGCACACCGTGAAACAGGCCGTGCCGGCAATGCACATCCATGCGTTTTCGCCACTCGAAGTCTGGCAGGGCGCAGCGACCCTCGGCATGCCACTCGCCCCTTATCTCGAACGTTTGAAAGCAGCCGGTCTTGGAACGCTGCCGGGCACAGCAGCGGAAATCCTCGACGATGAAGTGCGCGCCATCATCTGTGCGGACAAGATCAATACGGCGCAGTGGCTCGAAGTCATGGAGACCGCCCACCAGGTCGGCTTCAAGACCACAGCCACCATCATGTACGGCCATGTGGAAAAACCCGTGCACTGGGCGAGGCATCTGATTCGTGTTCGCGACCTCCAGGCCCGCACCGGCGGCTTCACCGAATTCGTTCCGCTGCCCTTCGTCCACATGGAAGCGCCCATGTACCTCAAGGGCAAGGCCCGTCGCGGGCCCACCTTCCGCGAAGCGCTGCTCATGCACAGCGTGGCGCGCATCGTCCTGCACGGGCATATCCACAATATCCAAGCGAGCTGGGTGAAGATGGGTCATGCGGGTGTGCTCGCGTGTCTCAACGCAGGTTGCAACGATCTCGGCGGTACGCTGATGAACGAGAGCATCTCCCGTGCAGCAGGAACGCTACATGGTCAGGAAACATCTCCCGAGGAGATGACCCGCATCATCAAGAGTGCCAACCGTGTGCCACGCCAGCGCAGCACCACCTACGGAGATGTCAGCCGTGATGTGCATCGGCGCAGTTTCAACGCCGCAGAGCTCTCACCGATCATCAATACGCCGGCGAAGAAGTACGAGCGCAAGCGGGAGAAGGGCCTGGTCAAGAACAACCTGATTCAGACGCTGGATGTGAGTGCGGGGTAGCGACCGCATCCAGCTCCGCGATCAAATCCGACGAGGTGCAATTCCCGGCCGTCTGCACCATTCTTGGCTTCTCGAGACTTTCGGAAAAACCATGGGATTCAACCGGCTCACCTGGGGCGTAAAGGTCAGCTTTCGCGGCTATGTCCAAGCGGTCGAAGGAACCGTGACGCTGACTGACGGCGCCACTCAGGCCGACGATGGAACTTTTGCGTTCAACGCGCTTCCGGGCGGCGATCTCAGCATCGCGCCGGACGGCTCAGCCACCGGGGCGATGCGCTTTCAGGGTTCAGTCGCATTCGATGCGCATGGCGGTATGCTCCATTCAACGCTCTCGGATCTCGGTATCGAGGTCGGAGAGAAGGGGCTTGTCCTCACCGCAAACGAAGCACCCATGAACAAAGGCCGGTGTGTCATCGCTAACCTCGGTCCAGCCGAAATCGGCGCCGATGGCACAGTCACCATGAGTGCGGTGATTACCCTTGATGGCATGTTCCAGATTGCGGACAACTATCCGCCGGGTACCGTTCTTGATCCGGTGCGGCTGGATTGAAGCGCCAAAGGGTATGATCCAGTTCCATTAACGCCACGCTCAACCACCTGGATAGAACGCATGCCCATATCAAAAAAACTTGCCCTCGACGAATCCCAGATCACCGAAATCATGACCAGCAGCTGGAACTGCCGCATCGCGACGATCGGCCCCGGCACAAAGATCAACCTCACACCGATGTGGTTCGGTTGGGCGGGCGGGCGGGTGTATATCCATGGTCGTGGACAGAAGGTAGTGAACCTGCGTCGAGCGCCGTCATGTTCGATCGTTGTCGATCGCAATGAACGATTCCCTGAATTGCAGGCGGTGACGCTGCAGGGCAATGCCTACGTGCTGGAAGATGCAGCAGCTGAGGCGGCTGACCCGCATCTGCAGGAGGCGCGAATCCAGATGGGCCGCAAGTACAACGGCGGTCACGGCTCACCCGCTGTCGCCAATCCGCCACCGAACAATGCGACCGCTCGCGGTGATCACGGCCGATGGATCGTGATGATCCCGGATTCGATCGTCACCTGGGACAACTTCAAACTCGCAGCATTGAAGAAAAGCTGATCGCGCTTCGGACTACGCCCGGCCTTGGTTGTCCCGATACTCTGGCTTCACATCCTGCACCACCAGCGGTCGGGCCCACGCAGCAAACTCGAGCTGAAAACCGTCTGGATCGCGGAAGTAGATTGAGCGCACGAAAGTGCTCTCATTGATCTCAGGGCTGGCACCTTTCTCGGTATCGTCGTGGTTCACCACCTCGGTGACCTCAATGCCCTTTGCGATAAGCCTGTCGCGGTATCTCTCGATGTCTTCAGGCGCCACGTCGAAAGCGACGTGATGCATCATCCCGGGCGTCGCAGCCATCTGACCCAGAGTCTTTCGGTCAACCGGCTTCGGCCCCTTTGGAAACTCAAAAAAGGCGATGCTGTCACCGCCGCCAATATCGAAGAAATAGTGCTTCCCGCGCCCGCCCGGGAAATCGATGGTTTTGGTCAGCGGCATGCCAAGGACATCACGATAGAACCGGATGGTTCGATCCATGTCAGAAGAAGTCAGCGCAAGGTGGTTGATGCCGCGGAAACGGAATCCGGATTCTTCGCTCATGGGTGTCTCCGGCCAGAGGCTGGATAGAGGATACCAGCACCTGAAGGACGGCTGCAGGCGATTTGCCAACCCTGAATAGATCGCCAACTTGAGCCTTCGAAATCGAGGAGGCATGCTCCTCACAATCATCAAGCCTCGTATCGAGAGACCATTGAGCCAGCTGGAACGGGCGGACGTCCTCATCATCGGCGCTGGCGCCTCAGGCGCCGCGGTTGCCTGGAGTCTTGCCGAAACGCGCATGCGCATCGTCTGTCTCGAACAGGGAGACTGGGTAAAACCCACTGACTACCCGAGCAATGGCCGCGACTGGGAAGAGCGGCAATTCACCGACTTCAACATCAATCCGAACGTGCGCCGCAGTCCCGCAGACTATCCGATCAATGACAGTGGTTCGCCCATCAAGGTGGTGAACTTCAATGGTGTGGGTGGTGGCACGATTCTCTATGCGGGTCACTTCCCCAGATTACATCCGTCAGATTTCCGGGTGCGCTCCCTGGACGGTGTTGCGGACGACTGGCCCATCGACTATCCGACGCTTGAACCCTGGTTTGCTTTGAACGATCGCATGATGGGGATCTCTGGCCTCGCCGGCGATCCGGCCTATCCACCCAAGGAGGCGGTACTGCCGCCGCTACCCCTTGGCCACACCGGTACGACGTATGGCCGCGCCCTCAACACCCTCGGCTGGCACTGGTGGCCTGCGGACACCGCCATGGCAACGAAGGACTACGACGGGCGCGGGCGTTGCATCAATCTTGGCAACTGCATGGCGGGATGCGCACAAGGTGCAAAAGCCAGCACCGATATCACCTACTGGCCGCATGCCATTCGTCAGCGCGTGGAACTGCGTACGCGTGCCCGTGTTCGCGAGATCACCGTGGATGCATCCGGCATGGCGAATGGAGCGGTGTACTTCGATGTTTCAGGTGTCGAGCAGTTCCAGCCTGCTGACGTGGTCGTTGTGGCCTGCAACGGCGTCGGCACACCACGACTGTTGCTGAATTCCACCAGCAACCGCTTCCCGAACGGCCTCGCGAATTCGACTGGCCTTGTGGGGCGCAACCTGATGTTTCACCCCTATGCCTCAATCAGGGGATTCTTTGATCGACCGCTCGATGGCCATCGCGGTCCGCACGTCGGCACCTGGAGCCAACAGTTCTACGAAACGGATCGAACGCGGGGATTCGTGCGCGGATTTACGTTTCAGTTCAACCGCGGCATGGGACCGGCATTGACTGCCATGGTCGGCATGATGACCGGGCTGATTCCCTGGGGAAGCGGCCATCACGAGGCTTATCGAATGCTGTTTGATCGCAGCATTTCCATGGCAGCCATCTGCGAGGATCTGCCGGAAGCTCACAACCGCGTGACCCTCGATCCGGTACTCAAGGATGCCAACGGCATCCCTGCGCCGCGCATCGAATACCAACTGAGTGCCAACAGCCGCGCCATGCTGGCCTTCGCAATCGAACGAGGCAGGGAAATCCTCGAAACTGCGGGCGCGAGGGAAATACAGAGTGAGGCGCCCATCCTCAACGGCGGCTGGCATCTGTTGGGTACAGCACGCATGGGCGATGACCCGGAGAACTCTGTAGTTAACTCCTGGGGACGTGCCCACGACGTAAAAAACCTTTTCATCGTCGACGGCAGCGTATTCGTCACGTCGGGTGGTGTGAATCCGACCGCAACGATTCAGGCGATCGCCTTGCATGTGGCGGATAACATCAAAAAACGTCTCGCCAATCTGTTCGACGCCGACGCATGAAAACCGAGATTCATTTTCAGGCGAAGCTAACCTCGGCCCAAAGCCGGACACTTGCCGTGCTCGTCGGCAGCATGATTCCGGCAAGTGATGAACACGGCGTACCCGGAGCGGATGATCCACTTATCTTCGCGGACATCCTGAAGTCGCTCGGACGGGAAACCGTCGCCATCCAACAGCTGATCGGGATACTCGATGAAAGGTCCGGGGGTTCATTCGTGGGTCTTCCTATCGAACAACATCAGGCCGTGCTCGAACCAGTCAGACAGGAGCACCCGCTCCTTATTGCAGCGCTGATCACTGCAACGGCACGCTGTTACTACCGCGACGACCGGGTCATGCACAGCCTCGGCATGGAAGCTCGACCACCTTTTCCGAAGGGTTTTGAAGTCCATGAAGGCGACTGGGCTTTGCTCGACCCGGTGAAGGCACGCGGACCGATCTGGCGGAATCCGGACCGCGAATGAGCGACTGCTTCTTCAACTTCTCCCGAGAGCGGGCAATGTCGTCCGCAGGTGGACCGCTTCATTGAGCACCCGGATCGTCCGCTCGCCGGTACCGGCACACATGTAGCGGTGGATGCTGGTGTAGTCGGGGTTGAAGAACATGCGCGGCGCCATGCCAAGCACGTGCGAAGTCCAGACGTTGATTACGCCGCCGTGGCAGGTCACCGCCACCCGTTTGCCTGAGTTGTCGCGCACGATGCCTTCGATGCTGTCGATGGCGGTGTGCGCAAAGTGATGAAAGTCGGCATCGATGTCTCCATACATCAACCTCTTCCAGCGGTCGTAGTCGATTTCCTTGAGCTTTTCCGTCGGGATGTACGCAGTGGCGTTGCGATCGTACTCAGCAACACCTTCGCGAGGCTCAGCCTGCAGGCCAAGCTTTTCCGCGAGGGGTTCCGCGGTCTGGGCGGCACGTGCCATCGGGCTTGTGTACAGGCGGTCGATCTTCTCCCGGGCCAGCCAATCGGCAACCCGTTTCGCCTGTACGCGGCCGATATCGGAGAGTGGAGGATCAGCCGGCGAGCCATCCTGTGTTTCGACATGCAGCGGCAGGCCATGCCGGATGAGCAAAAGTTCCATAAGCAGAATTCCACGCAGAGACCATTCACATTTAGCCAGCAGTATAGGGCGGCCTCGAAGCCGAATCAGCGGCGAGACAGCGTGAGGCGCGTCAACGCATAATCCAGTCGAACTTTGTGGAGACTGCCTGTGATTACGGTTCTCGGCCGGCGCAATTCCGCCAACGTGCAAAAAGTCATGTGGACACTCGGTGAGCTTGATCTAGCCTACCAGCGCATCGATGTGGGCGCTTCTTTCGGGTATCCGTCGGACTACCCGAATCCGGTCAAGGTGGTGCCGACGATCCGGGACGGCGAGCTGGTGGTGTGGGAGTCGAATGCCTGCGTGCGTTATCTCGCCCGGACCTACGGCAAGGGCACACTCTGGCCCGATGACGCAGCACAGCTTGCCACCTCCGACATGTGGATGGAGTGGCAACGAAGTGACATTTCCAACGGTTTCTTTCCGCTTTTCCAGATGCTGATTCGCGGGCTCCCTTCCACGCCGGAAAAAATCGAACGTTGTGTGCAGGAGTGCGCCCGGATCTTCTCCCAGCTAAACAGGCAGCTTGAGGGGCGAGACTTCATCAGCGGTCCGAAGCTCGGCACTGCCGATATCGCCATTGGCGCGATGATGTACCGCTATATGACGTTGCCCATCGAACGCCCGGCATTGCCGGCCATGGAGGCGTGGTATCAGCGACTGACCACCCGGCCGGCCTATCGCAAACATGTGATGATCGAATACGGCAGCAACGTGCAGGAATGGGCGGAACACGAAAAGCGCAATCAGGGTATCCAGTAATCCTCTGCAGAGCGCGCCTCAGCTGCGCGGCTCACCGGCGTAGAGCGTATGGCCCTGGTCATCTTCGAAGGTTATCTCGCGTATACCCCACGCCGTCTCGTGGGGCGGCTGTACCAGCACCACCCCCGCTGCTACCAGCCGTGAAGCAAAGGCATCAACATCAGCCACGTCGAAGTACAGGTGCAGATGACCATCCCGCCGCACCGCATCGATGGAAACATCCCGTTCGTCGACCTGCTTAAGGTGGATCTCCTGTCTTCCAGTCCCGGTGCCCGTCGCTACCCCGGCATAAAAATCCTGAAACCGGAAGGTTTCGATCAAACCGAGCACCTGGGTGTAGAAATGCAAGGTCTTGGCAAGATCCGTAGTACGCAGCTGCGGTGTGATGCTACGAATGGTCACGATATCCCTCTGGAAGCCTTGGGGAAAACCCGGAGATTGAATACCTCTTTTCGTGAACCTGCCAGAATTGTCGATGCCGCAGTCCAATCCACGGCTGAGGCCGAGGACTTCGTCAGGTCACCGGTGAAAGAGACTTGGCTACTCGACCACGTTCCTGAGCACCCCGCAGTAACGGGCCCTAAGGATCACCTCATCACCCGTCCGCAGGTAAGCCAGCGGATTCCAGATCGTCGCTTGATGCATCAATACGCCTTCCGGCGTGCCGGTTAACAGGATCGATCCGCCGCTGATGCCTTCACAGTCCACCAATCGAAGTTTCTCTTCTCCCTTGATGTAGTCCTGCTCACAGGCTGCAAGGGCTTGCTCTGCGATCTCCTGCGGCGACCAGATCATGAGGCCAGCCATCGACTTCTGACGAAGATCTCCATTCAAGTAGAGTTCGAGCTCAACCTCCGGATAGAAACCCTTGTGATCACGAGGGACCAGCAAAAAAGGACCGAGCGGCATCATGCCCGGGCCTCCCTTTCCCTCTGGAAAGCCGGTGGTACCCATCGGCTGATCAAAGTCGACATCGCGCGCCAGAGGCCAACGGTCAGTAAAGTCGTTGCAGAGCACGTAACCGAACTGGACCTCGCCACCTGATATGACACGACTCAGGGGAACAGCGCAGAGTTCCGCTTCGTAGTCGAGCCGGGTCCGCATGGGAACTGCAGCATTCCAGCCGGTAGCCGTTGTCAACTTTGGAAACAGGAAGGGGCCCCCTTCAATTCCGGTCTCTTCGGCATGCGCCTTGTAGTTCGTACCGGCAGCGATGTGCGACTCACCGGCGACCAGGGGGACGGTCAGCGTGTCGATGCTGACAAGCTCTTCAACACCTTTGCGGGCGATGTAGTCGAGTTCGTCGTATCCAAAGAGCGTCAGGGCGACCATCGGATCATCGAGAGGGCGACCTGTAGCCCGGCCCACATCAACCACCTTGAGCCCTTCAGAGGTTGCTTCCCTCACGAGCAGGAGGCGCGTTGTTTCTTCACTTGATGACCTCGCAAGAGTCAACCCCTGCTCCAAAGGCAGGATCTTGAGCCCCTGGAGCGGATCACCTTCGAGCCGTGCATCAAAGGCTGGTCGGGTCAGCACGAAACTGCTCACCACGAGCAAAAGCACCAGCACGACTCCTGCAATCAGCAACCACTTCTTCACAGTTCTTCCCTCTTGAATTCTGACTGCGCACCCACCCACTGGTTCTCGCCGAGACGGCGAAACCTTCGCTCCACTGTACGCGCCGTTTTTACCGGCGAGAACCCCAGCTGGTTCAGCCGGTGTTGTGTAGTCCCAGGCACGAGCTGATGTTCCGCGACTGCCTTGTTTGACACCAATTCCATACTGTATTGACTCTCATTCTTGGCAAGTCCTTTCAACTCAGGGCGATGTTGTTCAAGCCTGCCCCTATGCCGGCGATCATCGAGGGCGTCGCGAAGGCCGCAGCCCGAGCGCCAAAGGTCGTTCTACAAGCAGGATTCTCGAACTGACAACACACCAATTCGACGTCGCTGTACTCGGACTCGGACCGGTAGGCGCACTCATGAGCCTCTTGCTGGCCTCGCGTGGACTGCGCGTTGCCGCCATTGAACGGGATGCAGAGGTGTACGCCTTACCGAGAGCCGTGATGCTCGATGGCGAGATCGTCCGCGCGCTACAGCCGTCAGGACATGCGGCAGCGGTGGACGCAATGCTGCAGAAGATCCGTCCCGGTGACCGCGCCGGATTTGCGAACTCACGCCGCGAGGGGTTTTTGGTGGCGACAGTGTGGATTTCGGTCTGAATGGCTGGCAACCCGCCAATTTTTTTTCCCAGCCCGAACTTGAAAGTTATCTGCGTGAACAGGTGCTGCGACACCCGAACATCACCAGTTTTGTGCCGGCAACGGTCAGCGGGATGACCCAGGACGCCGCGCAGATAACACTGGCTGTCACCACGTCTGAAAACTCACTGAAACACATCAGCGCCCCATGGCTCATCGCCTGCGATGGCGCGTCGAGTTTTACGCGGCGCAGCCTTGGCATCGAATGGAAAAGCCTTGGTTATGACCACGACTGGCTGGTCGTGGACGTCCGTACCCGGCCCGGTCACACCCTCGGCAATGCAACGCTGCAGGTCTGTGATCCGGACCGGCTGACGACTTATGTGGCTACGAAGGATCCCGGACGTCGCTGGGAATTTCGTCTGCTGCCAGGCGAAACCCGGGAAATGATGCTCGACCCGGAGCGCATCCTGTCGCTCATCGATCCGTGGACGCCACGCGGAACCTGCGAAATCGTTCGCGCAGCGGTGTACCAGTTTCATGCCGCCACGGCGCAGAGCTGGCGCGAAGGACGCATCCTCATCGCAGGTGATGCAGCGCATCAGACACCCCCTTTTCTTGGCCAGGGCATGAACACCGTGATGCGGGATGCCGTGAATCTTGCGTGGAAACTGCCACTGGTCATCAACGGTGTGTGTTCAGAGAAGCTGCTCGATTCCTATCAGGCGGAAAGACAGGCACATGCGGAGGATCTGATCGAGTGGGCGGTATCCATTGGTCGCCTCATGGAACACATGGCCGATGTCGAACTCGCGCAGCGTGAAGGACGAACGCCACCGCAGACGCCAGGCGGACTCAAGGCTGCGGGCTACGGCCAGGGTCGCGGGCAACCACCCCTTAAATCAGGCGTTATCATTGCCGAACAGGTGAGTGAACAGGGCGCCACCGGACATCTGTTCGCACAACCGGTGGTGCGCGATGCTGCGGGCCGTGAATGCCGTCTGGATGATCTTCTCGGTGAGGATTTCGCGCTGGTGGGAAGAACCGCGGCTTCAGTTCAGCTCACACCCGCCAATCGGTCGCTATTCCAGTCCATTGGTGGGCGCATAATCCAAATCGACGGATTGAGCGTGGTTCGTGGTCGCTTCGATCGCATCTTCAACGATGCGGATGTCGTTCTGGTCCGACCCGACCGTTACATCTTCGGCCACAGTGATCAGAACCACGATGCCAACGGTCTGGTGGCAGCGCTCACACATCAACTCACGCTACAGGAGCCACGATGAAACTCATCTCCTTCTCAACTGCAGATACACCCTTCCCGCGCCTTGGTGCGGTTCGTGGCCAGCAGGTCATCGAACTTCCGGGAACCATGCTGGATCTGCTTCGCGGCGGTGACGCCGCAATGCTGCGCGTACGTGACACCGTGGCGCGGACGGCGCCAACTCTCGAACTTGCCAAGGTCAAGCTGCACGCCCCTGTGACCAATCCCGGCAAGATCCTGGCGATCGGCCTCAACTACGCCGACCATGTGGCGGAGAGCGGCATGGCCACACCCAAACACCAGATGTGGTTCAACAAACAGCACAACTGCATCAACGGGCCATACAACACCATCAACCTGCCTTCTGTATCGTCAGCGCTCGACTACGAGGCGGAACTGGTGGTGATCATCGGCAACCGTTGCAAACACGTCCCGAGAGAGCGAGCACAGGAAGTGATTGCCGGCTATTGCGTGGGCAACGATGTCAGCGTGCGTGACTGGCAGATGCGGGCACAAACGATGCAGATCGGCAAGTCATTCGATACCCATGGCCCGATCGGCCCCTGGATGGTGACATCCGATGAAGTGGGTGATCCGCACACGCTCGACATCCGCAGCTGGGTCAATGGGGAATTGCGGCAGAACTCGAATACGAAACACCTGATCTTCAACTGCTTCGACGCCGTCGCCCACCTGTCGCAGGCGTTTACGCTCGATGCGGGGGATGTGCTTTTCATGGGTACGCCTTCCGGCGTGGGCGCGGCCATGAAGCCGCCGAAGTTCCTGAAGGCTGGTGATGTGGTGAAGATCGAGATCGATCGTCTGGGATTCATCGAGAACCGGGTTGCACCGGAAAGTGCCGCGACCGTAATCGGCTGATCGCGTGAACTGGTCTGTCGAAGAGGATTTCGCCGACGACGACGCCCGCGTCATCAGCGAGGGCGTATTCCGCTTTGGACGGGCGGAAGCAGTCGGTAGCGAAGCCCGCCCCATCGCCTCCTTTCTGCGCGATGGCAGTGAAGTGATTGCCGGCGCAATCGGACGCACCGAGTTCCGGCGCCTCTTCATCAACTATCTCTGGGTGCGGGACGATCTGCGCGGCCAGGGTCTGGGGACTGAAGCCCTCACACGCATCGAAGCCGCCGCACTGCAACGCGGCGCCGTCGACGCCCAGATCGAAACCCTGAATGACCGCAATGCAAAACTCTATCGATCGCTAGGCTACCAGCCATTGGCGGTGATCGACCGCGCTATCGGTCCTTTCACACGACACATACTCCTGAAACCGCTTTCTTGAAGAAGCAGTGACTTTCGGGTGGGTCTGCTGTCGCGTGACTACGGTCGCGTGACTACGGTTGCGCGACAGCTGGTGCCGACGGATGATCGGGGCCACACCACGCCAGGAACCGCCTCCATGCCTGATGCCGATATCCTCGCCCGCCTGACGCGAATGGAAGACATCGAAGCGATCAAGCAGCTGAAGGCAATGTACTGCGAGATCTGCGATGACGACCATAATCCGGACCGGATCGTGACGATCTTCACCAGGGATTGCATCTGGGAAGGTCGCGGCATCGGCCGCGCGGAAGGACACCAGCAGCTGCACGCGCTGTTTTCTTCCTTCCAGAAGATGATGTCGTTTTCGCAGCACATGACCATGAATCCACGCATCGAGGTCAACGGCGATACTGCCAAAGGCACCTGGTACTTCCTCGGGCCCTTCACGTTCCGCGAAGGCAACCAGGCCAAGTGGCAGGCGGCGCGCTACCAGGAGGAATACCGCAAGGAAGCGGGCGTCTGGAAAATCCAGCACCTGCGTGTGCGCGGCCCTGGTTTCAGTGCTGACTACAAAACGGGCTGGGCGTGAGACGCACTTTTGGCTATCGAACTCGATGAACGCCAGTGGCAACTGCTGGAGGCTCGTGCTGACGAAGTCATTCCGACCGACAGGTTCTACTCCGCAAGTGAGACGGGCTTTCGCGATTTCCTGAGCCGCAACTGGGCAGACGTCGTCGGCAATCACGAATCCGATTTGTCAGAATTGCTTGCCGGCGCACCACTCATCCAGCACGACTGGTTCGTCCGCGCAGTTGCCGAGAGTTACTTCAGCAATCCGGAAAACGGCGGCAACTACGCGGAAGCGGGTTTTCGCATGATCGACTTCAATTACCGGTCCAGGATAGAGATTCCCCACGAGTTACCCCACTACCAAAGGCCTGAAATTCAGGCTCTCGCGCCTCACTACCGTGCCATCGTGATCGGTTCGGGCGCTGGCGGTGGTGTAGTCGCGCGCAAGCTCACCGAAGCGGGCATCGATGTGCTCTGCATCGAACGTGGTGAATACCTGCAACGTGCGGACGTACCGATGGATCACCTGCGCAATCACCGCTTTCCACGCTACGGTCACAACGTGGGGCCGAACTTGCACGGTAACCCGCGGGTCATCGCCGTCGATAACCACCAACCTCGAACCCTGCAACCACACCATCCCGCCTGGGGTAACAACGCGATGGGCGTCGGTGGCGGCACCCGTATCTGGGGTGCACAAGCATGGCGATTCAAGCCCAACGACTTCATTATGGCGAGCCGGTACGGTCGCCCGCACGGTTCGAGCCTGGCTGACTGGCCGCTGACCTATAACGATCTCGCGCCACATTATGATTGGGCGGAGTACGCATTGGGCGTCGCCGGCGAACCGGGTCATCGTCATGCAGGCGTGCGGACACGCGGCTATCCGATGCCGCCGCACGAACGGGATGCACAGGGCAAAGTACTGTTTGCCGCTGCCAATCAGCTGGGTTGGACCGCACGGGCCGTTCTTCTCGCCATCAATTCCCGCGATTACGACGGGCGTGGTCCTTGCTCCAACAACAACCTCTGTGTGGGTTTCGCCTGTCCGGCGAACGCACGCGCCGGCAGCCAGAACACGATGTTGCCCAAGGCCATGGCGACGGGAAGGTTCACGCTGGCGACAGGGCTTCGTGTCATCCAGGTGCTTTCTGGTCAGGCATCGCAGGTGCGCGGTGTTCGTGTGATCGCCAACGACGGTCGCACGCGGGACATCGGCGCCGACGCAGTGATCGTGTCTGCAGGTGCGATCGAATCCGCCCGTCTGCTCTGGCTGAGCGGCTATGGGAATCACAGCGACCATCTCGGCAGGCACCTGCAGTCACACGCCTATGTCGGCGCTCGGGGCGTGTTCGTAGAACCCATCGCGAATGGACCGGGGCCGGGGCCGAATACCGCAACCTGTGAGTTCAACCACGGCAATCCCGGCATCATAGGCGGTGGCATGCTTGCCAACGACTACCCTATGCTGCCGATCCAGTTCTGGTACAGCCATCGTCATCGTGCGCCCGCCCCCTGGGGTCCTGCGCACAAGGAATGGATGGCCAAGGCCTATCGCCGTACCATCACTGTGATGGGACCGGTGCAGGAGATCCCCAATCCCGAGGCACGTGTGACACTTGATCCGGCGGTCACCGATTCGCTCGGCATACCGGTTGTTCGTCTTTCAGGCAGCGTACATCCGGAAACCATCCGCACCGGCAGATTTCTGCGAGAGCGGGCGAAAGAGTGGCTCGCAGCAGCCGGGGCAGAGGACATCGAGACCTTCGGCGCGGAAACCACAGGGTATGTTTCCGCAGGGCAACACCAAGCCGGTACCTGCAGGATGGCAGCCGATGTTGCGGATGGCGTGACGGATCCGTCTGGTCGCGTGCACGAACTCAACAATCTCTTTGTTGCCGATGCGTCACTTCACGTGACCAATGGCGGGCTGAATCCCGCGCTCACCGTGATGGCGCTGGCATCACGGGTTGCGGATGCCGTTCGCGAATATCTGAAGGGGTCGAATTGAATGAAGCCACACGTTGGGAGCGCGTCGCGCTGAAAACTGTTCGTGGCAAGACTATGAAGCCGGCCTCGCGGACAGACGAAAGAGATACGCCTCACTGATGTTCTTGTTCCTCGGCTCAGTGTCATAACGTTCCTTGTACGCCACCATGAAAGCCGCAAACTCATCTGCCGAAGTCACGCGCTCCGCTTGCAGTTCATACAGGCGATCCTCAACCAGCAGCCGCACGGACGGGTCCGTTTCGATGTGCTGGACCCAGCGGGCGTAGTTGGCCCCCGCATGGATGTAGACGCGGTCGCCAACGGGGATACTCCAGATCTTCACGGAATAGGGCTCGGCGGGATTGGTTTCCAGCTGAACGATATCGGGCACCGTCACCCGAGACCAATCGTCTGGTACGGGAGTGACAGTTCCAGCGAGTGCGCCTCCGGGCATCATCATGCTGGCGTAGTAGACACCGGCAGCCGCCAGGATAACCGCCACCAGAATCAGCACACGATTGCGGATTGGTTTTTTCAATTGTTCGCTCCCACGTTTCTTGCATTCATCGGAATCTCGGGAACCGGCTGCCTGGTGGTACGAACCGCATCAGACGATCAGCCCTTCTTCGTAGGCTGCACTCACTTCATCACCGTCGAGCCCGATGATCTCCGTCAGCACTTCATAACTGTGTTCCCCGAGACATGGCGCCGGCGCCCGTGGACCGTTGTCATAACCGGCTATCCGATACTGGTGTCCGGCATAAGGAATGTGCCCCATCTCCGGATGATCGAACCAGCGATAGAAACCGCGGTGGGCATGTTGTGGATCCTGAAGCAGCTCGCTGCTGCGCTGTACCACACCGGCGGAAACACCAGCAGCCTGGAGTACATCCATCACTTCGCGCGACGTGCGCTGTTTCGTCCACTCTGCGATACCGGCATCGATCCGGTCATGCGCCGCATGTCGACCACTGACGTTCGCGAGCGAGGTGTCGTCCAACCAGTCTTCACGCTCGATGGTGCGGCAGAGGTTCTGCCACTGCGTTTCATCCTGTACCGCAATCGCACACCACGTGTCTTTGACTACGCAGGGATACACCCCTTCCGGCGCGGTGAATCGCGCACGGTTGCCATTACGCCGTGCAGCAAATCCATTCACTTCAAAGTCGAGCAATTCCGGCCCGAGAAAATGCAGCGCCGTCTCGATCTGCGCCACATCGAGATAACAACCCTTGCCGGTACGACGACGATGGTCGAGCGCCGCGGCGAGGAGAATCGAAACGAAACGTGGCGCAATCACATCGGTATAAGCGACCCATGGGCCGGTTGGGTGCCGGTCCGGCCAGCCGGTGACCTCATAGAATCCCGCAATTGCCGCGGCGTGATAACCATAACCCGCCATCGGTGCGGCAGGACCTGTCTGCCCCATGAGGCAGGTGCTCACCATGATGATGCCGGGATTGAGCCTCGAGACTTCGTCATAACCCAGCCCCATACGGGCAATCGCACCGGGCGCAAAACTCTCGATGAACACATCGGAGCCGGCGATGAGCCGTTTCGCGATGTTGATCGCCCGTTCTGACTTGAGATCGAGGGCGAGACTCAGTTTCGACGTGTTGAAGTCACCGAAGAACTGCGAACGATTCCAGCCCGGCTGTGCATCCTTGAACGGACCGTTGGCTCGCAGCACATCAGGACGGTTCTCCGACTCCACCCGCACCACCGTTGCACCATGGTCCGCGAGGTATTTCGACGAGATCGGCCCCACACCCACCCAGGCAAAGTCAGCAACCCGAATACCTTCGAATGGCAGAGGCACGGTGTCACCACCTGACGGTTTCGATTCGCGTGCCCGGGTTTTTGCGGCCTGCGTACGAATCTGCTCGCCATCCTGATCGAGAACGGGCGCTTCACGATTTACAACAAGCGGCGTCTGGGGTGTTTTCAGCCAAAGCCCCGGGAACCGCACCGAAGCCTTGTTGCCGACCGGCTGTCGCCGCCAGTACTCACGGAACTGCAGATGATCAAAGGCCAGCAGTTCCTGTAGGGAATTGACTGGCGCAAACGTGATGCGGTGCTTTAGGCCATATTCAAACCAGTGCTTGCGCGGATAACGCATGAACAGCGTGCGCAGCATCTGCACGCTGGCAGCCATGTTGAGAGGCTTCTGCTCCGGGTCGGCGAGGTTCTGGTCGTAGTGCAACCAGTCAACCTCCCGCAGCCACGGTTCGGCGACACCCTCTTCGATGAGCCGCTCCGTCATCGGCCGCATCACCTTGCTGTGCGGCAGAGCGACAATCCAGCCGTCCTGCACGGGATGCAGGAGGTCGTGGCGCGCAATATCCGAGCCCCGTTCAAAATCAAATCCCTGGATGGCGTGGGCATCCATCGCATTGAGCATTGTCCAGGTCATCGCGGCCTGGGCGGAAAGATCGACAAACTGCGCGCCATTTCCCGCCAATACCCGTCGATGCGCAGCCATCGCGCCTGCCGCCGCTTCAACACCCGCGTGGCGCCACACCTGCGGCACACTCAATCGAACGGGCGCACGATCCGGTTGCCCCTGCAAGGCAACCGGTCCGCCGAGTGCTGCAATCACCAGATCTGACGCCACAAGCCCTGCCCACGGACCGGTGTCACCAAAGGGCGTCAGCCGAGTGAATACGATGTCAGAGTTGAGTGAACGAGCAACCTCAAAGGTGATGCCGTAGTCCACAAGAAAACTCGGTCGTGCGGATTCGAAAATGAAATCCGCATTGCGGATCAGCCGGTGCAGCTCTTCCTGATCCGTTGCACTCGACGGATCGAGCACGATGGACCGCTTGTTGCGATTGAACGCCAGAAACTGAAGGCTGCGATTCGAATCAGCACCCCCGCCAGGAGCGAACGGTGGCGCCCGTCGGGCGCTCACGCCACCCGGCGGTTCCACGCGGATGACATCAGCGCCGAGATCACCGAGTAGCATCGGGCCGATCTCGCCACGCTCATCGGTGAAATCCAGAACTGTATACGGTGCCAGCATGCCGGCCATGATGATGACGCTCACCCCTCCGATGCCGTGAATTTAGGCGGTTGCCGGGTGGCTCACAAGCCTTTGCCGAAGCACTCCACTGTCCGATGGGATCGAGCGGCCGTGTTTGGCTGAACTCCCGGCGCATCCGCCGGATCAGCGCCGGTTCAGCGAGTCTCACTGAGCCATGCATTCACACATCTGACGGCAATCCGGATACGGGCCGGCAACCGCTGTTCGGGCTGGATATCCGGCCGCGCCCACATCCAGCCGAGCACCATCAGCGAACGGACCACAAGGAACAGATCGATCTGCTTTTCCCTTTCCGGTGGCAAGTCGTGGCTCAGGCGATAACCCTCTGTAATCGCCGTTCTGAAATCCGTCAGCCTGGGATCCTCGATGAACGGATACAGGGCGACCGCAAGATCGAAGGCATGCCACCCGAAGGCCGCATCGTCAAAATCGATGACACTGATCCTGTCTCCTTCCATGAGTACATTCCAGGCGTGCAGATCGGCATGGATCAGGCTGAAGCCCTGCGAACGATCAAGCACACGCAGTTCTTCCCGCAAACGGGCTTTGGCCCGGAGAAACAGAGCCTTCTCGTCAGGATCGAGCAGGGGCATGGTCCAGAACGAGCCCCAGTGAGGCGAGTCGCCCATGAGCGCTTCGGCATCGAGCACCGGACGCGTGAATGTCTCCGGCTGCTGCCAGTTTTCTGCCTGGGTGTGCATCCGGGCGATGAGCTGGCCGAGCGAGCGGAAGCCATTGAGGATGTCGGCCGGCGCGGCAGCGTCTTCGATCACCTCACCCAGCATCTTTCCCGGCAGCCATTCGATGATGCCGACCTGGCGGGAACGGATCGTCGTCGCAGGCGCGTCCAGGTCTGCACCCGGCAGAAGTACCTCCGCATGCGTTGCACCGTGCAATGTGCGAACGGGCCTCGGAACGGAGATACCGGCGTCATGGAGTGCAGTCATCCACTCCACTTCACTGCGCAGCTCCGCCGGTGTGTGGTAACCAGGACGATGGATGCGCAGAACGTGGGCAGGTCCGGTGGACCCATGCAGCAGAAACACAGTGTTTTCGCCGGAACCCGCGGGGCTCATGTGGTCCACCGTGAGGTTCCACTGTTCGAGCGCCCGCCACGCCAATCCTTCCATTCGTTTGATGTGCGCCTCTCGCGGGTCGATGCTCAGCGGCCCATCTCCTCAAGAACGGAATCCAGAGCCTCGAGAAAGAGACCGGCATGTTCGCTGTTGAACACGAGTGGTGGCCTGATCTTGAGCACGTTGCCTAACGCACCCGCGTTGCTGACGAGAAATCCCCGCGACTTGAGGAGATTGGCTGCACGCACCGCGCCTTCACGATCCGCTTCCCGCGACGAACGGTCCTTTACCCATTCAAGACCGACAAAGAGCCCCTCCCCACGCACGTCACCGATACAGGCATGACCATTGGCAAGGGCTTCACAGCCTGATCGAAGCAACGCCCCGGTCCGATTGACGTTGCCCCGCACATCTTCCGCTTCGATGACGTCCAGCACTGCCATGCCGGCAGCAGCCTGAAGGGGACTCGCAGCGAACGTATTGAAATAGCGCGTCTGCTCACGAAACCTGTCGACGAGGGCGCGCCGCGCGGTACACGCCGCAAGCGGCAGGCCGTTTCCCATGGGTTTGCCAGACGTCACGATGTCCGGAACCACCTCAGCGACCTGATATCCCCACCAGTGCCCGGTGCGGCAGAAGCCGGCCTGCACCTCATCACATATGAACAACCCGCCCGCCGCGCGCACCCGCTCCGCGGCGCCCGCCATGAACCCCTTCGGGATTCGCGGCAACCCTTCATTCGCCAGAATCGGACATACCAGCATACCAGCGAGCGGAATGCCCTGTTGCGCAAAGTCAGCGATGGCCTTGTCTACCTCGGCGAGAAAGAAGGCACACTGTTCGGACTCGGGCAGATCCTTCGCCGGGCCACGGAATCTCTCCGGAAACGGAATGGCGTGCACATCCCGACGACCACGCAAAGGGGCATGGGTCAGTTTGCCGACTTCAGCGCTGTTGCCATGATAGGCGGCGTTGGTGCAGATGAAACCTTGCCCGCCCGATCCGATGCGTGCCATGCGCATGGCAATTTCATTCGCCTCGGTGCCGGAGCAGGCAAACACGACACTCATCTCCTGCGCATGCAAACCCGCAAGGCGTTCCGCATAGTCGATGATCTTTTCGTCGAGGTAGCGGCTGTGGACGTTGTGCGTGGCTGCCTGCCGGGACAGCGCTTCCACCACCCGTGGATGGGCATGACCAACACAGGGAACATTGTTGTACAGGTCCATGTACCGCCGGCCATCTGCGCCGTATAACCACACGCCTTCGCCACGGACGAGGTGCACGGGTTCTGCATAGAAGAGCGGCGCTCCTCTGCCGAGAAACCTGTTGCGACGCGCCAGCAGTTCATCGATGGAGCGGGTCATCAACGTGGCCTTGCGCCGCCACCTACGCGGATGATCTCGCCACTCACCCAGCTGGCTGCGTCAGATGCGAGGTACACACACGCTGCGGCGATGTCCTCGGGTTTGCCGAGGCGGCCGAGTGGAATCTTCCACTCCGCAAGCACCTCATCCAGCTGCCGTTCGGTTTTGCCAATTGCCTTGAGCATCACTTCGGTAGGGATGGCACCAGGCGCCACCGCGTTTACCCGGATCTTCGGGGCAAACTCCGCCGCCAGTGTCCAGGTGAGTGAATTCGTGCCTGCTTTGGCGGCCCCATAGTGCGCACTGCCGGGAACCGGTCCCGTTCCGGCGCCAGAGGTGATGTTGATGATGCTGCCAGTTTCCATATGCCGCGCGGCAGTGATGCAACCGGTGTAGATGGACGTGAGATTAAGGGCAATGGTGCGATCCCACTCCTCGCGCGGCAGGTCCTTCAGCGGCATTCGCATGGGAGAACCACCGGCGTTGTTCACCCAGATGGTGATCTTACCGAACGCCTTGATGGCTGCTTTGGCGAGGGCTTCGAGTTCGGCATCCCGGGTCACATCCGTCGTGACCGCCACTGCGCGGCCACCAGAAGCACGGATGGATTTTGCCACCGCCTCGATCTCGTGGGTTCTTCTCGCCGCAAGCACCACCGCCGCGCCTGCCTGGAAAAATCCCCGGGCGATACCTTCACCGATGCCACGGCCGCCACCGGTCACCACAGCGACATGGCCGGCAAGGTCAAACAGTTCCTGTATGGGGCGACTCATGACTGACCTCACGCGACGTGTTGTTTGATGAAACCCTCATAGTCCGCCGCCACCACCTGTCGGCACTTCTCGGCATAGGGAGGAAACCCGAGGTAAGGCATGAACACCCGCGGCTTGCCAGGCACGTTCGCACCGAGGTACCAGGAATTGCAGTGTGGATACACGCTCGTCTCACCCACTTCATTGACGTGGGCAACCCAGTTTTCCTGGGCATCCTCGGCGGCTTCGATCGCGGCCACCTGCTTCTGATCCGTCCACTGGATGCAATCCGCGATCCAGTCCACGTGGTGTTCGATGGAGGGCAACATGTTGGTGAGAACCGACGGACTGCCGGGACCGGTAATCATGAACAGGTTCGGAAAGCCGTTGACCGAAAGACCGAGGTAGGTTTTCGGACCTTCTTTCCAGGCCTCCTGGATGGATCGACCACCCCGACCGCGGATCGCCACACGCGTCATGGCGCCAGTCATGGCATCAAATCCGGTGGCAAACACGATTGCATCAAAGGCGTAGTCTCGAGCACTCGTGCGAATACCGTCAGTCGTAACGGTCTCGATGGGCTCGGCGTTGATATCCACCAGCGACACGTGTGGCTGGTTGTACGTTGCGTAGTAGTTGGTATCGACGCACAGGCGCTTGCAGCCGACCAGCCCTGAAGGTGTCAGTTTGCGAGCGGTTTCGGGATCCTTGACGATACTGCTGATCTTGCCGCGGATGAATTCCGCTGCAGTCTGGTTGGCCTGTGGGTTGAACATCAGGTCTGCAAACGAGGCCATGAAGGGGAGACCGCCATGTGCCCAGCGGCGCTCAAACTCCGCGGCTCGTTCTGCCGCACTCACATCCAGGGCATTTCGATCGCTATAACCGAAGTCCGCATGAAACGCCGTTTCCCGGTTCGCGGCCCGATACTGTGGATAATGCGCCTTCACTTCGGCTACTCGCTTCGGATCTAGCGTCTGGTTGTGCGCCGGAACCGAGTAGTTGGCGGTACGCTGGAACACCACGAGCTCACTGGCCTGCTCGGCAATCAGCGGAATACTCTGGATCGCCGATGAGCCGGTGCCGATGACCGCTACACGCTTGCCGGAAAAGTTCACTGGTTCGTGTGGCCAGCGCCCGGTGTGATACCAGTCGCCACTGAACAATGCGAGCCCCGGGATCGGCGGCAAGTTGGCGCTGGACAAGCATCCCGTTGCCATCACAACGAAACGCGAATCAAAGGTCTCACCGGTATCCGTGTTGACCACCCAGCGGTTTCGGGATTCATCAAAGTCCGCTGAGGTCACCCGGGCGTTAAAGGAGATATCGTGCCGCAGATCGAACCGGTCAGCCACATGATTGATGTAGCGCAGGATCTCCGGCTGAGTTGCATAACGTTCCGACCATTCCCACTGCTGCTGCAGCTCGTTCGAAAACTGGTAGGAATATTCGAGGCTTTGAATATCACAGCGCGCGCCGGGATAACGATTCCAGTACCAGGTGCCACCGACACCATCACCTGCTTCAATGACCCGCGCGGTCAATCCCTGTTTGCGCATTCGGTGCAACATGTAGAGCCCACCAAAACCTGCGCCCACCACGACTGCATCGACCTGTCTTGTATTGCTCATCTGATCTTTTCCAACCCCTCTTCGAACTTGTTTTTGCAGGCGCTGCTACTGCAGCCCCAACAACCGGCGATTGCGTGCAGCATCAATGCCAGCGGACGCAAAGTCATCAAATGCCCGATCCGTCACGCGGATGATGTGATCGCGGATGAACGCTGCACCTTCCCGCGCTCCATCCTCCTGATGTTTGAGGCAACACTCCCACTCGAGCACCGCCCATCCCGCGTAGTCGTATTGCGCAAACTTCGAAAACACCGCACCAAAATCAATCGCCCCGTCGTCAAGTGAACGGAACCGGCCTGGACGATCCACCCAGTCCTGATAACCGCCATAAACACCGCTGCGCGCATCCGGATTGAACTCCGCATCTTTCACATGAAACATGCGGATGCGTTCGTGATAGGCATCGATGAAGCCGAGGTAGTCGAGCTGCTGCAATACGAAGTGGCTTGGATCGTAGAGGATGTGACAGCGCCGGTGGCCACCCACCGCGTCAAGAAAGCGTTCGAAAGTCACACCGTCGTGCAGGTCTTCGCCGGGATGAATCTCGAAACAGATGTTCACCCCACAGTCTTCCGCCACATCGAGGATCGGTCGCCAGCGTCTGGCGAGTTCCTTGAATCCCTCCTCGATGAGCCCTGCCGGCCGCTGCGGCCACGGGTAGAAGTAAGGCCACAGCAGAGAACCTGAAAAGCAAACCTGTTCCGTAGTACCGAGGCGCGCGCTCGCCTTCAGCGCGAGTTTGACCTGCTCCACTGCCCACGCCGTGCGGGCACCGGGATTGCCTCGCACCGCAGGCGCCGCGAAGGCATCAAACAGTTCATCGTAGGCCGGATGCACGGCAACCAGCTGGCCTTCCAGATGCGTTGAAAGTTCAGTGATCGTCACACCCGCCTGCGCCACACGCCCCTTCAGCTCGTCGGCGTAGGTTTGACTTTGTGCAGCAAGAGCAACGTCGATGAACGCCGGATTACCGATCGGCACCTGGACACCGATGAACCCAAGATTCGCTGCCCATTGCGCCATGGACTCGATGCCGTTGAACGGCTTGTCGTCCGCCATGAACTGCGCGAGGAAGATGGCGGGTCCCTTCAGCGTCTTCATATGGAAATCTTCATACGAGTGTCTTCATAAAGCTGAATCCAGCGAATCATCACAGGTGGTCCAGATACCACCCTTGGCGCTGCTCTTGACCACACAGTCGAGAAACCGCATGCCACGAAGGCCGTCTTCGAGCTGCGGATAGAGCGCTCCACTTTCACCGCGGATATCCGCATGGAAATTCCGGTAGAGATTGGCAAAGGCTTCGAGGAAACCTTCCGGATGACCGGGCGGCAACCGGGTTGCCGCAAGGGTGCTGACTGACAGACCACTGGATCCTGTACGCAGTGTCTGCATGGGTTGGCCATCGAGCCGCAGGATCAGGGAATTCGGCTCCTGCTGCGTCCAGGTGAAACTGCCGCGCTCACCGTAGATGCGCAGGCTGAGCGCATTCTCTTCACCGAACGCCACCTGGCTCGCACCGATCACACCTTTCGCGCCGCCTGAAAATCGCAGCAACACATTGCCGTCGTCATCGAGCCGGCGGCCCGGGACGAAAGTTGAGAGGTCGGCACAGACGCGGTCGATCGCGAGTCCCGAAACAAATCGCACCAGGTTCTCCGCGTGGCTGCCGATATCGCCGAAACAGCCTGCAGCGCCCGCACGAGAGGGATCGGTGCGCCAGTTGGCCTGCTTATTATCACCGTCGATGGCGCCGGCAAGCCATCCCTGCAGATATTCACACTGGATTCGCCGCAAGGCACCGAGTTCGCCGGCCGCGACGCGTGCACGCGCCTCTCGAAGCATGGGATACCCGGTGTAGTTGTAGGTCACCAGAAATTTTTTTCCCAACGAGCGATGCAAGCGCCACAGTGCTTCAGCACTGCGCAGGTCGGAGCCCAGAGGTTTGTCGCACGCCACATGGAAACCGGCATCGAGCGCATCAGCTGCCAGCCCCACATGGGTATGGTTGGGCGTCGCGATGATGACGTAGTGCAACCGCTGCGATTCGGGCAGCTGGGCCTCCTGCTTGAACAGTTCTGCCGTCGAACCGTAGGAGCGGGTCGGATCCACGCCATAACGACTGACGCCAAAAGCCCGTGCGCGTTCCGGATCGGACCCCGCACAGGTCGCGACCAGTTCCGCTTCGCCGTCGAGTTCAGCCGCGATCCGATGCACGGCGCCGATGAACGCACCCTCACCGCCACCGATCAGGCCGAATCTCAATTTCTGTGACTCTCCCATGCAGGCTAAGATAAACCAACGCAAGGGGGGCGGGCCATGGTACCGATATCAGTGCAGCTGTATTCGCTGCGCGCCGAGAGCGAAAAAGACTTTGGCGGCGTATTGCGCGCGCTCGCCGAATCCGGATTCGACGGCGTTGAACCCTACAACCTGTTTGGATTTACGCCCGCGGGCTTTCGCCGCCGGGTGGAATCGCTTGGCATGAAGGTGTCCTCGAGTCACTTCCCGTTCGCGAACCGGTCGCCAGTTGCCAAGACCGTGGACATTCTCGGTGCACTCGGACTGCACAGAGCCATCGGCGGTTATGCGCCCGCAGATTTTGAGAGTGCGGACGCACTGCAGCGCACCATAGAGGCGACGCAGCGACTGCTCGATGACCTCAAAGCACAGGGTATTTCACTGGCCCTCCACAACCACTGGTGGGAATACGCGCAGATCGATGGTCGCCTGGCCTACCACACCTTCCAGGATGCCGTGCGTGAGGTGCAGTTCGAACTCGATACCTACTGGGCCGCGAACTTCGGTGCGTGCAACCCTGCTAGGGAGCTCAGTCGCATCCGCTCACGCACGCCACTGCTGCACCTGAAGGACGGCCCACTCATTCGCGGTGAACCCATGGTCGCTCTCGGCCAGGGGAAACAGGATCTACCCGCCATCATGCGGGCGGCGGATCCTTCGGTGCTCGAGTGGGCCATCATCGAACTCGACGCGTGCGCAACCGACATGCTCACCGCCGTGCGCGAGAGCCTTAACTTCCTCGTTACCACCCAACTGGCGGGATAACATGCCTGAAATCCTCTACGACTTTGGCTCCGGCCGATCCGATCCCGAGACCTTTCCCAAAGAAGCATTGAAGGCCGCAGTAGCGCGCGTACTCGACCGGGAAGGACTCGAGCTCACCAAATACCCGGGCAATCTCGGCCATGAAGGACTGCGCAAAGCCATGGCGAAACGCGAGAGTGACCGGGAAGGTGTGCCGGTGGATCCGGCCCACCTCATCCTGTGCAACGGCTCGATGCAGGCGGTGACGCTCACGGCCGAGGCGCTGCAGGTCAATCACGGTGACACCGTCATCGTCGAAGAGTTCTGTTATCCCGGCACGCTGTCGGCCTACCGGGGACTCAAGTACGAGATGGTCGGCATCAAACTCGATGAAGGCGGCATGCGCCTCGACCACCTCGAAGATGAGCTCCTGCGCCTGCAGCGGGAAAACCGCCTGCCGCGCTTCATCTACGCCATCAGCACGTATCAGAACCCGACCGGTTTCGTGATGCCGAAAACCCGCCGACTGGAAATGATTGCGCTGGCGCGACGCTTCGGCATTCCGATCGTCGAAGACAACTGTTACGGAGACGTGCACTACGACGGTCTCATCGAGCCTGCCATCTACGCTCTCGACGGAGACCCCAACCATATCTACATGTGTTCACTATCGAAGATTCTCGCCCCGGGGATGCGCCTCGGTTACATCCTCGCCAAACCGCCAATGCTCGAGAAGATCCTCGCGCGTCGCTTTGATGCGGGGAGCAATACCTTCGCCGCCGCTGTGGTGGCGGAGTTCTACCGCGACGGCATTGCCGGCCACGCGTCGGTCGCCAATCCGGTCCTCAAGGACAAACGCGATCTCACCGTGGCGATGCTGAAGGAACATCTCGACGATATCTGCGTATGGTCCAATCCCGTCGGCGGGCTCTTCATCTGGGTGCGCTTCCCTGACGACGTGGATCGGGGGAAACTGTGGAAGACCACACAGCAGGCGGGGGTGAACTACATTCCCGGCACGTCTTTCCATTACAAGGCCGTGAACGCGCCTTATCTGCGACTTGCTTTCGGACACCTCACCCGGGAACAGATCGCCGCAGGCGTGCCGATCCTGGCGCGCTTGCTCAAGGAAGCACGTGTCAGCAATGAACCACGGATATTCGACAACCTGTTCCTGTGAACCAGCGATCGAGCCTCTCTTGTGACCTCAAGCGTTGATCCACATGACCACTTCCCTCCCGGCTTTTTCAGCCGGGAAGATGAGTCCACGGACGCACGGTTCTATGCCTACGATCGTTTCGTTACGCACATCGACGACGGCGCTATCGCTGCGGTGGGTGCGCTCTACAGGGAACTTGGCATAGACGGCGAAGGTCAAGCAGAGAACGTTCTCGATTTCATGTCGTCCTGGATTTCGCACTTCCGCACAGCACCACGAAACCTGATCGTGCTTGGGATGAATGAACGGGAGCTCGCCGCTAATCCACAGGCTGACAGTTATGTGGTGCACGATCTCAACGTGAACCCGATATTTCCTTTCGAAGACGCAAGCTTCGATGCCGCCACCTGCTGCGTGTCCATCGACTACCTCAATCGGCCCATCGACGTATTACGTGATGCAGCGCGCATCGTGAAACCGGGCGGTGTGGTGGTGTGTACCTTTTCGAACCGCTGCTTCCCAATCAAGGTGATCCGCGGCTGGCTCATGATGAGCGAGGTGGAACGTTGTATCGCGGTCAGCCGATATTTTGGCTATGCGGGTTCGTATGCAGAGCCTGAGGTGCGCTTGTGTACGCCCGAAGGCGCGCGATGCGACCCACTTTATGCGGTGTGGGCCAAAGTCCTGGGGCCAGAGGTACGGGACGTTGGTGATCCTTCCATACATAGTCCGCGGGGCGCTTGAAGAACTCTTGACCCCGCGCGCAGCAGCGAGTCGCTGCGACTGGGATCTCGGTCAGGCCCGTCGACCTGGCCGAGTGAGAGGATTCGGGGACGACCTTGGGACCGACCAGGGGCGAGACTGCAAAAAACGGGGAGCGAGAGATGACGGAACGACCTGCGTTCAGCGGCGGCGATCAGGCGTACCTGCGCGACGTCCAGTACGGCACAGGGGCCAAGCTCGATGTCCGATCACACTTGCATCGTGCATATTCCACCTCGCCTGTTCCGCTGGCCACGTTCGAGGCCCGGCTCGTCGACTGGAACGGCCGTTCCGATGTGTTGGAGTGTGGCTGTGGCACCGGCTACTTCTGGGTGGCATCCGAACTTCCCCGGTCGCTCGCTGTCACGCTCACTGATCTGTCGCCCGGGATGGTCGACGAGGCCGTGGCATGGGCGCAGGTAAACGGCTTCCACCGCGTTACCGGTCGGGCGGTCGACATGCAGTCGCTGCCCTTCGCCGATGGCTCCTTCCTCGTCGTCATCGCAAACCACATGCTCTACCACGTGCCCGATCCCGACCGTGGGGTCACAGAACTCGCCCGTGTGCTGCGGACAGACGGCGTCGCTCTCGTGGCGACCAACGGCTACGGCCACATGCGGGAAATCAACGAGGCGCTGGCGGAGGTGTTCGGTTCGCACGCCGAAGGTCTCTACGAAGTGTTCGGCATCGACACTGGCGAGGCACGACTCCGCGAGTAGTTCGCGTCAGTGGTGTGGCACGCGTTCGACAACGATCTCATCGTCAACGAACCACAGGCTGTCATCGACTACGGTCTCTCGTTCCCGCCCGGCGAGTTTGCCACCGCTGAGCAACGTATCGCTTTTGAAGCCGCCATACGATCAAGCCTTTGCCGACGGCCAGCTTCACATCCGAACCCGGACCGGTGTGTTCGTGTGCAAGCAAGCCTGCCGCTGCGAGTCAAGCCTTCCGGGATAGACGACCAGCCATGCTCAACCCACGACAGAGGCAGCGAGCTAACGTGATTACTGAGTGGCGAGAAACACCCACCCTCCAAACCGGAAGAAGCTGAAAGAAGAGTCGACGCTAAACGCGATTAGATTGTCCAGCGCATGGCCCGGATGCAAAATTCCTGGAGGTCTCGTCGCATCTCGTTGCGACACCGTAACTGCACCTTCACGCTACCCTTCCGCCAGTGACAGGTTGCGCTGATTGTTCCAGGTCGCCCGAAGTCGGCGGCGAAGGTAGCGCCAATGCTTCGTCATTCAATGGAGCATCTGCATGCCACCACAGCCCGACTCGGCGCCCCACAACCGACCGGTCTATCTGATCCTCGGCCGCGGCGGCCAGGGTCACGATGTACTGGACGCCCTGCTGGCAGCAGGACGGAAGGTCGCTGGTGTGTTCGATGACGACACACCGCCTCTGCCGTCCGATGTGCCGATACTTGGCGCCTTGGCAGACTGGACCCGTTGGGTGAAGCCAGGCACGGAACTGATGCCGGGTATGGGCGATCCTGCGGAACGTTCCCGGATCGCCGCCGACATCGCCGCGCTCGGCGGTCGGCTCGCATCGGCGATCCACCCGCGGGCGGTGGTTTCACCGCGAACCACTCGGCAAGGGCGTGTTCATCGCCGCAGGTTGCGTGATCGCACCGGAAGAGGTCCTTGGCGACCTCACATTCCTGAACGCCAACTGCGCAATCGACCATGACTGTGTGCTGGGTGTAGCGGTGCAGATCAGCCCGGGTGTGACGTTTCCCGGCGGCGTGCGTGTGCGGGATCGCGCGTTCATCGGCGCAGGTGCAGTAGCCCTGCCCGGAAAATACATAGGCATTGGTGCGGTAGTTGGCGCGGGCTCCGTGGTCACCAAGGACGTGCCGGATGGCGTGACGGTCGCCGGCGGCCCGGCGCGCCCGATCCAACCCAAGGGTTAGCTCGCGATGACAAGCCAAGCGTGACTCTGGTTGCCATCGTCGAGCTCGTTAAGCATGCTAACGCCTTCATTCAACCCACCCGGGCGATGTTTTGTGATTGTCATCGCCGCACACCGCCCGCGCTGCCTGGGTAGAACAACGGCTTCCTAGTACCCGCCACCGGATACCTCTAAACCACGCCCGCTTCCCGCTCAAGCAGCCGGTTCATCCGGAAGGCGCGCCAGCGCCATTTGTTTTTCGCTTGAGGAATGAACATGACATTGAAGGACTACGGCTGGAGTCACTTTTTTTCGAGTCAGCTCAACGTCGACGAGCTCGAAACACACATTCCCTGCCGGGTGATTGCCGTACATCGGTCGGGCATCGTCGTAACGGACGCCGACGCTGAGTACCGAGTCGCTCTTGGCAGCAGCTGGTATGCGGATGCGCCTGAGACACGCCCGACAGTAGGTGACTGGCTGCTGCTGAACACATCAAAAGACAGGGTTGCGCGCTTGCTTAAGCGCAAAAGCCTGCTGAAACGGCTTTCTGCCGGTGTAGTTGCAGAAGTGCAGCTCATCGCCGCCAACATCGACACGATATTCATCGTCACCTCCTGCAATGAGGAGTTCAACGCTTCCCGGCTTGAACGCTATCTCGCCGTTGCCGGGGATTCAGGGGCGCATGCGGTTGTGGTGTTGACGAAGATGGATCTTGTCGCTGACGCGGATGCGTTCGTGGATCGCATCCGCGCGATATCAGCAAGTGTGCCCGTCGAGTTGGTCAACGCGCTCGATGCATCGACGCTCGAAGGGACACGCACCTTATGTGAAGCCGGGCAAACAGTGGCATTGATCGATTCTTCCGGCATCGGCAAATCAACATTGGTGAATACGCTCGCCGGGCGTGTGTTGCAGCTGATGGGCGGAATCCGGGAAGACGATGCGCATGGACGGCACACCACCACGTCGCGTTCGCTGCACCGACTTGAAGGCGGCGCACTGCTGCTGGATGTGCCGGGTATGCGCGAATTGGGTCTCGCTAGCCTGGAACGCGGCGTTTCGGAACTTTTCAACGACATTGAATCGCTGACGCTGCGTTGCAGGTTCTCAGATTGCGCGCACCACTCAGAACCCGGTTGCGCAGTGAAGGCAGCGCTGGAATCGTTAGTGCAGCATCTCTCAGTCATTCAGCAACGATTGGTCCATCACCTCCGCTTCGGCCACGAACGCTCAAAACAGGTGGAACTTTTAAACTAACCAGAGGGTGCCCGTTAGCTTTCCTGCGCTCAATACGCTGAGCGTATTCGCGGACTTGCAGCGCAAGAGTTTGAGCGGCGGGAGTGAATGACGCAGCGGAGCATACGCAGGAAGGATGCGCCAACGGTGAGAGGAAATGCATGAGGGGCGCCGGAGCGCCCCTCTTGGTCATCCCATTTGGCCGGTATGCGGCCGGGTGAATGTCATTCGGCCAGACGGTACGAGACCGACACACCGTAGGTTGCCGGTGCACCAGTCCAGCGCAGCAGCACGTCGTTGACGTGTGACATCGTGTCCCAGTAGTACTTGTTGGTCACGTTGCGGCCGAACGCGAAAACCCTCCACGATTCGAACTCGATGCCGGCCCGCAGGTCGAGCAACGCACGCGTGTTAATAGCGAGGTCCGAATCACCGCGGACGCCGGCATCCGTGCGGGTGCACGATATACCCGGCTCCTGGCAACGATCGTAGAAGAAGCCCCGGGTCGAGGACTGGAAGTTCCAGTTCGCGCCGACGAACGCCAGCCAGCCGTTGGCCATGTCCCACTCGTATTGCACATCGATGTTTGCGGTCCACTTCGGCACATTCGGGAACGGCTCACCCGAAAAATCCTTGGTGTTCGGGTTGCGGGTGCCGGAGAAGAACGGGTCGAAGTTGCGGAACTTGCCGTCGATCTGCGAGAACGTGTAGCTCGCCTGCGGGGCGATCCGCAGACCTTCGATCGGGTACCACTCGATATTCGCTTCGAAGCCGTAGACGTGCGAATCAGGCACGTTTACCAGTGCCGGTAGCGAGCCAAAGATCGGGTCCGGAACCGCACCGAGGATCTGCTTGTCGGTGTAGTCGTAATACCACCCAGCGACGTTGGCCTGCATGGTACCGTCGAACAGGCGCAACTTCGCACCCAGTTCGTAAGCGAGCAGTTCTTCCTGGCGGGCCGGGAACAGCTGCGTGAAGGCGGCCGATGCCACGGTCGGGAAGCTGCCGGACTTGAAGCCCTGGCTCACTGAGGCGTAGACCAGCGCGTCGTCGCTGTAGGCCCAGTCGAGGCCGACGCGCCACGACACATTGTCCTCGTTCAGCTCGTCGGTGAAACCAGCCGGCTCCGGAAGAAACAGCGGCGCGGGGCCGGTGCTGGCACAGTTGCCCGGGCCGGCATCCAGTGGCGTGGTGGCCGCGAGATCATTGATGAAATTCGCGCCCGGCGGGAACTTGCCGCGGTTGACCAGCTGCAGCAGCTGCTGGATTTCCGCCGAGATGTCCGCCCAAGTGCCGTCGCCACCATCCGAACCGCAACCGCGATAGTCACGCTTCTGGTTGGTGTAACGGATACCGGCATTCGCGGTGAATTCTGAGCCGAGTGGGTAGGCTGCGTTGGCGAACACAGCCCAGGTATCGGTGTCCTGCGCATTATTCGGACGGGTAGGCCCGAGCGGGACGCGGTTGAACACGACCGTCGGCACCGCCGACGAGATGCCGTAAGTCTGCAGGAAGCGATCGTCGGTTTCGGTGCTCTCGTAATTGGCGCCGACCACCCAGTTGCCTTCGCCATTGAACCCACCCGACAGGCGCAATTCCTGCGAGAAGGTCTCGATCTTGCCGCGCTGGAACGACTCGTAGTCCTGGTAGATCGTGCCGTCGGACTCCAAGCGCTGGTCGCGGTTGAAGTCGTTGTAGCTGGTCAGCGATGTGACCAGCATGTCGTTGTCGAATGCGTAGTCCAGGCGCAGCGTGCCTGACCACATGTCGTTATCCTTGGCGGCGTCCTTGCAGCCTCGGTAGAGCCGGTTGTTGAGGTTCTCGGCGTTGCCATCGGGGTCACGCTGGCCGATGACGACGCTGCCGAAGCCGGCCGACCTGCCGGTCACCAGTGCGGGGTTGGCGTCGACGACATTGACGCAGGGTCCCCAATCCGCCGAACGGTTGTTCTTACTCGCGAGCGGGTAGTTGTCGATCAGCGGGTTCAACGCGCTCACCGGGTTAAGCGGCGCGATGCCGGCCAGCTGTGGTCGCTGGGAATCGCCCTCATCGATGAATCCGCTCAGGGTCAGCAGTGCCGTCAGCTGATCGTTCGGCTCCCACTGCAGCTGTGCACGCCCGCTCAACAGTTTCTTGTTGCCCGCATGGTCGTCGAACTCGTAGACGTCACCGGCCTTGGTCCAATACGGATCGGGCGCAAGGTTCAGGTCGCGCGTGTAGCTCTTTTGCCAACCGCTGGAGGTCAGCGACCGCACCGCGACTCGATAGAGCAACTCGTCAGACATCGGACCGCTGACGAAAGCCTGGGCATCGATCTCATTGAACCGGCCATAGCTGACATCCAAGCCGGCGTCGAACTCATCGGTCGGCTTGTTGGTGATGTAGTTGACTGCGCCGCCGGTGGAGTTCTGGCCGAACAGTGTGCCTTGCGGACCCTTCAGCGCTTCCACGCGCTCGAGGTCCAGGTTCACGCCGGGCGTCATCGCGCCGAACTGGATCGGGGCTTCGTCGACGTACACGGACACGGTAGGCTGGGACGCCAGCGCGGTGTCCTGGAAGCCCACACCACGGATCGTGTATATCGTTGTGCCGTAGTAGGTAACGTTCGAGTTGAAGCTGGCGACCACCTTGTACAGTTCGGCGGTATCGCGCACGCCAAGATCCTTCAGCCGGTCGCCGGAAGCGGCGTCGATCGCCATGCCGACGTCGTTGATGCTCTCCTCGCGCTTCTGCGCGGTGACGACGATTTCCTCGATGCCGCTGCTCGCGGCGGACGAGTCCGCCGCGACGGTCGGCAACGACGCTGTCGCGGAAATCAACAGCGCGCCTGTGCGCGCGACGAATCTGCGAGTCATAGATATCTCTCCGAATTAGGCACGTTGTTGCCGCTGTCGGGTACGGTCGAAGACCGCACCTAGATACGGCGAGCTGTTCCAGACGCATCGCAGCGCCCGGTACCCCTACCGGAGCGGCGTGACCCCGCAGGTCGTCTGCTACCGACAGGCGCCCGTTGATTCGGGAACTCAAACGATTCGACAGAGCCATGGCGTTCCGGCGCAATGCGGTGCCAAGCATGCAGAGGACAGCAACGTTCTCCCTGCTCCTGCCGATCTTCCCTTCCCAAGGACCATCGGGTTGCTGGCAAAAGAACATAGAGTCGAAAAGAATGCAAGTAAGGTCGAACCAGTGCGGAATGTAACCAACGCAAGAGCGACGTCGGTCCACACTCAAGGGCATTACACTCCGCGCTGCTGCCGTTCTGCTGCGGCCGTTCTTCAACACCCTGGTAGCCGAAGCTCGGGGCGAGCGAGTGAATAGGTGGTGCTGGGTAGGTGATGCAGGTCTTCGACCATTTCTCTGCCGGCTATTCACCAGCGCTCGGTCCACTACCTCCGCCTCGCTCGCATCACCCACTATGGATCACACCGGGTGATACCTTCACACCAATCAGAAAACAGCCTCTGTTCTTGCTGTCTTCAACACACCGACTATTTCTACTTAAGTTACTGAGTCATCCTGGTCGCGTGACGACCGGTTCCATTCACTCTTCTCCCGCTTCACCCTCCACCCACGCCTGTAACCGCTTCAGTT
Organism: Gammaproteobacteria bacterium; assembly: GCA_016874135.1. Classification (GTDB taxonomy): domain Bacteria; phylum Pseudomonadota; class Gammaproteobacteria; order Pseudomonadales; family Azotimanducaceae; genus SYFY01. The sequence continues at coordinate 15,188 of VGVE01000006.1, read as the reverse complement.
GCCCAAGCTGGACGGCATCCACCGGCGCAGCCATGCCTTCAAGGCCGGCTGTGACCGGTCCATGCACGCTAAACCGATACGTAAGACGGGTGTCTTTGTCGGTCGACACAAACTCGAAGTCCATGACACCACTCACGGGCATCGCCTGCAGCGGCCCGAGCCCACCCTGCATACGCAGGAACTTGGCCGGATCGGCATACAGCACCCGCATGTGTTCGATACTGCCGCAATTGGGGAAGTGCTCAAAGAAACAGCCGCCTGCACGCGGATCGATGGAGAAGTTGTGGGCATCACCGGTATAGGAATGGGCCGCATCCCACCATCGCCCGACATCTTCGGTGAGTGCCGCATACACTCCGGCCGGCGTTGCCCTGATGTCAAGCACATGTTCGGAGACAAACCCGTCGGGACCCGACGACAGCACGTTCGCAACCAGCAGCAGTTGGAGCGCGCCCATCAGAATTTCGTCCCTGGTGTGTAGTAGCGGTTGTGCCAGATGCCCATGCCGTCTTCTCCCGGCAATGGCATGCGCCAGGTTTTCACGTCGGCGTCGGCGAGCTTAAGGCGGAAAAGTCCACGGGGTTGATCGATCGTATTGCTAATGTACCCGTCAGCACCCGCGTCATCCACATAACGTCGTGCGATGCGGCGGTAACGTTCCCGCCATACATCATCCGTACCTGTGTCGTACATCAACTGCGCTTTGCCTTCGAGCAGTACCTTTCGATACGGCAGAGGCTGTTCGTCTATGCAGAGCGCCACCCGCGGATCACTTCTCAGACAAGCGAACCACTCGGACTTGTCGCGGGGCGTGAACCAGATGGCACCTTCTTCATACAGAAACCAGATCGGCGTCACCAGAGGACTGCCGTCAGCACGCACCACGGCAATACGCATGAGCACACCCCGCTCATTCAGGAACTCATCCCGTTCAGCGTCGGTCAGATGCGGCATAACCCCCCCCCACAGAAAATGGTTGTTGTCCTCGGTTCTCGTGTTCGCTTCTGACTACCTCAGGCGCGAACGACCTGTTTGAGCATCTCCCGATAGCCATGACGCACTTCCATCCGCGGGCCGAAGCCACGTTCGATCAGCAGCCTGTGCATCCGTGGCAGGCGATAGAACGGGCAGCTGACGAGCAAATGATGTTCAAGGTGATAGTTCACCCGATACGGCGCGATGAACGCCCGTTCTAGCCAGCTCGCAATCACGGTCCGGGTGTTGCGCAATCGATCATCGTTGTCCGGAACCGCGCCGTGTTCCGCAATGTTGCGCAGCCGCGTAACCAACCTGTTCCAGGTCAGCGCCGGTACCCACCAGAGCAGGAAGTAGAGATACCACTTACCTGTGAGCGCAAACCCGCCGAGGAAGACGAGGTTGATGGCGATGTTCGGCCCGAGGCGACATAATCCGTTCCGCAGCGATTCGGCCAGTGATTTCCCTTTGAACGCTTCGCGCAGTACCGATCCGTACTGTTTGAAACCTGTTTGCCCGGTGAGATCGCGAATGATCTTGCGCCTGAGGCTCGTGCGCTCCGTAGGGAACGGCTTGGAGAGAAAAAGGTCCGGGTCATTCGCCTGTTGTGTGAACTTGTGGTGCCCGAGATGGTACTTGCGATACCCCAGCACCGTCGTGCCAACAAGAGGCCGGTTCATCAACCATTCGGCACACCAGTCGTTCAGCGCCTTGTTGTTGAACAGCGTGAAGTGGGCAGCATCGTGACCCAGCACACCGAGGCCGAGCTGGCGGGTACCGATGATCATGATGCCGAGGAGAATCGTGAGCGGGTGGGTCCAGATCACCACCACCGCCCAAGTGCCGACAATCACACCCCAACAATGCAGGGTGCCCCACCACGCCGCATAAGGATTGAGCGTACGCAAAGCACGGATCTCTTCCGGGGTGAGGAAATCCGGCGGCTTCTGCAGCGGGGATGCTGTGGCGTTCATGGCCGGATTCTATACCCCTGCCACCGCTCCTGAATCCAGCAGATTGTCGATGGCCGCATCTTTTCGCCCGGCGAGTGCCAGCAGTTCCCGGGTGTGTTCGCCGGCAACGGGCGGGTTGAGGTTTGCCTGCGGTAAACCATCAAACCGGACCAGAGACCCCGGCCGCTGGAAGTCACCCCAGATGGCATGACGGCTGGGTGCAACAAATACGGTCTGTTCCGGTAGCTGCCAGAAGAACTTCGGCAGGGCGCCATCTGCTGGCACACAGGCAAGACCACCAGACACAAAGCGCTTCACCCAATCGCTCGCTGGTGAGGATCCGAACACCCTTTCGAGTGCTGAGTGGTTCTCAAGATCCACGGCAGCGTGCCCTACCCCTTCGAATAACTCTTTGGCCCGAGCGCGCTCTTCGGCAGACACGAGCGCAAGAAACACCCAGGTACCATCGCCACATCGGTAGAGGCGATACAGCGGCGACAGACCGTATTGATTCACATCGGGATAATGTCTGGCGGGTTTCCCGGGATAGTCCAGAAAGTCATCCGCATTCGCCCAGGCGTTCGCGCCAAACATATCAACGAACACCACCTGGCCGCGGCCGGTGCGCTGTCGGGCTGCGAGCCCGAGCAGCGCACTGGAAGCGACGACTAGAGCGGTATTGGGATCCGGATTCACTTCATTGGCGCGCATCAGGCGCCGTGACCAGGCTCTGAGCTGATCGAGATCAAGCAATTCCGTAGGTAACTGCCCACCCATCTGCAGGTGCACACCACCCATGCCGGCACCGGGGATCGGATGAGTGCTCGGTCGATGCGCGCCAGGACCTTCCGGCCCATAGCCATTGCTCTGCAGATACACGAGGCGGGAATTAATGGCGTGCAGGGTCGCAGCGTCGATGCCGAGTTTCTCCGGCACGCCAGGCCTGAAGTTGTGAATCAGCACATCGCTGTCGCGCAACAGCTCGCGCACCACAGCCTGGCCATCAGGATGTTTGAGATCGACGCAGATGCTGCGTTTGCCGAGATTGACGCGGCATGCACCAATGCCACCGGCAAGGCCGCGATAGGGATCACCGCCGATCGGTTCAACCTTGATCACATCGGCTCCGAGCTCGGCGAGCAAAGATGCACCAAAAGGTGCAGCGATGATGGTCGCGATTTCAACCACACGAATACCATGGAGCGGTAACGATGTATTCGGCTGCAAGGAAACAGAGGCCCGTGGCGTTTGTTGCCACGCCAGAGCGACTCTCTCTCCGTCAGCCACACCAAAACGAGGGAGTGCAGGGGTTTCCGAAAGCCGTGCCAACGGTCCGAGTTGCACCCTCCCGCCGAGCGGAATCACATGCCCGTTGGCAACCATGTCCGCATCTTTCATCGCATCCTGTGTGGACTGGATGAGGCCCGCAACGACGCTGCCGTTGTCGATGAACACCTCCATCCACTCCGCGGCTGTCTTCTCCTGCATGCGTCGGAACATCAGGTCGCGAAAGTGTTCGCGCTTCGCTTCTGGCAGCACCATCTGCGCAGTGTCGTAATCCGGATCAGCGAGGATGTCGATCAGTTCCGTCGCCACGAGGAAGTTGTCGAAGAGATGTGGCAACAGATTGCCCAGCTGCACCCAGCGGCCATCACCGGCTTGTGTTGGCAGGTAATGCAATGAAGGCAGTGGCGCCTGATCTGCGGATCCTGCCACTCCGTCGACCACATCACCCAGAACGTGACGGAACTGCTCGCCGAGCAGCGCGCCCTGCTCATAGGCGAGAAGTGATTGCAACAGGCTGGTTTCCACCAGTGATCCCTGGCCGTGTTGATCCCGCGCCAACAAAGCGGCCAACACACCGCTGACCACCGACTGGACGCAGGCATGGATCCCGACCTGCAGGGCAGAGAAGGCTGGACCTTCACGGTCAGGGCAACCGGTGAAGTGCAACATGCGGCCGCTGGCAGCCGCTACCACATGTTCGTACCCAGGCAGTTCGGAACGTGAATCACCTGCACCGAATGAGGTGATCGAGCAGATCACGAGGTGCGGAAAGGATCGCCGCATCTCACGTACATCAACGCCGGCGCTCATGCGGGTTTGTGGGCGCCAGTTGATCACCAGCACGTCAGCGCCGGCACAGAGTGCATCGAACCTTTTCCGATCCGCCTTTACGTCCAGATCGATCGCTACCGTTCCCCGCCGCCACATCGGCGCCGCAGGAAGAAAGGCGAACCGATCGCAGCGCCTGACGCTGAGCACCTGCGCACCGAAGTCCGCAAACACCGTCATCGCCATGCCGCCGAGTGGACCCAAGGTCAGATCAAGTATTCGAATGCCATCGAGCGCCTGGGTAGCCATCTTGTTCCGGTTTGGTTTCTGGAATTCCTGCAGTGGGTATCGATGCTAACCCTTCAACAATCCTGCGAGGAGCCTGGGTGATCGCGCAAATCCGATCGCTGCGGCAACCATGAGCGCCGACTTCAGCGGGTACGGCAATACGTGTGCGCCACCGTGTACGCGAATTTTACCTGGCACCGGCACATCGGGGTGCAGCCAGTCATGTACCGCGAGCAGGCCGTTGAGCGCCCGTGACTGTTCGGGCTCGAGGGTTTCGACAGCAAACGCCGAAGTGCCAATGAAGGCAGCTGCAAAAACAGGGTGTTCAAGCGAACGCGTGCGCGTCACGGCTGCACTATTCGCCGACACCCTGAATCCTTCCCGGGCAGGATTCGCTTCAAGGGACCGGCGGTACCAGCATTCCGCCGTAAGAACCTTGCCGACATACTGGGCGGCCTGGTAACTCGCGCCCTGGATGTCGACAACGGTGCTACTGACCGCGACATCACCCCGCTGCGCACATCCCTGCGCACGCGATAACACACCGCTGAACGCAAGCAGCTTCTGCCAAACCGGACGGGTGCGCAGCCTTATCTGCATCGCCGAAACTTCCTCCGCGGTGAGTGCAGTCGGCGTCGTCGGTGATACCAGCAGTGTCACCGTCCGGATGAGTTCCCTCGGCATGACATCCACAAGCGCGTTCATGACTCCGGTAAGGCGCATCTCGCGCGCTTGCCCGGGTGCATAGGCGTATAGCCCGAGATCCAGCGGTTCCCCATTACTCCAGGCTTTGAGTGTGGCAAGAACTTCGGCAGGTCGGCTGAGCAGATTCGCCGGCCTCTCAGGCACGAACAATCGTCCGGAAACTCCGCTTGCCGTTCGCAGGCTCTCAGGTGGTTCTGCGGCATCCAACCACAGCACATCGGCTCCGGCTTCGAGCCAGTGGCGTGTCGGTGCCATCTCGGCGCCGGCACCCAGCATGGCAATGCGGCGACCACGCAGACTGAGGCTGCCGCGATCGAGCATGTGGTTCTTCACATATACAAGGGCCTCACCGGCAGCAGCGCTGATGACCTCGCGCTCCACGAGGAGCCTGCCGAGCACATCCAGCGTCGCTCCAGACCACTCTTTTCCGCCATAGTGCAACCGCGGCTGCCACACACCGGCTTTCCCCCTTGAGTGCATTTCTACCGGTAGAGGCTCTGCCTGCACTTCAAGCGCTGCTGCGATCGGCACTTTGCTACCGGCCTCCTGCCAGACAATCTGATTCTGCAGCGCCGCCACGATGTGGTTGGCAATGAGGTGTCTGTTGTGATGCGACAAGCGTGCAGCTTCGAAGTGCGGCAATACCTCGGCATAGGTCTTGCGGAATTCTGCTGGCTCTACCGGCAGCCCGAGTTCCGCGGCTGCGAGACCCGTTGCGCGAACGCCTTCATGAAGCGCTGTGTGCAGGATTTCCGACGCGGATCGGTCTTTCACAAGCCCGACGTTTCCCGGCTGGAGTGGCTCTGACATGGAGTTTTCGTTTTCCCCAGCGAATGTCCACAGCTTAACACCAGCGTTGGCGGAGCGACCTGCTCTTCGTCATAGGGTGACTGCGGGTGCCCAATCAACGAACACCAGAATCGATCACGTACATCCCTTCCATTGCCGTTTTCAGTTGATCTTGTGTTTTGAGTGCTTGTTCGCGCAGCTTCGCGTCGCCAATACGATCAATCAAGGCGGTGGCTTCTTCAGCATCGGAAGCAGTCGAAGCGATCATGCCAAGGACGAACAGGTCGCGGTTGCACCCAGCATCCATCGAATCGGCAACGTTGCGAGTCGCTGCTGGATCGGTCCTTCCCCAGGACATGGCCAGTATCTGCCAGAGCATCGGAGTGGAGTCGCCGGGTTGTTGCTCTATCCAGCGTCGAGCAGCCTGTGGATCCTGTTCAGACCAGCCTGAAACCAGTGATTGGGCTGCAGCCAGACGGCGATCAGGTTCAGTGATCTGGTCTACGCGTTTGGCAGCACGGTCCGGGTCGGTTCGTGCAAGCAGCTGCACATAGGTAGTTTCAACTTGCGCGCGCGCCGTCGTTAACAGGGCCTGAAACAATCGTTCCGCAATCTCCGGAGGAGCCGTGCTCAGCATGGCCATCATCTGATGCACTTCCCGCATCCCGCCGTCGTTCCGGGCTGATACCCAGGCGGTGGCGCCTTCAGGATCTTCTGCGGCTCGCTGGTTCCACAGCGACAGCTCAACCTGATCCCGGTGTGTCTCTGGCAGTCTTGCAATCAGGCTCTGCGCGCGCTCCGGATCCTGCTCTGCCAGGCGCCGGACCAACGCCGACATCAGCTGGTCACGACACTGGCCCTCGGGTTGTGATTCAACCCAGACGAGCTGAGCCATGCCATCCCCGGCTAGCATCGACTGGAGGATCTGCATTTGCACGAACAGGCGCATCTGCTCGTTTCTGCTTTCCTGCGCTGCCCACAGTGCAGCCATTGGGTCACTCTGCGCCCAACTCACGGCGACACCCATCTGTGTCTGCACTCGCTGGTTCGGATTGCTGATGGCAGTTGCCTCGCGCCAGACACCTTCAGGATCACGTCCGGCAGACGACACCACGAACTGACCCGGCAGGCCGAGATCTTGCGCGATCGACTGACGCTTGTCGGACGAAAGGTCGTTGATCGCCCCAAGAATCGCCACGCCGGCGAGCTACCGCAGCGATTGTGGTAACTCTACTGCCTCTGCTACAGCATCCTCCGCGTCGAGACGCGCACGTGCTTAGTAAATTGCTTGTATCCAAGGCGGCTGAGTCAGCCCTCCTCGCGTACGCGCGTGAGCCGGGGCGGCCGGGAAATCGAGTTCTGCGTAACGACCGATGAGGATCGTGGTGGCACCGACCAGGTCATTACCGGACAAGATCTGATCCGCACGCTCGAGCAACTCGCGGATATCTTCCGCGTCCATCGGTGCAGCGGGCGCATACAGCGCCGCGGATTGGTCGAACTCACTTCGGATCGACGCGGTTTGAGCAACGACTTTACGGAGGCGACCCCGGTAGCAGTTGCAGCAACAGCCTCTTCCGAACCGGGGAGGATCTCTGGTGTTCCCTCGATGACAAGATCGTCGGCAAGACCACGCGGGTAATCTTCCGGGTGGTTGTTTGTTTCAGATCGTGACTTCGACCAGAACACCCCCGCGGCAAAGCGGCAAACAAGCAGAGCCAATCCAAAAACCACTCGCGCCGTTGATTGCATGGTGTGTATCCCTCCACGACCGTCCCTCGACGACAAGAGAAGCAGGCCGGACCCGAATCATATCGCCAACTTTTTCTATTTGGGCCTCCAATTGCGTTGCGCGAATCGGTGGTACCGCACCTCCCCTATCTCCTCAGGCCAATTGCCCGCACAATCCCACGCTGGTCCTCAGGAACGCCCGCTCACACCATGCATGCCGTATCGCTGACGGGCACCCGTGCTGCGGGTCCACTGGGCTATCACAGCTGGGCCCTGTTCGAATGGGCGCGTAACCCCTACGTCATTCTCGTGACGATCTATATTTTCGCGCCCTACTTCACCACCACGGTCGCTGGGAATCCGGTTGAAGGCCAGAGCATGCTCGGCTTCACCAATACGGTGTCGGGTTTCATCATCGCGATCACGGCTCCGTTCCTCGGGGCCATCGCCGATCGGCGAGGGCGGCGCAAACCGTGGATCGCAACCTTCGTCGGCATCATGGTGCCGTGTGCATTCCTGCTCGGCTGGTCACTGCCGGGTGGTGCGGGTATCGGTGTCACCACCACGTTGATACTGATGGTGATCGTCAGCATCGCATTTGAATATTCCGCGGTATTTCACAACGCCATGTTGCCGAGCGTGGCGCCGGTGACGAAGGTCGGTGCGATCTCCGGTTATGCCCTCGCCTACGGCAACATCGCCGGTCTTCTGCTGATGGTGTTTGTCCTCTATGCCTTCGCCTGGCCGGGCCACACCGACTTCAGCTTCATCCCTGACCAGCCACTCTTCGGCATCGACCAGTCCACGTCGGAAGATGACCGCATCGTTGCACCACTGGCCGCAGTGTGGATGTTGCTCTTCACCTTGCCACTCCTCCTCTTCACGCCGGATGGCCGCGATTCGAGCAACTCCGTACGCGAGGCGGTGAGAGAAGGGCTGACGGCGGGGGTGGCAACACTGCGCCGACTCAGCCACTACAGGAACGTCGCGCTGTACCTGCTTTCCCGCATGCTCTTCAACGATGGCATGGTCGGCGTACTGATCTTCGGCGGTGTCTATGCGGCTGGCACGTTCGACTGGGATACTACAACGATGCTGCTCTTCTGCATCATTTCTTCATTCTCTGCCGCCATCGGGGCCGTGCTCGGTGGTTATGTGGATGATCGACTCGGGTCTCGCAAGGCACTGCTGCTCGCCATCGGTGGTACAGCCGGTCTGCTCGCTTTCGCCGTCACCATTCAGCCGGATTCCATTCTGTTCATTCCACTCGAAACTACCGGCCCAGTCTGGAATTCACCGTACTTCGCCACCCTTCCTGAACTGGTGTTCTTCATCAACAACCAGTTCTTCGCCATGTTCATTACGGTCGGATTTGCAGCTTCCCGCACCATGATGGCCCGCATCGCGCCGCCGACGATGATGACGCAGTTTTTTGGTCTGTATGCCCTCTCCGGCACGGCGACCGCCTTTCTCGCGCCGTTTCTCGTCGGCACGTTCACACGCTACTTCGACAGCCAGCGCGCGGGATACTCCTCACTCATCATCCTGCTCACAATCGGGTTCGTGATGCTTTTTGCAGTACGGGAAGAGCAGGCCGTCGCTCATGAGGATACCGCGTGATCACCACGCAGCGGCTGTGTCTGCGGCCGCTTCGGACGGAGGACATCGAGCAACTTCTGGCGCTCGACAATGACCGCCAGGTCATGCGCTGGCTCAACGGCGGTACACCAGTCAGCCGTATTGAGATGCAGGATCAGATCCTGCCGCGGCTGCTCGTTGCCGCAGAGCGTCCGCCCCGCATCGGCGTTCACATCGCGCAACTTCGGGATACAGCAGCGTTCATTGGGTGGTTTGGCATCTTCCCCCCCGTTCCTCCGCGGGAACTGCCGAGATTCGGTGCGCGGCTGAGCCCGCATGCCTGGGGTATTGGTCTTGGTCTTGAAGGGGCCCGTGCACTCATCGACCACACCTTTTCAACTACAGACATTCCTGCCATCGAAGCCACAACATATGAAGAGACCCTGGCTTCACGTTCACTGTTGCAGCGCCTCGGCTTCATCGAGACAGAACGTTTCCGTTATCAGCCGGACCAGGCTACGGACGCATAGACTTTTGCGGCGGACGGGATGTCTGTCTGGCCGGGAGAGGATCTCCGTTTCCTACTGAAGCGTTGAATCGCCTTGCACCTCATCAGTCGGCGGTGTGCAATCGGTGCCCGACTTTTCCAACCCTCAGAGGATATGAATACCCATGACACGCGCACAGAACATGGATTTGCGAGTGCACAGAACAATCCTGAAACGCCTGGGGCTGCTTGCGGTAATGGTGCAACTCGGCGCCTGCGCCGTGGGTTACATCCCGCCAGCTGATGGTCGGGTTTCTGTGATCGATCTGGTGATGTTCGGCAGCCTGTATGTGAACAAGTCAGTGACGAGTTACGGCCATCTGATAGTGGACCCCGCAGGTGCGGGCGCAACACTCTACTTCCACGCTGATCACGCCACGCGCAGGGGTGAGCGATTCGCGATGCCGGTGGCGTTTCCCGTGGATGCGGACCGTAGTCGAATTACCGCCTGCCACGGTAAGGAAGTGTTGCTGCGTGGCAACGTCTCGAAAACACCCGCGGGTTACGTGCTCAATTCCGGTGCCGACATCGTCTGTTGAGTTGTCCGGGTGTCGAGTGCCCGCAACGTCATGCGTGCGCGGCTTTCAGGTAGGCGATGATATCGAGAGATTCATACATCCACTCGGTCCCGCTTGCCCGGTCGATGCGAAGGCAGGGCACCATGGTACGCCCGCCGCCTCGCAGCAGTTCCTGCATGGCGCCCGGCTCACGGTGGATATCGCGCATGACCACCGGGATATCCGTACCTTGGAGGAACCCCATGACCCGCCGGCAAAATGGGCAACTGTCGAATTTGTAGAGTTGATATGTTTCGCTCATGCGGGAAGTATACCGGCGACATCCCAATTGCAGCCTAAAAAGTTCCGCTGAACCTGCCTACACCAGCATCCGCCACCTGAGCTGTCCATGAGCAATAAAACGAAGAACACGCAAAAGAACGAGACCGTGCCGCCAAGAATTCGCAAGATCCAGATCGGCGTTATCGCCTTTTTAGCTGTGATCGGCGTTGCCCTTTTGATCTATGCCACTCTCTACACCACCGGTTTGACCGAAGGTGAATTCAGCGAGGGCGAACATTACGTTCTGCTGAAGGATCCAGTGGCTGGAGAAACCTCACAAACCATCGAGGTGGTCGAGTTTTTTTCCTACGGCTGCGTCCACTGTTACAACCTCGACCCACAGATCGAGGACTGGCAGGAGGACCTCCCGGAAAACGTGAGTTTTCGTCGCCAGCCCGTGTCCTTCAGCCCGCAGTGGGCACTCCTCGGGCAAACCTACTTCACGCTGGAAGACCTTGGTGCACTCAAGGAGAACCACTCACGTCTCTTCAAGGCAATTCACGACCAGGGCAAACAGTTTCTCTCCGTGGAAGAACTTGCCGACTTCGTCGACGGCAAGGGAACCACCCGTGATGATTTCACCCGTGCGTTCAACTCCTCTACGGTGCGCAGGTTCGCTGGCCAGATGGAGCGGATGCAGTCGCGCCACGAAGTGCAGGCGGTACCCACCATCGTGGTCGCCGGGAAATACGTAATCAAATCCGATGTGCCGCGAAAGATTGCACTGGATGTGGTCGATCACCTGATCGCCAAAGAGTCTGGTAAAGGTGCCCGCCGCGGCGCCGGAATCTTCCCCGTCTCCGGCCCCGGCTGAATAAACACTCAGAAACTCAACGACGCGGATACACCATAACGCCGCGGCTCACCGAGCTGGGTGTATCCCTTCGCCGTATATCCTTCGCGCGGATCATTGCCGAAAAAGAAACCGCGAGTGAATACATCTTCATCCGTGAGGTTGCGTGACCAGATGGATAGCCGCCAACGTTCCGTCTCGTATCCGGCTGAGGCATGCAGAAGAACGTAGTCGTCAGACTGCACGTCGTGGCTGTCGGAGAAGTAAAACTCATCCTTGCCCTCTGCATCGAGCCGGAAGAACCAGCCGTCGATCGGACGGAACTCAACACCGGTATGAAACTGCCAGCCAGGTGCATGGGACTGTTTACGGCCATCGAGTTCCTCTCCTTCACCGTTCACAAAATCGTCGTACTCCGTATCGAGCAGCCCGACCGATCCTTCTAGTGTGATCAACGGGTGCACGTGCCACTCGAACTCAGCCTCCACACCCTGATTGAATCCTTCCGCTGCATTGCCGGTGAAGTCGATGAACTCAGCACTACCGTCGGCACGAACCCGCACGATGGAGGTGTTGACCTGAACATCCTTGCGTTCCATGCGAAAGAGCGCGAGCCGCAATCGCAATTGGTTATCGAAGAGATCGCCCTTGATGCCCGCCTCATAGTTCCACAACACCTCGGGCTGGAATCTCCGAAGGTCTGCATCCAACGTACCCGAAGTGTTGAATCCACCGGCCTTGTAACCCCGGTTGATGCCCGCATAGATCAGTGCACTCTCTGTCCGGTATTCGAGCACCATCCGACCGCCCAGCATCACATCGCCGGGCGAGAAGCCGACATCTTCGGAATCCGCAAACTCCGAGTTGTGGCTCTCACCCCGCAGTCCCGCGACCAGTCGCCACCGCTCGCCCAGATCAAAAGCCAGCTCACCATAAGCCGCATATCGATCGACTGAATAGGTGCTGATGTAAGGACCGGGTAGGAAGGTATAGGTGCGGATCAGTTCGACTTCCTGCGACAAACCGTAGAGCCCGAAGACCCAGTCGACGCGGGCATCGGCTGCTCTGGAGAGAAAACGCAAATCAAAACTCGTCGTCTCCCAGTCGCGGGCGTAATGATCTCTTGATGAGTACCCGTCGGGGTGAAAGCCGACGAAAGTCCAGTCTTCGTCGTAGCCATAGTCGATCTGGGACGACACATGGGCGATTACTGCCTCAACATCCAGCCCGTCATCGAAGGTGTGCAGCAGGCGGGCACTGCCCGCTACCGACTCCTGGGTATCCTCGCCCGGTTGGTCCGACAACGTGCGACGGTCATTGTCGAGAGAAAACGCATCGTAGCGGTTGTCCACGTCGGCGAAGGTGCCGATAAGATCGAGCGTGGTTTCTTCCCCGACCCACTGCAACCGGCCGCGCGCCGTGGTTTCTTCGCGGCGATTGGTGTCGTCGCGCCCAAGGAAATCATTGCGCATATAGCCGTCATCACCATGACGATGCACCGCGAGCCGAATACCTGAGGCATCCGAGAGCGGCCCGGACAGAACCCCACCGACGCCCCACGCGCCTTCATTTCCCACATCGAGGTTTACCCGGCTGTACCATTCTGCGGTTGGCGCTGCGCTGACCACGTTGATTAGGCCGGCCAGCGCATTCGCCCCGTACAACGTGCCCTGCGGCCCGCGCAACACTTCGACCTGATCGATATCGAACGTGGTGGCTGCACTGCCTATGCCCGAGAGATCGGCACCATCGACGATGACCCCGACGGATGCGTTGAGGGGTTCGGCAAACTGGCTGGTGTCGCCAATGCCACGGATCTGCAGATAGCGGGCACGGGAAGAGCCACTGGCATAGTTGACGTTGGCAATGCGCCCGAGCATTTCTTCCAGGTGATCGACCACATCCCGGCGAGCATCCGGCCTTTGCACCGACACGCTGGCGCCAAGATCCATGAGCCCGGTATCCCGCAGCTCGGCACGGATGATGATTTCTTCAATAGGAGCGGCGGTGTCCGCAGATGTGGAAGCGAATATTGATGCAGCCCAAGTGAGCTGAACGAGTGCGAGCGCTGCGATGGGTCGGGCGAACTTCATGTATCGACTCCGGTGGTGTGGGGCCCAAGGAGTCGACTCTCGTCACCTATCCCTACGCCGGTATCATCCGGATCAGGTTCAAAGAGTCCGCTTGCGCGTCTCAGGCCGTGAAGGCCACCCCTTAGGCAGCGCGCAGTGTACGGCGCGGCCCTTACAATGTCTCCCGGTTTTCGCCGACCACATCCGGCTACACATCTGGCTACAACAGAGCCTTCAGGCGATGTTCATGGCGACCGCAGGACCTTCAGCGCGGGAACGGATTCGGGCAACCACAGAAACGACTGCATTGCCGCGACAAACGGAGCATTGAGTGGGAGTACAGGATCTCCTGCAAACGCTTGCCCTCTCGGCCGGTGTGGCCTGGGCAAGTGGAATCAACGTCTATGCGGTACTGGGTACACTCGGGCTGGCCGGAAGTTTTGGCTACGTCAACCTGCCGTCCACACTCGAAGTCGTCCAGGGTCCAGTGTTCATCGGCGCCTCGCTGCTGATGTTTGTTGTCCAGTTTTTCATGGACAAGATTCCTAGCGTGGACATTTTCTGGGACGCCCTGCATACCTTCATTCGCATTCCGGCCGGGGCTGTACTGGCCGCCAGTGCAGTGGGTGAAGTCGATCCTGCATTGATGGTCGCCACAGGCATCATCGGCGGCACCATAACCGTAGCTACCCACGCCACCAAGGCGGGTTCGCGAGCTCTGATCAACACGTCCCCGGAACCATTCTCCAACTGGGCGGCGTCCTTCACTGAAGATGCCATGGTGCTCGGCGGTCTCTGGGCGATATTTCAATACCCCGTGGTATTCTTGGGGTTGTTCCTGCTGTTCATCCTCATCGCATGCCTTCTCCTGCCGAAACTGATCCGAGGCATCCGTGCCGTCCTGCGCCGTATCGGTGCCTGGTTTGGCGTAACCTCGGCGCAACAGACCGGCCCGGCCTGATAACCGGTTTTGATAACCTGTGACGGCGCCCTTTGCCAGCGGCTGCCACGGGTGAACCACGATGCCGCCCCGACGTAACGCCGATCGATATCGCGAAGAATCACCACGTGCACCTGCGCCACGCAGCTGGCTGCGCAGGGTGTTCTGGTTCTGCACGGTCGTCGGTCTCGCACTGATCGCACCGGCACTCGGTTATCTCTGGTACCTCGATCGCACGATGACCGATGTCTTTGAGGGGCGGCGCTGGTCCTTGCCTGCTCAGGTCTACGCCGCTCCGGTTGAACTCTATGCAGGCAGCCCGCTGACCCAGAGAGACTTCCTCGCCGAACTCGAACGCAGCGGTTACACCCGGGCCTCACGACCACGCCACCCGGGATCATTCACTGAAAACGACGACACCGTTTCGGTGTTCCTACGTGAGTTCCGCTTCGATGACCATCTGCGCGCATCGGAGCGGATCGAGGTCCAGTTCCGTGATCACGGCATCATCGACATCACCACCGGTTCCGGCCACGCCGTACCGCTGGTGCAGCTGGATCCGCCGCTCATCGGCAGTTTTTTTCCTTCCCACGGTGAAGATCGCGTGGTGCTCAAGCCTGAAGACGTACCACCACTGCTCAAGGAAGGTCTGAAGGCAGTGGAGGATAAGACCTTCGACTCCCACATTGGCTTCGACCTGCCGGGTATTATCCGCGCCTTCTGGGTCAACGTCACCGCAGGTGAGGTGCGCCAAGGTGGCAGCACACTCACCCAGCAGCTCGTGAAGAGCTATTTCCTCGACAACAGTCGCACCATCAAACGCAAGTTGCATGAAGTGGCGATGGCCATCGTGCTCGAAGCACGTTTCTCTAAAGAAGACCTGCTGAACGCCTACGCAAACGAGATCTTTCTGGGGCAAAGCG
>VGVE01000005.1 GCA_016874135.1 Gammaproteobacteria bacterium | reverse complement strand
GATCAGTCCGATTGCGATGAATGTTCAGCAGCGGTTTTCGATCCGGGAAGGCGGACGGACCGTGGGTTCTGGTGTTGTCACCACGATCATCAAGTAACAATCATCTGAAAAACAGAAGGCGCGCCGGAAGAGCCCCGGAACAGCCTCGTAAAGACCCATCGCGGATCTCCGGCTGCCCCGGGGTCCGGAAGTTCAATCGAACTTTAAGGTTGCGCGAGAAGATCGCCTACGTATAATTCGCCCTCCCTTTTTCAAGGGCGTTCTTTAACAGAAGCACAGCGCTCCACAGGTTCGGGCGCACCCCGAAGCGAGTCGGCAATTTCGATGAAATCCGTCCCGCAACGGGTGCAGTCACCCGCGAATTTACCCGTGGAAGGTCCGGTCAGACCCGGATCAGGTATGTGGTGGTCGAGGGGGATCACCAGCGGTACCGGCGCTGCGTTTCGACCGGACAGATAGGGATTGGAGCCTGAAGTGCAGAGCCAGCGGATTCGAATTCGACTTAAAGCCTTCGACCATCGACTCATCGATGTGTCGACCCGTGAGATTGTTGAGACCGCCAAGCGCACTGGCGCCCAAGTTAAAGGGCCGATCCCGCTGCCCACACGTAAAGAACGTTTCACGATCCTCATCTCTCCCCACGTCAACAAGGACGCACGGGATCAGTACGAGATCAGGACGCACAAGAGAGTGCTCGACATTGTCGAACCGACGGAAAAAACCGTTGATGCGCTGATGAAGCTCGATCTTGCAGCCGGAGTAGAGGTACAGATCAGTCTGAACTAGGCAATTCCCGGCCGTAATCGAGGCGGGAACAGAAATCGACAGGGTCCCGATAGGGGGCCAGCAACCGTGTAGAACCGCTTACTCGTGGACACGGTGTGTCGGCGAGTGGGCGGTTCGCGTCTACGCAGGGCTTCCACGCCATTGAGGCGGGACGAGTTTGACGGGGAAAGTGATGGCAATTGGCCTGGTAGGAAAAAAGAGTGGCATGACGCGCGTCTTCACGGAAGACGGGCGTTCGATCCCGGTGACCGTGATCGAAGTGCTTCCAAACCGGATTACTCAGATCAAGACCGTGGAAACGGATGGATACACCGCCGTACAGATGACTGCAGGTGAAGTCCGCCAGTCCCGGGTCAACAAACCGGCTGCAGGCCACTTTGCCAAGGCCAAGACGCTTGCCGGCAGCTCCATTCGTGAATACCGCGTCGGCGCCGTTCCGGAAAACGCAGCCGCCGGTGCCGCGCTGGATGTGAGCATTTTTGCCGCCGGACAGATGGTCGATGTGCAGGGCGTTTCCAAGGGTCGGGGTTATGCGGGCACGGTGCGTCGCTGGAACTTCAGGACCCAGGACGCCAGTCACGGCAACTCGCGCTCACACCGGGTGCCCGGTTCCATCGGTCAATGCCAGACGCCAGGCCGCGTGTTCAAGGGCAAGAAAATGACCGGCCACATGGGGAATGAAAACGTCACCGTCCAGAATCTGGAAGTCGTACGTGTGGACGCCGAGCGCAACCTGATCCTGGTCAAGGGCGCGGTTCCCGGCCCGGTGGGTGGCGATGTGTGCATTACCCCGGCTGTGAAGGCGGGCGTTGCGAAAGGAGGTGCGGCATGAACCTGAACCTCGCGGCCAACGCCGGAACCGTTGAAGTGTCCGCTACCACCTTTGACCGCGAATTCAACGAATCACTCGTCCACCAGGTTGTGGTTGCCTATATGGCCGCCGGACGCCAGGGCACCAAGGCGCAGAAGACCCGAGCCGCGGTCAGTGGCGGTGGCAAGAAGCCGTGGCGCCAGAAAGGAACGGGTCGCGCTCGCGCAGGCAGCATTCGCAGCCCGTTGTGGCGTGGCGGCGGCAAGATCTTCGCAGCTGTTCCGCGCGATCACAGCCAGAAGGTCAATCGCAAAATGTATCGCGGCGCACTGCAGTGCATCTTCTCCGAATTGATCCGCCAGGGGCGCTTGGTCATCACAGACAACTTCTCGATGGAAGCGCCAAAGACCAAGGGTCTGCTGGACAAGCTGAGCGCTCTGAATCTGAGCAGCGTCCTCATCGTCACTGAGAACGTTGACGAAAATCTCTATCTCTCGGCTCGCAATCTGAAAGACGTTGACGTCGTGGACGTTGAGAGCGTCGATCCCGTGAGTCTTATCAGTCACAACTCGGTGCTGGTCACCGTCGGTGCGCTCAAGCATATCGAGGAGAGCCTGGCATGAACCAGGAACGACTTTATACGGTGATTCGCGAACCGCACGTCTCTGAAAAAGTGTCGAAGCTGGGCGACAAGACGAATCAGTACGCGTTCAAGGTGGCGGTTGATGCCACCAAGCCGGAGATCAAGGAAGCGGTCGAGACCATCTTCAAGGTCACGGTCGTGGGTGTAACGACGGCGAACGTCAAAGGCAAGGTGAAACGCACAGTGCGTGGCCCTTCGCGCAAGAAAAACTGGAAGAAGGCCTATGTCCGGATCGCTGATGGCCAGGACATCGACTTCTTGGTGAGCGAGTAGGAATCAAGCTGATGGCTGTCGTTAAATCCAAACCCACTTCACCCGGTCGGCGATTTGTCGTTCGGGTTGTGCATCCCGACCTTCACAAGGAGGGTCCGTACAAGGCGTTGCTCGAGCCGCAGAAGCGCAACGGTGGACGAAACAACGCCGGCCGGATTACCACCCGTCATCAGGGTGGTGGTCAGAAGCAGCATTACCGCATCGTTGATTTCAAGCGGGACAAGGACGGCATTCCAGCTACGGTCGAGCGACTCGAGTACGACCCCAATCGCACCGCCAACATCGCCCTCCTCAAGTACAAGGATGGTGAACGTCGTTACATCATTGCGCCAAAGGGCGTGGTTGCAGGGGACGTGCTGGTCAGCGGTTCCGGCGCGCCGATCCGTTCCGGCAACTGCATGCCGCTGCGCAGCGTTCCGCTCGGTAGCGTGATTCATTGTGTGGAACTCAAGCCGGGTAAGGGTGCGCAGATGGTGCGCAGCGCTGGCGGCTCCTGTCAGCTGGTCGCCCGGGAAGGTGCTTACGCAACGCTGCGTCTGCGTTCCGGCGAAATGCGTCGGGTGCTGGTGGACTGCCGCGCAACCCTGGGTGAGGTGTCCAACAGCGAACACAACCTGCGATCCATCGGCAAAGCGGGCGCCAAGCGCTGGACAGGCGTACGCCCAACCGTTCGTGGTGTGGCCATGAACCCGGTTGATCACCCGCATGGTGGTGGCGAAGGCAAGACTTCCGGTGGCCGTCATCCGGTGACGCCCTGGGGTGTGCCGACCAAGGGCTACAAGACCCGCAAGAACAAGCGAACCGATCGCCTCATCGTGCGTCGGCGTTCGAAGCGTTAACGCCGGAGGAAGAGAACCATGCCGAGATCGTTGCACAAGGGACCGTTTGTCGACCTCCACCTGATGAAGAAGGTCGAAGCGGCATCCGCTACCAAGGACCGCAAGCCCATCAAGACCTGGTCACGCCGGTCGATGATCGTGCCCGACATGGTCGGGTTGACACTGTCGGTACACAACGGCAGGCAGCACGTTCCGGTGTTTGTCACCGAGGACATGGTGGGGCACAAGCTCGGAGAGTTTTCCCCAACGAGAACGTTCCGCGGTCATGCGGCGGACAAGAAGGCGAAGAAATAAGTTCGGTGACGTCAGGGTCTGAGGACCGCGGCACCGAAACGGAAAAGGTCTGGAGAAGACGATGGAAGTGAGTGCAACCGCGAAACGATTGCGACTGTCGGCGCAGAAGGCGCGCCTGGTGGTCGATCTGGTGCGCGGCAAGCCAGTGAGCGAAGCGCTCAATGTGCTGACCTTCAGCACCAAGAAAGGCGCTGACATCGTGCGCAAGGTTCTCGAATCAGCGATTGCCAATGCTGAAAACAACGAAGCGGCAGACGTGGACGATCTGGTGATCTCTGAGGTCTTCGTCAACGAAGGGTTCACGCTGAAGCGGATTCAGGCCCGTGCCAAGGGTCGGGCGGATCGCATCAGCAAGCGCACGTGCCACATCACTGTCCGGGTATCGGATCAGGTTGGGGCCTAGTAGGCGTATTAGGGGAAAAACTGCATATGGGTCAGAAAGTCAATCCAACGGGCATCCGGCTCGGGATCACCAAGAGCCACACCTCGGTGTGGTATGCCGATCGCGAGCAGTACAGCCGCTATCTGCTGAATGATCTGGAAGTCCGCGACTTCCTGCGCAAGCGTCTGGCGCAGGCGTCGATCTCCCGCATCGACATCCAGCGGTCGGCGCAGACGGCGCGTATCACGGTGCACACCGCCCGCCCGGGGATCGTCATCGGCAAAAAGGGTGAGGACGTCGAACGTCTGCGTCAGGAGCTTGAAGGACGTATGAAAGCGAAAGTCCACGTCAACATCGAAGAGATTCGCAAACCCGAGCTGGATGCATTGCTTGTCGCCCAGAACGTCGCGCAACAGCTCGAGCGCCGCGTGCAGTTTCGCCGGGCCATGAAGCGGGTGATCCAGAACGCACTGCGGCTTGGCGCTGAAGGTATCAAGGTTCGTGTTGCCGGTCGGTTGGGTGGTGCGGAAATCGCCCGTTCCGAGGTTTACCACGAAGGACGCGTGCCGCTGCATACGCTGCGTGCCGATATCGACTACGCCACCTGGGAGGCACACACCACTTACGGCGCGCTGGGCGTGAAGGTATGGATTTTCAAAGGTGAGATTCTGGGTCGGCCCCAGGAGGTTGCGGCTCAGGCCTGACGCGCAGAAGCGCAGGTGTGCTGGGCCGGGTTTGCCAAGCTGGGGTTTGCCCAGACGGGGTTTGAAGGAACAGAAAGATGTTACAGCCGAAACGAACGAAATTCAGAAAGCAGCAGAAGGGCCGCAATCGTGGTCTCGCGCAGCGTGGCAGCAAAGTCAGCTTCGGTGAGTTCGGGCTGAAGTCAGTGGCGCGTGGACGCCTGACGGCAAGACAGATCGAAGCCGCACGACGCGCCATGACCCGCAAGATCAAGCGCGGCGGGAAAATCTGGATCCGCGTGTTTCCCGACAAGCCGATCACCAAGAAGCCGCTCGAAGTGCGGCAGGGCAAGGGCAAAGGAAACGTCGAGTACTGGGTAGCGCTGATTCAACCGGGCAAGGTCCTCTACGAGATGGAGGGGGTACCGGAGGAAGTCGCGCGGGAAGCATTTGCTCTGGCAGCGGCAAAACTACCGTTCCAGACGAGTTTTGTAAGGCGCGCGGCGGCGTGACATGACGATGGTCAAGAACGGTATTGGATCGGGAGTGGTGAAGTCATGAACGTAAAGGAACTCCGCGACAAGTCGGTGACGGAGCTGAACGCTGAACTCATCCGTCTGCGCAAGGAAGACTTCGGTCTGCGCATGCAGCGGGCGAGCGGCCAGCTGGGGCAAACGCACCTTCTCAAGACCAACCGGCGTGACATCGCACAGGTGAAAACCGTGATCCGGGAGAAACAAATTGGCTGAGGCAGGCAACACGCCGGTCCAGGGCGCAGGCGCCCAGGCAAAGAACAGCAATCCGCGCACGGTGAGTGGCACGGTGGTCAGCAATCGCATGGACAAATCCATCACGGTGCTGATCGAGCGGCGCGAACGCCACCCTGTGTACGGCAAGTACGTGCGCAAGTCGAAGAAGCTGCACGCTCACGACGCGGAAAACGCCTGCAACATCGGCGATACGGTCACGGTGGTTGAATGCCGGCCGATTTCGAAAACCAAGACATGGATGCTGAAGAGCATCGACGAGCGGGCGCAGGAAGTCTGAGGGGACAGTCATGATTCAGGTCGAAACCATGCTGGATATCGCCGACAACAGCGGCGCGCGCAGAGTGCTCTGTATCAAGGTGCTCGGCGGCTCGCATCGTCGGTACGCCAGTGTTGGCGACGTCATCAAGGTCTCGGTGAAGGACGCCATTCCGCGCGCCAAGGTCAAAAAGGGCCAGGTGATGAATGCGGTGGTGGTGCGCACCAAGAAAGGTATCCGGCGTCCGGATGGTTCATTGATCCGGTTCGACCAGAACGCCGCCGTGCTGCTGAACAACCAGCAGCAGCCTGTGGGTACACGTATCTTCGGGCCCGTCACCCGTGAACTGCGTACTGAGAAGTTCATGCGGATCGTGTCGCTGGCTCCGGAAGTTCTGTGAGTACAACCATGTCGAAGATCAAGAAAAACGATGAAGTTCTGGTCATTGCCGGCCGCGACAAAGGCAAGCGGGGGCAGGTGATCCGTGTTCTCGACGATGGCCGTGCGCTCGTCCAGGGCATCAACATGGTCAAGAAGAACGAGCGCCCGAATCCGAATCTCGGCAAGCGCGGCGGCATCGTCGACCAGGAAGCACCGATCCAGTTGTCGAATCTGGCGATCTGGAATTCGGCTGCTGGCAAGGCGGACAAGATCGGCTATTCGATCGAAGACGGAAAGAAAGTGCGCGTGTACAAGTCGTCACGCGCGAAAATCGATTGAAGATCGATCAACGAGGTTCGGGAAGATGAATACCTACGAACGCTACACCACGGAGATACGACCGCAGCTCATGCAGGAGCTGGGGATCAACAACGTGATGGCGGTTCCACGACTGAAGAAAATCAGTCTCAACATGGGCGTCGGCGAAGCCGTCGGTGACCGCAAGATCCTGGATTTTGCGGTGGGCGACATGACTGCCATTGCCGGCCAGAAACCGGTGGTGACCAAGGCGCGCAAGTCGGAAGCCGGATTCAAGATCCGGGAAGGCTGGCCGGTCGGCTGCATGGTGACCCTGCGTGGCGAGCGCATGTTCGATTTCCTTGATCGCCTGATCAGTATCGCGCTGCCCCGAACACGCGACTTCCGTGGTTTGAACCCAAAAGGGTTTGACGGGCGCGGCAACTACAACATGGGCATCACCGAACAGATCATTTTTGCGGAAATCGACTACGACAAAATCGACAAGATCCGCGGCATGAACATCACTATCAACACCACCGCAGCGAGCGATGAGCAAGCGATGGCGTTGCTCAAGGCGTTCAACTTTCCGTTCAGAACATAAGCGAAGGGCGACGATACGCATGGCCAAGAAATCGATGATCGAGCGCGAAGACAAGCGCGCCCGGACCGCCGCCAAGTACGCGAAGAAGCGCACGCAGCTGAAGGCGACTGTCAACAACCGCAACCTGTCTGAAGACGAGCGCTGGGATGCCCAGCTCAAGCTGCAGGCTCTGCCGCGTGATGCGAGCCCGGTGCGTAAGCAGCGCCGTTGTGGTCTCACCGGTCGCCCGCATGGTGTTTACCGGAAATTCGGACTTGCGCGCAACAAGCTGCGAGAAGCAGCGATGCGCGGTGACATCCCCGGTCTGGTCAAGGCAAGCTGGTAACCGGGAGGAGATACAGAATGACGATGCAGGATCCGATTGCCGACATGCTCACGCGCATCCGCAATGCGCAGGGTGCTGGCCACGCCACAGTCACGATGCCCGCTTCGAAGCAAAAAAAAGCGCTGCTCGATGTGCTGGTGCGGGAAGGTTATGTGGCGAACTACACGATGAGCAGTGCTGTGAAGCCGAAACTTACGGTCACGCTGAAGTACCAGAAAGGTGGAGTGCCGGTCATCGAAGAACTGAAACGTGTGTCCCGTCCTGGGCTTCGTATCTACAAGGAGTGCACCGACCTGCCGAAGGTACGGGGTGGTCTGGGTGTTGCGATCATCAGCACCGACAAAGGCTTGTTGACGGATCGAGTCGCGCGTTCCCAGGGTGTGGGCGGCGAAGTGATCTGCACGGTATTTTGACGAGGTAGACATGTCTCGCGTAGCGAAGAAGCCGATTCCGGTACCCAACGGGGTCGAGTTCAAGGTCGAAGGGCAGGCGTTATCCGTGAAGGGTTCCAAAGGATCCCTTGGAATGACGCTGCATCCGGATGTTGAAGTGGTTCAGGATGGTGCTGCGCTGAAAGTAGCCCCGCGCACGGCTGACAAGACAGCCGACGCGATTGCCGGTACCACCCGCGCCATCCTGGCCAACATGGTTCACGGCGTAACCCAGGGGTTCCAGAAAAAGCTGGAGCTGCAGGGCGTCGGTTATCGTGCGCAGGCCCAGGGCAAGGCAGTCAATCTGCAGCTCGGATATTCACATCCGGTGCTGTACCAGCTGCCGGAAGGTATCACTGTGCAAACACCGAGCCAGACGGAAATCATCATCAGCGGTGCGGACAGACAGCGTGTCGGCCAGGTCGCGGCGGAAATCCGCGGTGTAAGACCTCCCGAACCCTACAAGGGTAAAGGCGTGCGATACGCAGGTGAGCGAGTCCGTCGGAAAGAGGCGAAGAAGAAATAATCATGCAAGAGAAAAAAGCCACCCGATTGCGCCGGGCCCGGCGCAGCCGCCTCAAAATGCGGGAGCTCGGTGCGGTTCGCCTGTCTGTGTTCCGCACACCGCGGCATATCTATGCACAACTGCTTTCTCCGGCAGGAGACCAGGTGCTGGCGCAGGCGTCCACGCTCGACAAGACCTTCGAAGGCGAAGCTACAGGCAATGTGACCGCTGCGGGCAAGGTGGGGACACTGGTGGCGGTGCGGGCGAAAGAAAAAGGCATCACCCGGGTGGCCTTTGATCGTTCCGGTTTCAAATACCACGGCCGCGTGAAGGCACTGGCTGATGCGGCCCGCGAAGCGGGATTGGAGTTCTAAATGGCGTACACCGACGAAGTCAAAGAAGAAGGTCTGGTCGAAAAACTCGTCCAGGTCAATCGTGTGGCCAAGGTGGTTCAAGGTGGTCGTATCTTCGCGTTCACAGCGCTGACCGTGGTGGGTGATGGTAAAGGTAAGGTGGGCTTTGGTCGCGGCAAGGCGCGCGAGGTGCCGGTGGCAATCCAGAAAGCAATGGAAGCTGCACGCCGCAACATGGTGAACGTCGATCTGAACGGCGGCACGATCTGGTATCCGCTCTCGGCTCGGCATGGTGCGTCGAAGGTGTTCATGCAGCCGGCTTCTGAAGGTACCGGCGTGATTGCCGGGGGTACGATGCGGGCGCTGTTCGAAGCCGCAGGTGTGCACAACGTGCTCGCCAAGTGTTACGGCTCGACGAACCCGGTGAATGTCGTGCGTGCAACGTTCAAGGCGCTGCGCAACATGCAGTCACCTGATGCCATTGCCGCCAAACGCGGACTGACAACGGAAGAAATCGGCGCGTAAACAAACCTGCGAGCCAGTGGTCTGGATCGGCGCTGATGGTTGCGACGCACAGTGAAACGATGGCCACTGACAACGCAGCGAAGGAAAAACGTTGGGATTTACAGAAATGAGTGACGCAGCAAAAGGCCGGATTCGTGTAACGCAGGTGAAGAGCACTGCGGGGCGCCTCAGGAAACACCAGGCCTGTGTGACAGGTCTTGGACTGCGGCGCATCGGCCATACCGTCGAGGTCGAGGACACACCCTCAACCCGCGGCATGATCAACAAGGTCAATTACCTCGTGAAGGTCGAAGGAGAATAAGCGTGCGCCTGAATGATTTGCATCCGGCGGAAGGCAGCAAGCGCCCGCGCCGACGTGTTGGTCGTGGTGCCGCATCAGGCTGGGGCAAGACTGCGACCCGCGGTACCAAAGGTCAGAAAGCCCGCAAGAGCGGCAACGTGCGTCCCGGCTTCGTGGGTGGTCAGTTGCCGATCCAGAAGCTGATGCCGAAGTTCGGTTTTCGTTCCGCTATGGGTATGGAGACTGCGGAAGTCCGTCTCTCCGAACTCGCGAAGGTGACCGGTGAAGTGGTGACGCTCGAAACACTGAAAGATGCCAATGTCGTGCGCAAAGACAAGAAGCGCGTGCGGATCATGTTGTCCGGGACTATCGAGCGGCCGGTGAAAGTCTCCGGCATCAAAGTAACGGCGGGTGCCAAGGCAGCTATTGAAGCGGCTGGCGGATCTGTTGAGGACTTGGTGGAAGCGCCGCGTGGCAAGTTGCAGAAGAAGGTTGTAGCGGCCGCTTGAGCCGCGATAGCAAAGGGCGAACAGCAAACCGATGGCGATGAATCCAGGACAGTTGGCGGGTGTACAAGCGGGGCTCTCCGAGCTGCGCGGCCGGCTGTTGTTCGTCCTCATAGCGCTGCTGGTCTATCGCATCGGGACTCACATCCCGGTTCCGGGTATCAATCCGGAGCGCCTCGCCCAGCTCTTCTCGCAGAATCAGGGTGGAATTCTCGAACTTTTCAACATGTTCTCGGGCGGCGCCTGGGAGCGTATGAGTATCCTGGCGCTCGGCGTCATGCCGTACATCACCTCCAGCATCATCATGAACCTGTTGTCGATGATGCATCCGCCGCTAATGCAGCTGCGAAAGGAGGGTGAATCCGGTCGACGCAAGATCACCCAGTACACCCGTTGGGGAACCCTCGGCCTCGCCATCATCCAGGGCATCTCGATGACGAGTACGCTGGCGTCGCAAGGGCTCGCCTTCACACCGGGTATCACCTTCTACGCGGTATCGATCATCACGCTGGTTACCGGTGCGATGTTCATGATGTGGCTCGGTGAACAGATTACCGAGAGAGGCGTCGGTAACGGCATCAGCATGCTGATCTTCGCGGGGATCGTGTCTGGTTTCCCGGCAGCGATTGGACAGTCGTTCGAAGCGGCACGTCAGGGTGACATCAACATCATCGCCCTCTTGGCCATTGCCGCACTGGCCGTAGTGATCGTCGGTCTGGTGGTGTTCATCGAGCGCGGTCAGCGGCGCATTACGGTCAACTATGCTCGCCAGCAGCGTGGAAGGAAGGTTTTCCAGGCTCAGCCGAGCCACCTGCCTTTCAAAGTGAATATGGCAGGTGTGATCCCGGCGATTTTTGCATCGAGCCTGTTGCTTGCGCCGGCATCGATGGCGCAGTGGTTTGGAACGAGTCCGGGTATGGCGTGGTTGCAGGAAGTGGCACTGGTGCTCTCTCCCGGACAGCCGCTCTATATCCTGATGTTTGCCGCGGGGATCATCTTTTTCAGTTTCTTCTACACCGCGATCATGATGGATCCGAAAGACATCGCGTCGAACCTGCAGCGGCAGAGTGCCTTTATTCCGGGCATCAGGCCGGGCCAGCAGACGGCGCGTTACATTGACGACGTGATCACGCGCCTGACCTGTTTCGGCGCCCTTTACGTGACACTCGTCTGTCTGTTGCCGGAGTTCATGATCGTGGCGTTCAACATCACGTTCCAGCTTGGCGGAACGGCGCTGCTGATCGTGGTAGTGGTGGCCATGGATT
The DNA here is from genome assembly GCA_016874135.1 of Gammaproteobacteria bacterium. Lineage (GTDB taxonomy): Bacteria > Pseudomonadota > Gammaproteobacteria > Pseudomonadales > Azotimanducaceae > SYFY01. Next base: position 60,497 of record VGVE01000005.1, on the reverse strand, counting down.
TCATGGCACAGGTACAGAGCCATCTGATGTCTTCGCAGTATGCGAAGCTGATGGAAAAATCGAACCTGCAGAATTACGGACGTCGGCGAACCTAGTTCGCAGGCGTCTCCCGGGCCGCGTCGAGAAGGGACTCGACACTGGTGGCGGGCAACGGGTATTGAGTGAGGTCGAAAATGAAAGTGCGTGCATCAGTCAAAAAAGTCTGCCGCAACTGCAAGATCGTGCGGCGTAACGGTTCGGTGCGGGTGATCTGCGCCGTCGAACCGCGACACAAACAACGGCAAGGTTGAAAAATGGCTCGTATTGCGGGAATTAACATACCGGACAACAAACACGCCGGTATTTCGCTGACTTATATCTACGGCATCGGCCGGACCACGGCGCTACGCATCTGTGCAGCCGCAGGGGTGCAGCCGCATGAGAAAATCGGCGAGCTGACTGAAGAGCGACTGGATGCACTGCGTACGGAGATTTCGCGGCTCACCGTTGAAGGTGATCTGCGCCGTACGGTGAACATCAACATCAAACGGTTGATGGATCTGGGCTGCTATCGCGGCATCCGGCATCGCCGCAATCTGCCCGTTCGCGGTCAGCGTACGCGGACGAATGCGCGCACGCGCAAAGGTCCACCACGACCGATTCGTCGCTAGTAGTGAGCGCAAGACCGGATCACCGGGCCCGAAGCACAAACAGGATCTGAACCGATATGGCCGAAAAGAAAAAAATCAAACGTGTGGTGACGGACGGCATCGCCCATATCCACGCGTCTTTCAACAACACGATCGTGACCATCAGCGACCGTCAGGGTAACGCGCTGTCGTGGGCGACTTCCGGGGGCTCGGGTTTCCGCGGCTCACGCAAGAGCACACCCTTCGCGGCACAGGTGGCGGCTGAGAAGGCGTCTACCGCGGCGCTGGAATACGGCATGAAAAGTGTTGATGTACGCGTCAAGGGGCCGGGGCCAGGGCGCGAATCCGCTGTGCGTGCGCTCAATGCCGCAGGTCTTCGGATCAACAGCATTTCCGACATCACCCCCATCCCGCACAACGGTTGTCGCCCGCCCAAGCGGCGCCGCGTGTAAGTCCACGAGGACCGGAGTTAAAACATGGCTCGTTATCTAGGCCCGAAACTGAAACTCGCGCGACGCGAGGGCACCGACCTCTACCTGAAGAGTGGAGTTCGGCCGATCGACTCCAAGTGCAAGATCGAAGCCGTTCCGGGGCAACATGGCGCACGTCGCGGTCGGTTGTCCGACTATGCCGTGCAGCTGCGTGAAAAGCAGAAAGTGCGCCGAATCTATGGATTGCTCGAGCGCCAGTTCCGCAACTACTACCAGAAAGCGGAACGGCAGAAGGGCAATACCGGCGCGAATCTCCTGATGCTGCTCGAACGCCGTCTCGACAATGTGGTCTATCGCATGGGCTTCGGCTCCACCCGGGCGGAATCGCGCCAGCTGGTGTCGCACAAGTCCATCGTCGTGAATGGCCGCCAGGTCAACATCCCTTCCTATCAGGTTCAGGATGGCGACGTGGTAGCGGTTGCGGCTCAAGCGAAGCAGCAGCTGCGCATCCAGGCTGCCCTGCAGCTCTCGGCGCAGCGTCCCGGAGTGGAATGGCTGGACGTCAATTCCACAGCGATGGAAGGGGTGTTCAAGCGCCTGCCTGACCGGGGTGAACTGCCCTCCGAAATCAACGAAAGCCTGATCGTGGAGCTTTACTCCAAATAACGGTCTGAAAGGTCACGGTTCACAGGAGACGACAGCATGTCATCCATTAACGAGTTTCTTACGCCTCGCATCATCGACGTACAGGCGTTCAGCCCCACCAAGGCGCGGGTATCACTGGAGCCGCTCGAGCGTGGCTTTGGCCATACGCTTGGCAATACGCTGCGCCGCATCCTGCTTTCGTCGATGCCAGGATGCGCAATCACCGAGGTGAATATCGATGGCGTGCTGCACGAGTACAGCACCATCGAAGGTGTGCAGGAAGATGTGATCGACATCCTGCTCAACCTGAAGAACGTTGCCGTGGTTCTGCACAACCAGGACGAAGCGATCATCACGCTGAACAAGTCAGGTTCGGGCCAGGTTATCGCCGGTGACTTCCAGCTGACCGAAGATGTGGAGATCGCCAATCCGGATCTCGTGATTTGCACGCTCAACGACCGCGGATCGATCCGCCTGGAAGCGCGCGTAACCCGCGGCCGTGGCTACGTCCCGGTAGACAATCTGCAGACCGAGGAAGAATCCCGGCAGATCGGCGTGCTCCGCCTCGATGCGAGCTACAGCCCGATGCGTCGGGTAAGCTACAGCGTCGAAGCCGCACGAGTGGAACAGCGCACCGACCTCGATAAATTGATTCTCGAGATCGAAACCAACGGTACGATCGACCCGGAAGAAGCGATCCGCCGCGCCGCGACCATTCTGCAGCAGCAGCTGGCCGTGTTCGTGGATCTTCAATCCGAAGGCGAGCCGATGGTTGAAGAGAAGGTCGATGAAGTCGACCCGATCCTTACCCGCCCGGTTGACGATCTTGAATTGACGGTCCGTTCCGCCAACTGCCTGAAGGCCGAGCACATCTATTACATCGGTGATCTCATCCAGCGCACCGAAGTTGAACTTTTGAAGACGCCGAACCTTGGCAAGAAGTCGCTGACTGAAATCAAGGATGTGCTGGCCTCGCGAGGCCTGTCGCTCGGCATGCGCCTTGAGAACTGGCCGCCGTCAGGACTGCGTGGCGATCACCGGCACGGCTAGCAGGCTGCTGAAAAGGCAGCCTGGTAAGCCATCCATGGATGGATGGCCCGCAAATCCAGCTTGAAATGCTGGATTTGGCGCGAGTGGGCGTAGCCCCCCCACTCTGAAGAAAAGACAGATGAAAAAGTCCAGGAAAGGACTTTTTCAGCAACCTGTTAAAGAGCAAAGGATTCTGTGAAGAGGGCCTGGGTGATGACAGTCCAGGCCAAATAACAAGAGAAGATCATGCGACACAAACTGAGTGGACGGCAGCTAGGCCGTAACAGCGCCCACCGGCACGCCATGTACAAGAATATGGTGGCATCGCTGGTTGAACATGAAGTGATCCGCACCACTTTGCCGAAGGCGAAAGAACTACGCCGCGTGGTTGAACCATTGATCACGCTGGCCAAGCAGGATTCAGTGGCCAATCGTCGACTAGCGTTCGACCGCACCCGCTCAAAGGCTGCAGTCGGCAAGCTCTTCACGGAACTCGGTCCGCGCTACACCGCACGTCCGGGTGGTTACACCCGCATCCTCAAGAGTGGTTTTCGCGACGGTGATGCAGCGCCGATGGCGTTCATCGAACTCGTGGATCGACCGACTGCCGAAACTGCGGAAGATGACAACGAAGAGTAACGTCGATCGCGTCGGATAGAGGCGCAGACAACGACGCAACGTCCAAGGTCCGGATCAACCCGGGCCTTGGTGTTTCTGGGGAGACACTTTTTCAGTTCGAATTGATCAACCCTGCGGGTCTAATGGCCTGGATGGTCCTGTCTTTCAGAGATTCGCTGTCTGCAGCACCAGAGGCGGTGAACCTCAACGTTTTTTCGCAATCTGCTTTTTGTTGTTGGCCCCCAACACCTGCTTCAGAAACCTTCCGGTGTGTGATCGCTTGTCAGCCGCGATGTCTTCCGGAGTGCCGCGCGCAACGATTTCGCCACCACCCGAACCGCCTTCAGGGCCAAGGTCCACAACCCAGTCAGCGGTCTTGATCACATCGAGATTGTGTTCGATGACGACGATGGTATTGCCCTGGTCACGCAGCCGATGTAACACCGCAAGCAGTTGTTCAATATCGGCGAAATGCAGACCGGTTGTAGGTTCATCGAGAATGTAGAGTGTTTGGCCGGTGTCACGGCGAGAGAGTTCGCGGGACAGCTTCACGCGCTGCGCTTCGCCACCGGACAACGTGGTCGCGCTCTGCCCAAGCCGGATGTACGAGAGCCCCACATCCATCAGCGTCTGCAGTCGAGATGCCAAAGCTGGCACGGCATCAAAGAACTCTCGTGCTTCTTCAACCGTCATCTCGAGTACTTCGGTGATGTTCTTCTGCTTGTAGGTCACGTCAAGCGTTTCGCGGTTGTAACGCTTACCTCCACAGACATCGCAGGGCACATAAACGTCCGGCAGGAAGTGCATCTCAACCTTGATGACGCCGTCGCCCTGACACGCTTCGCAACGTCCACCTTTGACGTTGAAGCTGAAGCGGCCCACCTGGTAACCACGCGCACGTGCTTCTTGAGTCTGTGCGAAGAGTTCACGGATCGGCGTGAAGAGGCCGGTATAGGTCGCCGGATTGGAACGTGGTGTACGGCCAATCGGGCTCTGGTCGATGTCCACGACCTTGTCGACGTTTTGCAGCCCTTCGATGCGGGCGAATGGCGCCGGAGTAACTGTGGTGGCGCCGTTGAGACGCTGTGCTGCAATCGGAAACAACGTGTGGTTGATGAGGGTGGATTTGCCTGACCCGGATACACCTGTCACGCAGGTCATGAGCCCGCAGGGTATCTCAACCGTCACGTCCTTGAGGTTGTTGCCAGTGGCGCCGGTCAGGCGAATGCACTTCTGTGTGTTGAACGGATTACGTTTTTCCGGAATGCGAATGCCGCGGGTACCACTGAGGTATTGTCCGGTGATCGACGTCTTGCTCTTGAGGATGTCGTTCAGTTTTCCCTGGGCAACAATGGCGCCGCCATGTACCCCGGCGCCAGGGCCGATGTCGACGATGTAATCCGCAGCGCGGATCGCGTCCTCATCGTGTTCCACCACGAGCACCGTGTTACCGAGATCGCGCAGGTGCGTCAGCGTCCGCAGAAGTCGTTCGTTGTCACGTTGATGCAGGCCAATGGAGGGTTCATCAAGAATGTACATCACGCCCACGAGACCGGCGCCGATCTGGCTGGCGAGGCGGATGCGCTGTGCTTCGCCGCCGCTCAGAGTTTCTGCACTGCGATCCAGTGTCAGGTAGTTGAGACCCACATCCACGAGAAACTGCAGACGAGCCTCGATCTCCTTGAGAATCTTGCTGGCGATGGTGGCGCGCTGGCCCCGCAGTGACAGGCCACCAAAGTACCGCAGTGCATCTTCCACGGAGTGTGTTGTGATCTTTGGCAGGTTGGTGCCGTTGATGAATACGTGGCGCGATGATTCTTTCAGGCGCGATCCGGAACAGGCGGGGCAAGGGGCGCTGCGCAGATACTTCTGCAGGTTTTCGCGCACCATCGTGCTGTCGGTTTCGCGATAGCGGCGTTCCATGTTGGGAATCACCCCTTCGAAACGCTGTTTGCGCTGCATCATGTCGCCGCGCTCGTTGGCGTACACAAAGTCGATCCTCTCGTTGCCGCTGCCATGGAGGATCATCTTCTGGTGCTTTTTCGGCAGCTTTGACCACGACGTCTCGACGTCGAAACCGCAGTGTTTCGCGAGCGAAGTCAGCATGTGGAAGTAGTAGATGTTTTTGCGGTCCCAGCCACGGATCGCACCATCCGCGAGCGACAGCTCGTGATCGCCGATGACGAGCTCCGGATCGAAGAACTGGGTGACGCCGAGACCATCACATGTAGGGCAGGCACCGGCCGGGTTGTTGAACGAGAACATCCGCGGTTCGAGTTCGCTGATGCTGTAGCCGCAGTGAGGGCAGGCGAAACGAGCGCTGAAGATCAGCTCTTCCGCCTTGGAGTTGTCCATGTCGACGACACGGGCAACACCGTCTGCCAACTGCAGTGCCGTTTCGAACGATTCAGCGAGGCGCTGCTTGACGTCCTCGCGCACCCGGAGACGGTCGATCACCGCTTCGATGGTGTGTTTCTTGTTCTTGTCGAGATCCGGTGGACTGTCGAGATCCACCACGAGTCCGTCGACGCGCGCGCGAATAAAGCCGCCGGCCACCAGCTCTTTGAAAACATGCAGATGTTCGCCTTTGCGCTCGGAGATCACCGGCGCGAGCACCATGATGCGGCGTTCACCAGGCAGCGCGAGCACCTGGTCCACCATCTGGCTCACGGTTTGGGCTGTGAGAGGTACGCCGTGGGTGGGACAACAAGGCTCACCGACCCGGGCATAGAGCAAGCGCAGGTAGTCGTAGATCTCGGTGATCGTGCCTACGGTCGAGCGTGGGTTGTGCGATGTGGACTTCTGCTCGATGGAGATTGCGGGTGAGAGCCCCTCGATATGATCGACATCCGGTTTCTCCATCATGGAGAGAAACTGCCGCGCGTAGGCCGAGAGCGACTCGACGTAGCGGCGCTGCCCCTCGGCGTAAAGCGTGTCGAAAGCCAGTGAGGACTTGCCTGATCCGGAGAGCCCTGTAATCACCACCAGCCGGTCACGGGGCAGATCCAGATCGATGTTCTTCAGGTTGTGGGTGCGTGCGCCGCGAACGGAAATGGTGTCAGTCACACTGGTCCTGCCGTGGATACGAAAATAACGGGGGGCTGCGACGATAGCCGCCGCTCCAGGCTGCGGCAATAGATGTACAGCGCCGTCTGTTTTTCGCCGTTCTTCCCGTGGCTGCCTTGGTTTAGACTGCCGACGGCCCCTCATTTCACACCCGCAAGCAGCACGGGAGAATCACCATGGCGCGTGGCATCAATAAAGTCATTCTGGTCGGCAACCTGGGTCGAGATCCTGAAACACGCTATCTGCCGAGTGGGGATCCGGTAACGAATTTCAGCATCGCCACATCTGACGGCTGGCGCGACAAACAGTCCGGCCAGATGCAGGAGCGGACCGAGTGGCACAACATCGTCTGCTTCAATCGCCTCGCGGAGATCGCGTCGGAGTATCTGCGCAAGGGCTCGAAGGTCTATCTCGAAGGGCAGCTGCGCACACAATCCTGGGAAAAGGATGGCCAGAAACACTACAAGACCGAGATTGTCGCGCGGGAAATGCAGATGCTGGACAGCCGCGGAGGCGGTGGTGGCATGGGTGACGCGGGTATGGACGCCGGCGGTGCTCCCAGCGGTTTCGAGTCACGGCAACGTGGTGGTGGCGGTAAGCAACAAGCGCCCGCTTATGACAACCGCCCGACACTGCCTGCGGACGACGTCTTCGACGACGATATTCCGTTCTGATCGGCGCCAGACCAAACCAACAGTTCAGAAGAAACGGATCAGACGAAGAACAGCAGCAGCACGGTACCCAGCAGCAGCCGGTAGATCACATAAGGCATCATGCCGGTACGTTCGACCAGCAACATGAAATAGCGAATCGCTACAAAGGCGCTGATTGCTGACAGCAGAAAGCCCCCAGCCATGTGAGCCAGGCCGATGTCCAGCCCTTGCTCGAGAACGTCCAGGGTAATCAGCAGCGCCGCACCCAAAATCGTCGGGATCGAGAGCAGCATGGAAAACCGCGCGCCGCTGGTACGGGAGAGCCCGAGGAACAGTGCTGCGGTCATCGTGATGCCGGAGCGGGATGTCCCCGGGATCAAGGCGATGACCTGAGAGAACCCAATCACCAAAGCTACGGGCCAGGAAATGGAGTCGGCGGTGCCGAGGCGACGGTCGGCGAGCCCGAGCAGAATTCCGAACACGATGGTGGTGATGGCCATCACCTTCACCGTGCGCAGTTCCGATTCTACGAAGTCCTTGGCGATGAATCCGGCGATGATGACGGGCAGCGTCGCGACCGCGACCTTCATCCAGAGGTCGAGCGTCGAATCGATTCGTCGCTCAGCAATAAGTGTTCCCGCGCTCGCGAACAACCCCGTGACTTCGGCGCGGAAGTAGGCCAGTATCGCCACCAGGGTGCCGGCATGAACCGCCACGTCAAAGGCGAGGCCCTGATCCGGCCACGACGTCAGCTGTGCCGGCAGGATGAGGTGTGCCGAGCTCGACACCGGCAAGAACTCAGTGATGCCCTGCAACAGGGCAAGAACGATGATCTGCAACCAGTCCATGTGAATGTCTGTCCTGCCTGAATGAACTCAGATGAGCGCGGATCGGAAGTAGTGGATGACCTTGCCAAGTGCCTCGGTCGTCGGATGTCCGGCCTGATCCACGAAATCGAGGGTCAGTACCGAGTGTCCTTTACCGGGCAGAGTCTGCAGGTCGAGGCGGTGGCGGTCTGTGTTGAAAGTCCGGTCCAGCGCCGAGAACTTTTCCGCGGTGCAGAGCGGATCCCCCTCAAATCTAAGCGCCATGGCTGGCTGGGTCGCATCAATCCGGGATCGGATCCGGTTCGTATCTTCAGCTGACATGTGCAGCGCGGATTGGTCAAAAAACGGCATCGAGGGTTGTGAAGCCACACCCGCGAGTACGCTGTCATCTGCGAGCAGGGAGATCGCGAAGTTCCCGGTCAGGCACATGCCGATGGTGCCAACACCACGCACACCATGGGTCTCTTTGAGTTTTCGGCACAGTGCCCGCAGCCAAGCCACCACCGGGCTTGTGGCGTTTTTTTCGAGCAGCCGGAACTCTCGACGCATGCACATCACGCGCACCATATTGCCCGCCAGGGAGATGCGGCCAAGTGGCCCAAACAGGTGCGGCAACACGGTGGTGAAGCCTGCTGCCTGCAACTTGTCGGCAAGTGTGAGGGTCTGTGGGCCAATTCCCGGTAGTTCCTGAATGATGACAACAACAGGCCCCGTACCCCGGGTGTATACGTCGTGGATGATGGTGTGTCCTGCCGATGTCGGCGCGGAAAAACAATCCTTCGAGTAACCTTGCATGCCCATCCTTCTTTGCAGAGCGGCAGAGATGGTAACGGTTCCGGTAGCAAAATGACCGAATGGTCCAGTGATGATTCCTAAAGCCGACGACATAACGGAAATCCCGCTGTTTCCTTTGCGGACGGTGCTTTTTCCCTATGGGACGTTGCCCCTGCGCATCTTTGAAACCCGCTACATCGACATGGTGCGACGATGCATGCGCGATGGCCTGCCCTTCGGGGTGGTCCTGATTCGTCAAGGTGTTGAGGCGAGGCTGCAGCGAGATGACAGTCAGCCGGATATTTTTGGTGTGGGAACGGCAGCGTTGATTGCCGACTTCAATCCGCTGTCGGACGGCATGCTCGGGATCGTCTGCCGTGCCACGCGCAAATTCCGGGTGCACGGTACCCGTGAACAGGCCGACCACTTGCTGCTCGGCGATGTGGCATGGTTGCCTGACGAGCCGCTGGGGGAACTCGGCGCGGAGCACCGCGGGCTTACCGAGATCCTCAAGGACCTTGTGGTCCATCCGCTTATTCAGAAACTCGGCCTCGATGTCGATTTCAGCGATGCCCGATCCGTGAGCTGGCGGCTCTCGGAGCTGCTTCCCATCGAACCGGAGATCAAGCAGAGCCTTCTGCAACTGCCTTCTCCGCGCGAGCGCCTCACAGAGCTGAATCGTCTGGTATCCAAACTGCGTGGTGAATCCGTCGGTAAGAACTGAATACGGAAGGTGCGCAAAGCCACACCGCCGCACCAAACGAATGCCGTTATACTGCCGGCCCGAAAAGCACAGAAAATTGGCCTAATTCGGCGGCCCTGAAACCCGGGTGAATCATGAAGGCAGGCTTGTCAGCTATTGAACTGGAAGTACGTTCCATTGCGGAACGGGCGCGGGAAGCTTCGCATGCGATTTGTGCTGCCCCGTCTGCTGCCCGCTCCCATGCGCTCAAGGGCATCGCCCGCGTACTCGGCGAGCGCAAGGACAGCCTCCTGGCCGCCAACGCAAAGGACGTGGCAAAGGCGCAGCAAGCAGGCCTCGACCGACCACTGGTTGATCGCCTGAAATTCGATGCCAAGGCCATCGACCGCATGATTGAAGGTGTGTTGCAGGTGGATTCGCTTCCGGATCCGGTCGACGAGATTGTCGGGCTGCGCACGTTGCCTTCAGGTATCCAGGTCGGGCAGATGCGAGTGCCCCTCGGTGTCATCGGCATCATCTACGAGGCGAGGCCTAATGTGACCGTGGACGCGGCGGCACTCTGCCTCAAGTCCGGCAATGCCACGATCTTGCGGGGTGGCAGTGAGTCGATCGAGTCGAACCGCGCCATCGCCTCGTGTGTCGCGGAAGGTCTGCGTGGATCAGGCGTTCCGACCGATGCCGTACAACTGATCGGCACTACAGACCGGGCTGCTGTAGGCGCGCTGCTCAAACAGGTCTCATTGGTTGATGTAATCATTCCTCGTGGTGGCAAGAGTCTCATCGAACGGGTCACCCGCGAATCCACCATACCCGTGATCAAACACCTCGACGGGGTCTGCCACGTGTTTATCGATGTCTCCGCCGAGGTACAGATGGCCATCAATGTTGCTTTCAACTCGAAGACTGAAAAATACGCGGTGTGTAACGCGATTGAGACGCTTCTCGTCCATCAGGCGCGTGCAGCGGAACTCTTGCCGGAACTTGCTTCGCGGTTCACGGCAGCAGGGGTTGAGCTGCGTGGTTGTGAGGCCAGTCGAGCGGTAGTGCCAACGATGAATGTGGCCACGGAAGAGGACTGGTCCGCAGAGTATCTCGGCCCCATTCTTGCCGTGCGGGTGGTGGACGACGTTGGTGGCGCTATTCGGCACATCAACCGCTACGGGTCGCAGCATACGGACTGTATTGTCACCAACGATCTTGCTGCGTCACGACGGTTTGTTACCGAGGTGGACTCAGCCTCTGTGATGGTGAATGTCTCCACCCAGTTCGCAGACGGCTTTGAGTATGGTCTTGGCGCCGAGATCGGCATCTCCACGAACAAACTGCATGCGCGTGGCCCAGTGGGTCTTGAAGGGCTCACCACGCGCAAGTTTGTGGTTTATGGCCAAGGCGAAGTGCGCAAGCGTTGATCGCCCTGTTTGGAGGCACGTTCGATCCGGTACATCTCGGTCATGTGGCTGCAGCGGAAGCAGCGCGTCAGGCGCTCACTGTCAACGAAGTCAGGATGGTGCTGGCGCGACAGCCGTATCACAAACCCCTGTCTGGAGGTGCAACCGCCGCACAGCGCCGGGACATGTTGATACTTGCCTGTGAAGCACATCCGCACCTTGTGGCTGACGACTCGGAACTTGCTGGTGACGGGCCGTCCTACACCGTGGATCTGCTTGAGCGCCGTGCCTCTGTCGATCCGCTGGAACGCCGCTGCTGGATTATCGGTACGGATGCGTTTGCGCCAATTCTGGGTTGGCGCCGGGTCGATGACGTCTTTCGACTGTCGAGCTTTCTTGTGTTACGGCGGGCGGGCAGCCCACCGGACTTTGGAAAACAGTTACGTGCTTTCATCCACCCACGATTGGTCGACCGGCTGGATCAGACCCTGCATGGGCAAGTCATGATCGTGGAAGCAGGTCTGCCTGACATTTCATCTTCGCGAGTGCGTCAGGCTATCCATGCAAGGGAAAATGAGAACGAAGATCCCGGCCAGTGGCTTGCCCCGGCGGTGTGCGACTACATCAGGAAAAACAGACTCTATGCGTAAACCGACTGCAACCCGGCCCCGCAAATCACTCAAGGCCGAGTCCGCGACCGCCCCGGATACTTCGGTCCGTGGAGTGGCCAAAAAGACACCACGCCGCCGTATAGCTGCAAAAGACCCGATCGCGCTGCTGCGCAAGGCTGTACTCAAGGCACTCGATGACGGCAAGGGTATCGATGTCGTGGTTCTCGACGTGCGCTCGCTGTGCAGCTTTACCGATACGATGGTGATCGTTACCGGCAATACCGGCCGCCAGGTTAATGCACTCGTGGAACGGGTCATCGAAGGGGCGCTGACTCTTGGTATCAAGCCCATCGGCGTGGAAGGCCGCGAGTCGTCGGAATGGGTGCTCGTGGATTTTGCAGACATCGTTGTGCATGTCATGCAGAAAGACGCCCGCCAGCTGTATGAGCTCGAGAAACTCTGGTCCGAGCTGCCGGCGGACGGGGAAACAGCGACACCTTCGTGAACGCACGAATCCTCACCGTCAGCCGCAAACAGCCAGACTGGATCAACGAAGGGTTCCAGACCTATGCCCGGCGACTGCAGGGTATGATGCCTCTTGACCTCACCGAAATCGCGCCGATGGACCGCAGAGGGCAGGAGTCGGCGCGCCAGATCGATCTGTACCGGCAGCAGGAAGCGCAGAAGATCCGTGCTGCCTGTAAAGCCGGCGAGTACATCATCGCGCTCGATGAATCAGGCAAGCAGCTGGATACGGCCGCCTTGGCACGGTTTGTTGGTCAGCTGCGTGACACCGCTCGTGCGCCGGTGTTCGTCATTGGTGGGGCGGATGGCCTGCATCCGGAGTTCCTCGCCGAGGCGCCCAGCAGATTGGCCCTGTCTGCGCTGACTTTGCCGCATGGCCTCGTGCGGGTGGTGCTCGCGGAGGCGTTGTATCGAGCGGTCTCGCTGCTCAACAATCACCCTTACCACCGGGCGTGATGCATTGACCGTGGCCCAAGCTTCATTCAGCGACAAGAGCGAAGAGCAACGCCGCTACAGCCTGCGGATATATTTCATCGGCGGTGTGATGTTGCTGCTGTTTGGTGTGCTGATGGCGCGCCTGGTCCACTTGCAGATCCTCGAACACGAGCGCTTTCAGACGCGTTCGGAACAGAACCGCATCCAGGTTCAGCCCGTCGCGCCACGCCGTGGTCTGATTTATGACCGCAACGGTGTCTTGCTGGCGGACAACCGTCCCATACACAACCTCGCCGTGGTCAAGGAGCTGGCCGGAGACATGCCCCGGATGATCGAGCGCCTTGATGGGTTTCTGGATCTGGGAGAGGCGGAGATCAGCGAATTCGACAAGCGGCTCAAACGCCGTCGCCGGCCCTACGAAGCCGTCGTCATCCGGTCGCATCTCACCGAAGATGAACGGGCGGTTCTGGCTGTGCACCGTCACGAACTGCCGGGTGTGGAGATTCTATCGGACTCGGTACGCCACTATCCGTTCATAGAACTGCTCGCCCATCCGCTCGGTTCGGTGCGGCGCATCAACGAAGCTGACCTCGAGCGACTCGATCCCGTGATGTATGCCGGCACCGAATTTATGGGCAAACTTGGGGTCGAAAAATTCTACGAGTCCTCCCTGCATGGCCGTGTGGGCTACCAACAGGTGGAAGTGGATGTCCATGGGCGGATTCGCAAAGAGCTGGATGTCGATCATCCCGTTGCCGGAATTGACCTGACGCTGCATCTTGACCTTGATCTGCAGGTCGTTGCCGATGCGGCGCTCGGTGCCCGGCGCGGCAGTATCGTTGCACTCGATCCCCGCACCGGAGGCGTGCTGGCTATGGTGTCGAAGCCCTCCTACGACCCCAACAAGTTTATTACGGGGATTTCCGGGGAGGAGTACAACGCGCTACTGATGGCGCGCAACCGGCCCATGTTCAACCGCGCGATCAACGGAAGGTACGCGCCGGGTTCAACCTTCAAGATGGCGGTCGGGCTCGCTGCGCTCACCAGCGGTGCGACGACGTGGGAGGAAACCATTTATGACCGCGGCTTCTTCCGGCTGCCGGGACAACGACGGATCTACCGCGACTGGAGCTGGCAACGAGGCAATTCTGGTGGGCAAGGCAGTGTTGATCTCAACCGTGCCATCTATCGCTCGTCGAACACGTACTTCTACACGATGGCCTCGCGCATGAAGATCGACCGGTTTGCAGGCTTTGTTTCACAGTTCGGTTTTGGCCGACCTGTGGGGCTGGATATTGCGGACGAAAGCACCGGCCTGCTTCCGGATTCAGCCTGGAAGCGCAAGGTTCGCAACGAGATCTGGTATCCCGGCGACAGCGTCAACCTTGGCATCGGCCAGGGAAGCATGCTGGTCACACCGCTGCAGCTGGCGTCGTATGTCAACGTCATCGCCAACCGCGGCCGAATCGTTGCGCCGCGGATGCTGCGCGATAGTTCCCGGGCTCTCGAAGAAGACCTTGCCACACCCAAAAGCCTGAGCATCGTCGGGCTGTCACCTGAGGACTGGGAGAAGATGGTGGACGCCATGGAAAACGTGGTGCACCGCGGCAACCTCGGTTACCGGCAGTCGGGCACGGCATTCCCGTACATCGGCCAGGACATCAGCTATCGCATGGCCGGGAAATCCGGCACGGCCCAGGTGGTGGAGATCAAACAAGGCACTACCTACGACGAGAAAGAGCTGGATGAATACAACCGCAAACATGCCTGGTTCGTGGCGTTTGCGCCGGCAGACGATCCACTTATTTCGGTTGCAGTGCTGGTTGAAAACGGTGGTGGCGGCAGCGGGGTGGCTGCACCGGTGGCGCGGGAAGTTATCGATGCCTGGGTTTTACCGCGGATGCTGGCTGCCGCCCGGCGAGCATCAATTGCACAGGGAACCGGCGAATGAACATCGACTTCGTCCGTACGCTTCGCACCGGTGGCACAGCGGAGCCACCGACGCGTGTGCGGTTCGAAATTCTGCCTGAGCCGGTGCTCCTACCATTACTCGTCATCCTGATGGCGTGCGGTCTTGGCGTTCTCTACAGCGCATTGCATGGACGAACGGAAGCGCTTTCGGCACAGGGTATCAAGCTCGCTGCAGGATTCGTGATCATGCTTGTTGTAGCGCACGTGCACCCGCGGGAGTTCCTGCGGTTTGGCCCGGTGCTCTGGCTCGGAGGCGTCGCGCTGCTGGTCCTGGTCCACATCTTTGGCGAGGTAGCCAAAGGTGGACAGAGGTGGCTCGAAGTCGGGCCGTTCCCCAGATTCCAGCCGTCAGAGCTGCTCAAGCTTGCCGTGCCGCTGACGGTCGCCTGGTACCTCCATGACCGCAGCTCGCCGCTCTCGCTGGGCGACATCTGTGTGGCGCTTGCCATCATGGGCATCCCAGCGGGGCTGATCATCGTTCAGCCGGATCTGGGGACGGGCCTCCTGGTCCTCGCTGCCGGCGGCAGCGTGTTGTTTCTGTCCGGGTTGCCTTGGATCTACCCGGCAGTCGCGATAGGCGGTGTCGCGGCGGCCGCACCGATCCTCTGGAGTTTTCTGCGCGAGTATCAGCAGCAACGGATCCTCACGCTGTTCGACCCGGAGAGTGATCCGCTGGGTGCGGGCTGGAACATCATCCAGTCCACCACTGCCATTGGCTCGGGTGGTTTGATGGGCAAGGGCGTTCTGCAAGGGACACAGAGCGGGCTCGATTTCCTGCCCGAGGCGCAGACCGACTTCATCCTGGCGGTCATTGGCGAAGAATTTGGTTTTGTCGGAGCGATGGGCTTTCTTGTACTCTACATTCTGATCATCGCGCGGTGTCTTTACGTTTCGATGATTGTGCGGAGAACCTTCGACCGGCTGGTTGCCGGATCTATTGGAATCACGTTCTTCGTTTATGTATTCGTCAACGTGGGCATGGTCTGTGGTCTTCTGCCCGTGGTCGGAGTGCCCTTACCCCTGGTGAGTTATGGCGGGACCTCGGCGCTGACACTGCTGTTCACTTTCGGCGTGCTGACCTCCATCTACAAACACCGGAACAACTGACGCATGGCATGGATTCCCCGCCTCTGGCTGGTGCTTCTCGCATTGGCCGGTCCTGTGGCCGCGGACTATTCCGCTCACCCCGCCGCGGGCGCACTGATAGATGAACTGGTCAACAAACACCGTTTCGAAAGAGCGGCGGTCGTTGAGTTGCTCACCAAAGCCGAGCGCCAGCAGGGCATCATCGATGCCATCAGCAAACCCGCAGAAAAAACGCTCACGTGGCATCGCTACCGCCAGATTTTTCTTGGTCAAGACCGGATCCGTGAAGGTGTTCAGTTCTGGCGAGCGAATGAAGCGGCGCTCACACGGGCCTATGCGCTATTCAAGGTGCCGCCGGAGTACGTTGTCGCCATCATCGGCGTCGAAACACGCTACGGGCAGTATCGTGGCGCGTGGCGGGTACTCGATGCGCTCACCACACTGACATTCGACTATCCGCCCCGTGCGGCGTTTTTTCGTAGCGAACTGATCCAGTTCATGCTGCTGGCCCGGGAAGAGAAGAAAGCGGCTGAAGAACTGATGGGGTCCTACGCCGGAGCGATGGGCTTTGGTCAGTTCATTTCATCCAGCTATCGCCACTATGCCATCGACTTTAACGGCGACGGCGGCCGCGATATCTGGAACAGCGCCGAAGATGCCATCGGCAGTGTGGCGAACTATTTTGGCAAACACGGCTGGCAGGGAAACATGCCGTTGATAGCCGATGTGGAACAACCCTCGGTAGGATTGCTGGCCCTCGTCAGCACCGATCCAAAGCCTGCCAGCACGCTCGCCGATCTCCGCAAGGTCGGCTATTCCGCATTCGCAGAACTCGCGGACAATACACCGGTCGCGGTACTCGCTTTCGATCATGAAGCCGAAGCGAAACCGGCGATCACCTTTCGGGACTTCTATGTGATCACGCGTTACAACCACAGCCCGTTGTACGCCCGTGCGGTCCATGAACTTGCCGAGGCGATACGGGAAGCGCACAAAGTACCTGCGACCGAAACGCCGATCCGCCGCGGAAGTACGGAGGGATGATGCGGTCATTCGCCCGACTCATGGTGATGCTGTTTGTGTTAGGCACACTTTCAGCCTGTTTGAGCAGTGGGCCTGCGCCTGTTAACCGCAAACCGGTGCCCGTGGCTCAGCAGGATGGGGCGCCGTCCAATGCACCGGTGGATCTGGCCTACCTGCCTGACCCCGTGCCGAAACCCGAACCGCGCAGCCGTTATGGCAACCCTGAACAGTACACAGTCGCCGGACAATCCTATCGGGTTCTCCGGAGCGCCTCGGGTTATGCGGAAAACGGCATGGCGTCCTGGTACGGCACCAAGTTTCACGGCAGAAGGACCTCGTCAGGTGAGGTCTACGACATGCTGCAACTCACCGCTGCCCACAAGACCTTGCCGATTCCCACCTACGCCCATGTCATCAACCTCGAAAACAACCGTAGGACCATCGTCCGGATCAATGACCGCGGTCCATTTCACGATGGACGCATCATCGACCTGTCCTATGCCGCCGCGGTCAAGCTGGGGGTTCACCCCGCAGGAACCGCTCGGGTTCGTGTTGAAGCGATTTCTTTCGATCCCGCGATGAGTGGCGGACGCTATGTCCTACAAGCGGGCGCGTTTTCCGGCCCGGCAGGTGCCGATGCGCTGCTGGCTCGGTTGAAATCACTCCTAGAGCATCCGGTGCACGTGGTGCAGACTCCGGAGGATCGTCTTTACCGGGTGCGCATAGGGCCCATTCACGGTGACGCCGAACTCGACCGGGTGCGGTCGCTCTTTGAGGAACACGCACTCGGAGCACCGATGCTGATCAACGGCAGATGAGGGTCTGGCTGCGCATGAACATCTACGAAACGGCGAGTATTGACGGATTGAGCATGATTTTTCGATGTTTGTCGGTTTTTCTGGCGGTCGCTATTTCCATCCAGGCCGGTGCGGCGGAAGTGCGAGTGCCGGAGCCCCCGCCGATTGCGGCGACGTCCTACCTGCTGATTGATGCCGGAAGTGAGCAGGTTCTTGTTGAGCACGAGTCGAACACGCCTCTGCCACCGGCCAGCCTCACCAAGATCATGACCAGTTATGTGGCGGCGGAGGAGATTGAGGCTGGTCGTCTGAAACTGACCGACAAGGTGCTGATCAGTGAATATGCGTGGAAGCAGGAAGGTTCTCGCACGTTCGTTCAGGTCGGTACGGAAGTATCGATGGAGGACCTGCTCCGTGGTGTGATCATCCAGTCCGGAAACGATGCCACGGTGGCGATCGCCGAACACATCGGCGGCAGTGAAGATGCCTTCGCGGAGATGATGAACAAACACGCGAAATCCCTGGGTCTCACCGGCTCCTACTTCGTGAATTCGACAGGCTTGCCGGCGGATGGGCACGTGACCACTGCGTGGGACCTGGCCCTGTTGTCGAAGGCGCTCATCAACCGTCATCCTGATTCTTACCGCATGTATGCGGAGAAGAGCTTTCACTGGAACAACATTGACCAGCCCAACCGGAACCGGCTCCTGTGGCGTGATCGCTCCGTGGATGGTGTAAAAACCGGGCACACCGAAGAAGCGGGGTTCTGTCTGGTGGCGAGTGCGGCTCGGGATGGCATGCGCCTGATCTCAGTCGTTATGGGCACGAAGGATGACAACACCCGCATGGACGAAAGCCAGAAACTCCTGTCCTACGGTTTTCGTCACTATGAAAACCGAGAGCTGTATGCCGCGGACGTTGTACTGAAGCAGTCGCAGATCTGGTACGGCGAGTCAGATACCATCGATCTCGGGCTGACCAAGGCGGCGCTTCTGACCTATCCGCGCGGGCACTACGAAGATCTGGCTGTCGAGCTCGAAGTGCCGAAGATACTGGAAGCACCGCTCGCGGCGGGCGCGGAAGTGGGCATGCTCAGAGTCAGCCTGGAAGGCAAAAAACTCTATGAAGTGCCGCTGGTGGCGCTGAGTGAAGTACCTGAGGCCGGTGCAATTTCGAGATTTTTCGACTACATCAGCCTCTTCTTCGGTGAACTGTTCGGTGATGGCTGAACCGCCGAAAATCAGTTTTCCCTGTGCCTATCCGATCCGTATTATCGGCGTAGAGAGCGACGGCTTTGCGCGGCGTGTGCTGGATGTCGTCCGTATCCACGATCACCATGTGTCGCCTGACAACGTTAATCTGCGGCACTCGAATCGCGGTAAGTACGTCAGTGTGGCGGTCACCATGACGGCGACAGGTGAAGACCAGCTGCGTGCACTGCATGCCGATCTGATGAAGCTCAACGATGTGAAGATGGTGTTGTGACCACCCGCCCTATCATCTATCGCGATCTCGGCCGTACCGCATATGCGCCGGTATTTGCGGAGATGAAGGCTTTCACCGCGGAGCGGACAGATCAGACCCTCGATGAAATCTGGTTCACCGAGCACGATCCCGTGTTTACCCAGGGACAGGCAGGGAAGGCGGAACATGTGCTTGCCACGGGCGACATTCCGGTTGTACAGACGGACCGTGGCGGCCAGGTAACCTATCACGGGCCGGGTCAAATTACCGGTTATCTTCTCTTTGACCTCAACCGCGCCGGGCTTGGAGTGCGCGCGCTCGTTAGCGGCATCGAGGAGGGGTGTGTGCGGACGCTGGCGGATTTCGGCCTTGCAGCCGCACCACGACCGGATGCGCCGGGTGTGTACATCTACGGCACCAAGATTGCTTCACTAGGCCTGCGCGTCCGGCGAGGCTGCAGCTATCACGGGCTCGCGCTCAACGTGGCCATGGATCTGCTGCCATTCAACATGATCAACCCCTGTGGCATGGCCGGCATGCAGATGACCGATATGCGTACGTTTGTTCCCGGGATCGATATCGAAGCGGTGCGCAGCAGGTTGCTGGGCCATCTGCTGGCGATTTACGGCCTCAACCTCCACACGCCGGACAGTTCGCTGCCCGACGCAGTTTGAATTCCCGCCATTCCGAGTACTTGGCGTCGAAGTACTGGATACGGCCCACCAGCGTTTCGCCGACTCCTGTCATCAGCTTGATCACCTCGAGTGCCTCAAAGGCGCCGAGGACGCCCACCAGCGGCGAGATCACACCATTTTCAGAGCAGGTCTGATCCGTGCCATCGGTGTCGGAGTACAGGCAGCGGTAACAGGGAGAATCTGCGCGGCGTGGGTCGAAGGTTGTGATCTGGGCTTCAAATCGGATGGCTGCAGCGCTGACCCAGGGTGTACGGGCGGCGATACATGCATCGTTCAGCATCTGCCGCACAAGGAAGTTGTCAGTAGCGTCAAGGATCACATCCACTGACCGGGCGAGCTGAAGCAGGCCCGCTTCATCGAGCACCTTCCGCACGGTGTTGACGTGAAGTTCCGGATTGAGGGCCAGCAGAGTCTCTTTCGCTGAATCCACCTTGGCCTGCCCGATGGAAGCCTGACGATGCACGATCTGTCGTTGCAGGTTGGAAACGTCCACGTCGTCGAAGTCGACGAGCGTCAGCTGGCCGATGCCGGCGCCGGCGAGATACAAGGCTGCCGGAGAACCCAATCCGCCGAGGCCAATGATGGCCACGTGTCCGGCGAGCAGTTTTTCCTGTCCCTCGACATCCATGTCCGGGAGCATGATCTGGCGGCTGTACCTGAGCAGCTGATCGTCGTTCATGCACGTCTCCCCAGGGTGAACCGCGGATGGCCGGCGTAGTCTGTGCGCGTTTCGACCTCGATCAAACCGGCATTCGACATCAGTGAGTAGACCGTCGGCCCCTGGTCATAACCGTGTTCGATGAGAAGTGCACGCCGCACATGACGACTCGCATCCGCAACGATCCGGCGGATGGCATTCAATCCGTCCGGGCCGCTGATCAGTGCGTTCTTTGGTTCGGCGAGGAGTGTCTGCAGTGCGGGGTGACTTTCGCTGATGTACGGCGGGTTGGCGACCACGATGTCGAATCCAGGTTCCCTGCGATCCACAAAGGGCGTGAACCAGTCGCCTTCCATAAACTCGATTGTGACAGCGTGGTGCGCAGCATTGGTGCGGGCAACATCGAGTGCGGCGGCGGAGATGTCTGTTGCGGTGATGCGCAGGTCCGGTCTTGCACAGGCGATGCTGATGGCGATCGCACCGCTGCCGGTGCCAAGATCCAGCACGCTGTCGCCAGGCTGCGCGAGTGCAAGGCAAGCTTCCACAAGCAGTTCGGTTTCTGGTCTTGGTACGAGCACAGCCGCGTTGACATCAATGCGTAGGCCGCAGAACTCGCGCCAACCGCGGATGTAGGCCAGAGGTTCGCCCCGCTTCAACCGTTTCGCAGCGGACTCCAGCTGACATTCAGCATCAGCGGCGATACCGGTCTCCGGATGAGCGATGATCCATGCCCGACTGCGTGCAAGAACATCAGCGAGCAGGACTTCCCGGTCCAGGCGTGTCAGCTCGCCATGCTGTGCATGCCAGCTGGCGATGGTTGTCACGTATCGGCTCCGAGGGCCTTGAGCTGGTCAGCCTGGAACTCGTGTTGCAGTGTGTCGATCACCGTTTGTAGGTCGCCGGCGATGATGTTGTCGAGGCTGTACAGCGTCAGGTTCACACGGTGATCGGTCACCCGCCCTTGCGGAAAGTTATAGGTACGGATACGTTCGGAGCGATCACCGCTGCCGACCTGCAGGCGTCGGGTTTCCGCCTGCTGCGACTGTTGTTTCGTCCGTGCCATGTCGAGCAGTTTGGCCTGCAGGAGCGACATGGCCCGCGCCCGGTTCTTGTGTTGTGAACGTTCATCCTGGCATTCGACTACGATGCCGGTTGGCAAGTGGGTCAGCCGTACCGCGGAATCGGTCTTGTTGACGTGTTGACCACCGGCGCCCGAAGAGCGATAGGTGTCGACGCGCAAGTCCGCCTTGTCGATCTCGATCTGCGCCACTTCCTCGATTTCCGGTAGCACCGCCACGGTGCAGGCAGAGGTGTGAATGCGGCCCTGTGATTCGGTCTCCGGCACCCGTTGTACCCGATGCGTGCCGGATTCGAACTTGAGTAGCCGGTACACGTCGGTGCCGGCGATGCGCGAAATCACCTCCTTGTAGCCACCGTGTTCGCCGGATCGTTCACTCAGGATCTCCACGTTCCAGCCCCGCGACTCGGCGTAGCGGGTGTACATACGGAAGAGATCGCCTGCAAAAATGGCGGCCTCATCGCCACCGGTTCCGGCACGCACCTCAAGAAAAATATTGGCGGAATCGTTCGGGTCTCGCGGCAGCAGTGCAGTTTGCAGGTTACCGAGTTCGGTTTCACAGGCGGTTTGCAGGCGGCCGATTTCTTCCTGGACCAGTGAGCGAAGTTCCGGGTCCGGGTCTTCGGCGAGGACGCGGGCATCTGCGAGCTCCGATTCCCTCTCTTGCAGCGCCTGCCAGTGCGCGAGCACAGGTGAGAGCTCGGCATGTTCCCGGGTGAGTGCCGCATAACGGTCCCGTTGGCCTACCACCTCAGGATCGGCAAGCAGCGCGGCCACTTCTTCGTGGCGGTCAGACAACGCGGCGAGTTTCGCCTGCATGGAAGGGGACAACATCGCTCAGAGCTCGTAGAGGGACTTCAGATAGTCGATCAGCTCGGTCTGGCCTTCAGCAGTTGCGTTGCGGATCGCAACCGTCGGCTGGTGGATCAGTTTGTTGGTGATCGCCCGGGCGAGTTGCTCCATGACCACATCCGGATGTACACCACGGGCGAGTTCCTGCCTTGCCCGCTCCACTTCCTGGGCAGCGAGGTCATCGGCGCGGTTACGGAACTGACGCAACAGGTGCTGCCCTTCGTGGGCGCGAAGTTCACGCAGGTACTGTTGTGCGCCGGCATCAACGAGATCCTGTGCGGCTTTCGCAGCGTCGGTTCGAGCCCTGGTGTTTTCTTCGACGATGACGGACAGGTCGTCGATGGCATAGAGGTAAACGTCCGGCAGCTCGGCGACTTCTGCTTCGATGTCGCGGGGCACGGCCAGATCCACCATGAACATCGGCCGGCGGCGGCGCTGTCGTATCGCCGCTTCCACGGCGCCTTTGCCAATGATCGGCAATGGGCTGCCGGTTGAACTGATGACGATATCGAAGCGGTGCAGTTGCGACGGGATGTCAGTGAGTTCGAGCGCTTCACCGCTGAATTTACCGGCGAGGCTCTCGGCATGGGCCAGTGTGCGGTTGGCTACGGCAATCCGGGACACACTTTGTGCGCGCAGGTGTTCTGCAACGAGTGTGATGGTGTCACCTGCGCCGACCAGGAGCGTCGTCTTCGAGGCCAGATCCGCAAAGATCTGTTTCGCCAACTGTATGGCTGTCGATGCCACTGAAACCGGATTGCGGCCGACATCCGTATCCGTCCGCACACGTTTGGCGGCTTGCAACGAAACCTGTGACAGGAGATTCAGCGCTGGGCCGAGCAGGCCTTCGCTGCGGGCAATCTCGTAGGCGGTTTTGACCTGGCCAAGAATCTGCGCCTCGCCCAGGATCTGCGAATCGAGCCCTGAGGCGACACGAATCAGGTGGCGGGCGGCGTCCTGGTCCCAGTAGCGGTAGCCCGCGCCGGCGAGTTCATCCAGCGTTACCGGTCGCGAGTGGGCAAGCCAGGTATGCACCCTGTTTTCATCTGCCGGGTCCAGCGCGCAGTACAGTTCTGTGCGATTGCAGGTCGAAAGAATGGCGACCTCGGAAAGGCTCGGAACCCAGGATTTGATCGATTGCAGAAACCCGGGCAGGCCTTCTTCCGGCATGCTGATGCGCTCCCGCAGTTCGATGGGCGCCGTCCGGTAGTTGAGTCCGTATGCGAGGATTGCCATGGGGAGCAGGTAAGATCTGCGGACTTTCAGGAGCTTCATTCGCATGGTAGCAGATCAGGCCCGGGCCGGTCCGGGGGTAGCCGGGCCAGAGCCTACGGGTGAGGAGTGTCACCCCGGGAAGCCAGCCTCATTGCGTATCCGCCTTTTGATCGTTTCGATCGTTGCCCTGTCGCTGCTCTCCGCCTGTCAGCAGCGCGGACTGCAGATTCCGATGGATCACGAGTTCAACATCGAAGGCAAGCTTGCGATTCGGGCCGCAAAAGCCAGCCATTCCGCGCGATTCCGGTGGACGCAGACGGGTGAAGACTACCGGATCGAGTTGTGGGGTCCTCTAGGTCAAGGTCGGACGATCCTGGAAGGAGACGGCCGCAAACTCACGGTGCGGGATGGGGGCGGCAAGGTACTCGAATCCGGTCCGGTCTACGCGGTCATGCGCAAGCAGCTCGGCTGGTATCTGCCCCTCGAAGCGTTACCGCAATGGGTACAGGGCGGGCCGATCGAGCAGATTCCGGTCTTCGGCCCGATGGTTGACGGTCAGGGGCGGATGGTCGCCTTCGACCAGCTCGGCTGGCGCCTCGGGTTCACCTATCGGAATGATCAAAGCAAGACACCTGCGCGCATCCGGGCGATCCGCGATAATTATCAGGTGCTGCTGGTACTGACGCCGCCTGCGCGAGGGGATCGGGAGCAGTCGCGCGAGGCACCGGAAGCTGGTTAGCCAGCGGGCCGTGGCGAAGCGGCAAGGCACGGCGAAGAAAATTGGCCTGGAAACCTCTCCCGGTTTGACTCCGTACCAGACCGCAAAGACAATACCGGCCCGCTTTTCCCGGCCCGACCAGTAATCCTGGTCTAACCGGAGCAAAGTGGCGCGCGCCGGTCCCACATCGCGTGAGTGGCGTGCAGTTTGATCTTCTGGGGCGTCGCCAAGTGGTAAGGCAGCGGGTTTTGATCCCGCCATCCGTAGGTTCGAATCCTCCCGCCCCAGCCAATTCCCTTTCATTCGCATCCCGTGGTGCGGCATGAGGAGAACCTGCCGGCGTGGTCGCGCGCCCGGCAGTGCAATACAACCGGGCGAGTTGTCGCCCTTCCTGGAGAATCAGAAATGTCCAGCAAGATCAGAGTGAGCGCGCAAGCGCGTCAGGACGTGGGGAAAGGAGCGAGCCGCCGCCTGCGTCGAACCAGCCGGGTCCCCGGCATCATGTACGGTGGCGAAGGTGAAACGCAGATGGTGTCCCTGGACTCCAACGAACTGCACAAGGCGGCCCACAGCGAAGCGTTTTTCTCGCAGGTGATCGAGGTTCTGCTCGATGGTGCGGGCAATCAGGTGGTGGTGCGAGATGTGCAGCGCAATCCGGTGCGCGACACGATCACTCACATCGACTTCTACCGGGTAAGCGCTGACCGCGTGATCGAAGTACACGTACCGCTGCACTTCATCAATGAAGAAGCCTGTGTGGGCGTAAAGATCGGTGGTGGTCTCATTTCCCATAACCTCTCCGAAGTGATCATCAGCAGCCTCCCGGCGAACCTGCCCGAATACATCGAAGTTGATCTGAAGGACCTGCAGCTTGGCCAATCCCTGCACCTTTCGGACCTGAAGCTTCCGGAAGGCGTGGAGATTCCCGAACTGAAACTGGGTTCCGACCACAACCAGCAGGTCGTCTCCGTGCAAGCGCCACGCGGTGGAGCTGAAGCAGAAGCAGAGCCTGCCAAGGCGGCGGCAACCTAAGCCTCATGGCCTGACGATGTCCTTCAGTGGACGCGTCAGGCCTGCCATCCAGACGGACGATTGCAACGCATGGCGGGAATTCGACTGATCGCCGGCCTCGGCAATCCGGGACCGAACTACCGCCATACGCGACACAACATCGGCGCAGACTTTGTCGAGTGGCTCGCGGCTCGGGCAGGTATCAGGCTCGCCCAGGAGAGCCGCTTCAAGGGGCTAGTTGGGCGGGGCCAGTTGTTTGGCACCGAGGTCTTTCTGCTGATACCCGAAACTTACGTCAACCTCTCCGGTGAATCCGTCAGTGCGCTGCAACGGTTCTACAAGTTCGAGATCGGACAGGTGCTGATCGCCTACGATGAGGTGGCATTTGAGCCGGGCATTCTTAAGCTGAAAGAGGGTGGCGGTAGCGGCGGTCACAACGGCATCCGCTCCATCATCCAGTGTTTCGGCAATGATCAGGGTTTTCTGCGGCTGCGTATCGGCGTCGGTCATCCCGGCGACAAAGAAAGGATGGTGGCGTACCTGACCTCGGAGCGTATGCCGGCTGCGGAGCAATCGTTGGTTGAATCCACCTGGACCTTCGACGATCAGGTCTGGCGGCATTTGTTCACGGGTGATCTGCAGAAGGCGATGACACTACTGCACATGCCAAAACCGGAGCAAGAACCCGAGTAGGCTCTGATCCGCCCTGAATGTTGCGGAAAGCGGGCTCCACCACGGAGACAGATCATGGGATTCAATTGCGGCATCGTCGGATTGCCCAACGTCGGCAAGTCGACCCTCTTCAACGCGCTGACGCGCGCGAGCATCGCCGCGGAGAACTTCCCGTTCTGCACGATTGATCCGAACACCGGCATCGTGCCGGTACCGGATCCGCGCCTCGACAAACTTGCCGCGCTCGTCAAGCCACAGAAAGTGATGCCTGCGACGATGGAGTTTGTGGACATCGCCGGCCTCGTCGCCGGTGCTTCGCAGGGAGAGGGTCTCGGCAACCAGTTCCTCGCGCACATCCGGGAAATGGACGCCATTGCCCATGTCGTGCGCTGTTTTGTGGACGAGAACATCGTGCATGTCGCCGGCGCCATCTCACCGAAAGATGACATCGAGATCATCAATACGGAACTCGCACTGGCTGATCTCGACACCGTAGCCAAGGTGAAAGACCGTGCCCGTCGCGTCGCGAACTCCGGTGACAAGAACGCGAAAGCGCTGGTCACGTTGCTCGAGCGTGTACAGGACATCCTCGAACGTGGCCAGCCGGTCAGGGCGTTGAAACTGGAAGATAACGAGCGGCTTATGCTGCGCGAGTTGCACCTCATCACTGCCAAGCCGGTGATGTACATCGCCAACGTCGCGGAAGACGGTTTTGAGAACAATCCGCTGCTCGACACTGTGCAAGCAATTGCCGATGCGGAGGGTGCCGTGGTGGTGCCGATCTGCAACAAGATCGAAGCGGAAGTTTCTGAACTGGACGATGCGGAGCGCCAGGACTTTCTCGATGCCCTAGGTATTGAAGAGCCCGGGCTCAACCGCGTGATCCGCGCGGGGTACCGGTTGCTCGGGCTACAGCAGTATTTCACCGCCGGTCCCAAGGAAGTGCGCGCGTGGACCATCAAGGTGGGTACGAGGGCGCCGCAGGCTGCGGCGGTGATCCATACGGATTTCGAAAAAGGGTTCATCCGCGCCGAAGTGACCGCCTATGAAGACTTCGTGGCGTGCAAGGGTGAACAGGGCGCCAAGGACGCGGGTAAGTGGCGGCTCGAAGGCAAGGAGTATGTGGTGCAGGACGGCGATGTCATGCACTTCAGGTTCAACGTCTAGACAAAAGTTTGTCCCAACGGATCTTGTTGGTGGGGCGACAACGCGCGATCCTGTTCGATGAGAGTTGCTCGAAACTCCAATCGTCGTTGCCGAACCAAAGATCGTGGCCTCGCCGAAACATCCGCTCGCAGTATTCCCTTGAGAAGGGTCTGATCGCTCAGACCCTCTTCAGGCCGTCGCGCTAGTCGAGGTTCATTCCCAGTTCGATTCCCCACTGCCGTGGGGCCCCGTAGATACTGAAGTTCCACAGTGCGCCAACGGAGTTGGCGGCCACGCGGTACTCCTCATTCAGAAGGTTCTTGCCCCACAGCGTCACATAGTACTTTTCGGTTTCACTGGTATAGGTGATGTTGGCATCGACCAGGGTGCGTGACTCCATCTGGGTGTAGGTGGGATGACGTGCCACCCTGCCAGGAAACTTCGGATTGAGACCTGTCGCCGCGTTCGGATCAAACGGACTCGTCTCGGCCTCCGACTGGTAGTGCAGGCCGGCGGTGTAGGTGAGCGTCGCGCCGCTGTCCAGTGGCTGGTCGAGGGTGCCTTGCAAACCGATCTGCCATTTGGCTGCGAACGGGATATCGAGACTCTTCAGATTCAACCCTTCGAACGAGAACTGGTCGTATTGCGCATCAAGGAAGCCAACAGTTCCCCTCAGCTGGAAGTTGGTGGTAACCAGCCAGGTGGTTTCGACCTCGATGCCTTTG
This sequence comes from Gammaproteobacteria bacterium, assembly GCA_016874135.1. Lineage (GTDB taxonomy): Bacteria > Pseudomonadota > Gammaproteobacteria > Pseudomonadales > Azotimanducaceae > SYFY01. The sequence goes on along the minus strand of VGVE01000005.1, from coordinate 33,052 downwards.
GCATTGGACTTGCCGGCGTTCAGGGTGATGGTCTCCTGTCCAGGGTTTCCGGAGATCGGATCAGTGAAGCGGAACACCTGGTTGCGCTGGAGGTCGTCGAACTTGGTATAGAAAGCCGCCACGTTCAGACGCAGCCGGTTGTCCAGCAAGTCTCCCTTGAATCCGACTTCATAGTTGATGTTGGTTTCCGGGTTGTAGGCCCTGCACGTGATCACCTGCGAGCAGGTTTCACTGAAACCGCCGGCAAGGAAGCCTGTGGAGATGCTGCCGTACACCATGAATTCGTCAGTGGGCCGGTAGTCAACGACTACACGCCAGGTGGTTTCGGTCCACTGTTCATTGGTATCGACTTTGATGCGGTACGCAGAATCAGGAAGGAGTTGGCCAAAGTTGCCCGCTTCGGTGCTGGTAATGCCTGCCCGGCTGACACGCGTCGAATTGACGTCCTGACAATTACCGGGCGCCGTGATCGGTAACGCCGGATTGATGCGCCTCTGATCGATCGCGGGAGTGAACTGATTACAAGGCCCGCCGGCACCCGTCAGCTTGAAGAAATCCTTGTCGTCTTCGGTGTAACGAACACCGGCAGTGATACGCCATTGATCGTTGAAATCCCAGGTCCCGTCAGCGTACAGCGCCCATGAGGTGCGGTCCTGACGTGTGCAGCACCCGTGACCGTGGTCCTTGATGATGCTGATATCCTGGTTCAGAAGAGCAGCGCGCACGATTGGATCGGTTGCCGGTCGGCCGATGATCCCAGGAAGCAGCCCGGCAACAAAAACAGGAACATATCCCGTGCTGCCCCTGCCCCCGGAAAAGTCAACGTCATCTGTTGCGTAGACGCCACCCGCGACAAAGTTCAACGGCCCGTCAAATTCGGTAACCAGGCGCACTTCCTGCTGGAACTGTTCCCTCTTCAGATTCCTGCTGGCATCAAACAGCGACAGGAAAGCCTCTCCTGAATAACTGCTGGGCAGGATCTCGCTTTGTTCGCGATAGCCGGTCGTGGACTTAAGGTAGAACTGGTCAAAGTTCAGTTGCTGGTGGAGGTAGAAGCCATTGACATCGACCTGGTGGCCGTCCCGCATGTCGATGCCATCGCCCTGGTTGCTGATCCCTGAACTGAACGGGTTCTTGTGGCCGGCCTCATGGATCCCCGGAAAGCCGACGTCGGGGAAGGTGAAACCCTCGCCTGCGGGCGTTTCGTTGATGTTGACGGGCGAGTCCGAGTCGTCGCGCACCACCTCCCAGATAAAATACGCCTCGTAGAGATCGTTCGGCTGCCAGAGCAGCTTGGACTTGGCTGCAACGACGTGTTTACCGCCCACCCGACCACCATCACCGACGGTTGGCGTATTGGCCAATACCGGGTTCAACATGTCCGGGGTAATGCCGGCTCGCCGAAGGGCAGGTGAGTTTGGAAACGTCGCGGTGTCTTTGTCGTTGGTGTAGTAACCCTGTTCGTCGGCAATGGAACCCGCGAAGCGAAAACCGAGAACGCCCTCGATGATGGGAATGTCGACGCCTGCCTGAAGCTTGTAGTTGTCCGATCCCCCGTCGTAACCACCGACGGACACCTTCATGGTTCCGCCGAATTCATCGAGATTCGGCCGTTTGGAGGTGAACGCGATGGTGCCGCCGGTGCTGTTCTTGCCGAACAATGTGCCCTGCGGGCCGCGGAAGACCTCCACCTGCTCCAGGTCATACAACTCGACGAACGCTGTTTGCACGTGGTTGAGCGCAAATTCGTCGACCATGATTCCGGTGCTTGGATCCTGGGTGGTGAGAATGGAAATGCTGCCGGTTCCACGGATCCCGCCGGCCACGGCGTTGAATCCAGGCTGGATGGTCAGGTTCACGTTGGGTGAAAGATCACTGATGGCGCGTATATCGCTGCCGAAGGTTTTCTCGATCTGTTCGGCGGTAAGGGTCGAAATTGCGATGGGCGTGTCCTGCTGGGCCGTTTCTCGCTTGGTGCCGGTGACGATGATCTCTTCGAGGCCCTCGAATCTGTCCCCCGTCGCTTCTGCGGACTGCACCGCAGGAGACAAAGAGGCACCAACCACCGTACTGGACACACCTACAAGGAAGCCAGCAACAGCATTTCTGATGTTTCGTTTGTTCACGGTATCTCCCTCTGCTTTATGAAAACTCCTCGTACATAAATTGGCGGATTACTGGTTCGCCGGATACATCCCCGCATGGATAATCCGGCAAAGGCGGCTTGTGATCAACGGGTCTCCCGGAGCGCCACCCGCGCCCAGGACCGTCAGAACCCGGCCACCCACGCCTCGATCAGGTGATGCGCAATGGCGATCGGCCCGGGCAGCTTCAGTTTCGGGTGAGTGCCGGCGCGGGCGTTGAGGATCTCCTGCCGGGAGAACCAGCGCACGTCGTGCATCTCTTCGGTATCCATGTGGATGTCGGTGGTGGCGGCTACGGCGAGGCAGCCGATCATCAGCGATGACACGAACGGCCAGGGCTGGGATGAGTGGTAACGCACCGCGCCGACCTCGAGGCCGGCTTCTTCCTTGACTTCACGGCGGACGGCTTCTTCGATGCTCTCGCCCTGGTCGATGAACCCTGCGAGTGCCGAGTAGATTCCGGTTCGAACCAGCGGCCCCTTGGGCTGGCCGAGCAGGCAGCGGTCACCGTCCGTGACCAGCATGATGGCGACGGGATCGGTGCGCGGAAAGTGCTCCGCCTTGCAGTTCGGGCATACCCTGACGTGGCCGCCACGACGGGGCTCGCTTTGGGTTCCACACGCGCCGCAGAACCGATGGGTCGTATGCCAGTTCACCTGGGCGCGGGCCTGGGCAATGATGCCGGTGCTGCCGAGATTCAGGTTCATCGCCGCCATGCGGCAGTCCGTGAACTGGCTTGTTGTAATGCCGATGGCCGCGAGCGGATCTTCAAGGTGGCTGATATCGAGCCCGAAGTGCACGCGACCATCCATCTTGCCGAGAAGCACCGGCGGCTGATTGCCGATCAATCGTGCACCGGCTGGACCATCGAGCCAGGTGAGCCCGCTCTTGCCAGACGTTGAACCGGTCAACACCTGTAGTCGGTGGAAGGGCAGGAAGCGGGTCGAGGGCGCATGAACCTGAGCGGCGATCCAGTTTTCATCGCGGCGTTCGGCTTCGCATCGGTCCAGCGGGTTGCCCGCGAAGATGTGTTCGGTCATTTGATGTCAACGATTACGGGGGCGTGATCCGACGCGGTGAGTTCGTCCCGCTTCTTGCGGTACTCACGGTCAATCTGCGCCGATTCAAGACGGCTGGTGAGAGGCGCGGTGCCGAGGATCAGGTCGATCCGCAAGCCCTGCCTTCTGTGGAACGCTCCGCCGCGGTAATCCCACCAGGAAAATGCCCGTTCATCCGGTGCAAAGCGGCGGAAGAGATCGATGAGCCCGGTATCGAGCAACGCCTGATAACGCGAGCGTTCCGCTGTCGTATGAAAGATCTCGCCATCCGCATCCGCGCCCTTCCAGCTGTCGGATGGATCCGGAACGATGTTGAAATCACCACACAGCACTGCGTGTTCATTGCGGTTCGTGTTCTGCCAGTGTGCTCGCAGGTTCTCGAACCACTTGAGCTTTCGGCCATAGTCGGCGTGATCCAGTGTTTTGCCGTTGGGGCAGTACACCGTAGTGAATTCGATGCCGCCGACGAGCGCCGTGATCAGTCGCGACCCCATGTCATCTTCACCGGGCAAACCAGGTTGTAAGAGGGTGGCGGGTTGTTTGGAGAGAATCGCGACGCCGTTCCAGGACTTCTGCCCATGCACCAGGGCGTAATAACCGAGTGCCTTGAAGACCTCATGGGGAAACTCGCTGGTTGGCGTTTTCAGTTCCTGCAGGCCGACCACATCCGGTTGCCGCTCGGTGAGCCACAGCTTGAGCAGCTCGATCCGGGCCTTGAGCCCATTGATGTTCCAGGTGGCAATCCTCATTCCACTAAAACCTTGTCGACTGGATTGCTACCTTAACAGGAACCCTCGGGGTGATGTCCGGCATGCGTGCGTCTTACGAACTGCATGACAACTGTGAGCACCCGGGTTTCGAACGCGCCCAGTCGGGTCGCTTGCGGTTGAACGGTGAGTCCGGCGGCAAACGGTCGTAAGGGTGTCGTGAGGCATTGAGCAAGGCGTGGATACCGTTGAAATCTCCTGTCGCAGCGGCATCGATGGCTTCCTGGGCCAAAAAGTTGCGCAGGACGAACGCCGGGTTGGTTGCATTCATCAGCGTCGATCTTGAACGGTCGTCCACAGATTGTTGCCCAAGGACTGCAGCGTACTGATCAAGCCACACCTGGAGCGCTTCAATTGCATCAGTGTCGGGCTTGTACAAGGTATCCAAGAGCGCGTTCGCCCGCATGTCAGTGACCGGCAGATCCGCAAGCCCCCGGTAGAACAAAGTCATGTCGGTTTCCACGCCGCCAAGGAACTCAAACAATGCCGAGGCCAGTGGCTGATCGTAGGTTTTGAGGCCGAGTTTCGCAGCGGCCATCGCTTCGGCGCGCTGTGTGTACTGTCCGGCGAAAGACTGCAGACAGTTTTCCAGAGGGGCGGCTTCGCCGATCAGGGGAAGGATTGCGTTGGCGAGCTGAATGAGGTTCCACTGGGCGATCGGCGGCTGGTTGCGATAACAGTACCGGCTGCCCGCGTCCGATGTGTTCGGTGTCCATTCGGGGTGGTAGCTGTCGAGCCAGCCATACGGACCGTAGTCGATGGTCAGCCCGAGAATCGACATGTTGTCGGTATTCATTACCCCGTGTACGAACCCCGTTCGCATCCAATGCACCACGAGAGCCGCAGTTCGATCACAGACCTCGGTGAACCAGTGCAGGTAGCGCTCCTGGTCGTCGCTGATCGCCGCGGATTCCGGGAAGTACGAACGGATCGTGAAGTCGGTGAGCTGTTTGAGCAATGCGGTTTCGCGTCGGGCTGTGAGAATCTCGAAGTGGCCGAACCGCAGGAAGGAAGGTGCCATGCGGCACACCACCGCACCGGGTTCTTCTTCTGGATTGCCGTCGTAGAACATGTCGCGCCAGACGCCGCGACCGGTCAGGCACAGGCTCAGGGCGCGGGTGGTGGGGATGCCGAGGTGGTGCATGGCTTCCGAACAAAGAAACTCACGAACCGACGAACGCAGCACTGCAAGACCATCCGCAGAACGAGAGAAAGGGGTTTCTCCCGCCCCTTTGAGTTGCAGCATCTGCAGTGAACCGTCCACAGCGATGGCCTCGCCCAGATTGATGGCCCGCCCGTCGCCGAGTTGTCCGGCCCAGGAACCGAACTGATGTCCGCCATAACAGGTGGCGTGAGGCTCCATACCGGGGAGGAGCACGTTGCCTGCGAAGATTTCCGCGAACCGGTCGCTTTCGCATGCCGCGCGATCGAGGCCGAGGAGTGCAGCGACCTCTTCGGCGTACACGATTCGGGTGGGCGCAGGACATGGTGTCGGCTTGACCCGGGCGTGAATGCCGCCGCGGATCTGTCGGCGTTGATTGCGCGTCTCCGGATCGATGGGCAGCGAGCGCAGGGAGAGGTTGTCGAAAGCCAGCCGGTCGAGGCTGGTGGTGCGCGGTATGTTCATGATCAAACTGGGGAAATTTCTGGCGTCACGTTACCCGAAATCAGCGCCGGACACAGGTCTGCCGCGTTGACAGCCGCGCTGAGGCTCCGGGAGAATGCCCGGCCCGATTTGCAGGCCTCCTCTGGCTTGGTTCAGAGAAGGCATCCGGAACAGTGGCTAGGTAGCTCAGCTGGTCAGAGCACAGGATTCATAATCCTGGGGTCGAGAGTTCAAGTCTCTCCCTAGCTACCACTCTTCTCCCACAGGCGCATGCTGTTATGCGCTCACGGCCTGAACTGCAGCGCCCGTGGCTTGAGACGATCTCCCTGCCGGATGATCCGGTAGGCGAGGCTCACCCACTCGCAGATGTAGCGCCTCGTATCCAGCGGATCGATCATCTCCTCCATCTGGAAGCGGTTGAGTGGTCCAAGAGGGCCGCGCGCCGATTCGATTCGCGCCATCAGTTCGTTGCGCAGGGCAACCGGATCTGCCGCCTCCGCAAGCTGTCGTTTGTAGGCCGCCTCAATCCCACCCTCCGGCGGAATGCCACCGACGTCGGCGGACGGCCATACCACCCGCATGGAGGGCTCCGAGCGTGGCGTCGCGTAGTTGTTGCCCGCAACACCAAAGCTGCGTCGCATCACCACCGTGAACAGCGGAACAGTCGTTTGAGCGAAGGCCACCATCCATTCAGCACCCGCGCGAATCGTGCCGTTCATTTCGTGTTGGATGCCGACTGCGAAGCCCGGGTTGTCGACGAGATTCAGAACCGGAATATGGAAGAGATCGCAGAGGTCCAGGTGACGGATCAGTTTGCGACAGCCGTCCGCCGTCAGAGCACCACCGTTGACGTGCTGGCTGTCCGACGCGATCACACCTACGGGGTGGCCGTTGAAGCGCGCGAGACCCACGACCTGATCCGTGCCCCACAGTGGGCCGATTTCGAAAAAGGAATCGCGATCGGCCAGCAAACGGATACCGCGGCGGATGTCGAAGGTGGTGGTGCGTTTACGCGGGATCAGGGCGGTAAGACCCGCATCGCGTCGATCCGGAGGATCGTCACTGCGCGGCGGCAGCACAGGCGGCGTTTCAAAAACGTTGGCGGGCAGATACGAAAGGAAACGCCGTGTCTGTTCGATGGCCGCTGATTCTGTTTCGGCGAGATTGTCCACTGAGCCGTTGCAGCAGTGGATATGCCAACCGCCAAGATCTTCCTTGGTGACGTCATATCCCATTGCGTGTGCGACCACAGGCGGGCCGGCTACAAAGAGCTGGGCGATATCACGCACCATCACCGAGAAGTGACCGAGCACTGCTTTGGCCGCGCCAATGCCAACCACACTGCCGAGCAGGACATTCACAACCGGTACGGTGGCCAGTTGCTCGGTATACAAGGTGCTGCCGAGATGGGGAGGGAGGAAAGAGCCACCGCTGCCGGTCACACGCGGACGCCCGGCCCTGATGGCACCGGTACTTTCGAGGGCTTTGCTTTCCCCTTCTTTTTTCTGTTCGGGAACCATCGCGGCAACACTGCCACCGCCGGATGAACCATCGAGAAGTCGTACGGAAGGAATGCGCATTTCGAGGGACAACCGGTCGAGGTGCATGCTCTTTGCGCCGATGGCACCGTCCGCGTGTCCACCCCGCGAAGTAAAATCGTCAGCACAGACGATGCCCGTTCTTCCGGCAATCTCGCCCCAGCCACCCACGTGATTCGCCGGTGTGAATGCGCTGATCTGCCCGTCTTCGTCCCAGGAAGTAAACCCCGCAACACTGCCCACCTCGCGAAAGGAGTCTGGATCGAGCAGCAGATCGATGCGCTCGCGGCAGGTCAGCTTGCCGCGGCCGCGTTGCCTTACCACGCCGGGATCGGTTGAATCCGGTGCGAACCGCGCCGAGGCAATCTGCCGCAGTCGCGCCACATCATCGAGAGTTGAATGCCAAGGGGATTCGGCTGCAGCGGTCGCATCTGAAGAACCGCTTTCCGGTTCGATCACCGCCACCATCTGCCCCGTCATCACCGGATCTTCCGGTTGCAGTGATGCCAGCTGCACCACAACGCCACTCACCGGTGCGTTGATTACGGTTTCCATTTTCATGGCATGAATGACCATGAGCGGCTCACCTTCTTGTACCCGTTGACCCGGTGAGACGTTGAATGTCAGCAAAGCGGCATCCATGGGGGATACAGCTGCGATCTGGTGGCCCTCGACAGATAGGGTCGGGGGTTCGCGGCGACGACCTCCCATAGGCGTTGCCGGCATCGCTTGTCGTTCGAGGAAGGTTGCAACAGTAACGTGCGGGTGTTTGTCAGTCCCCGGTGATCGCCAGTCTTCAAGGAACGATGTGCGCGCGTTGCCCGCAGCGATGTCGGGGTGATCGAGCATTTGCCGAAGTTCCTGGATGTTGGTGGCAAGACCCGGCAACAGATATTCATCGAGCGCGCGACGGGTGCGTTCGAGAGCAATGCCCAACGCTTCCACCAGACTGGTGTGACGCGCAGTGCTGAAGCCGATCACCTTCGACAACAAAGGATCCACCTGCTGTGGTGGTGTATAACCTGCGTACACCGAACTGTCGACACGCACGCCGATGCCGGCGGGTTCTTTGCAGGCGCTGATCGTGCCGCTGGCTGAAGCCGTGATGCGCACCTGTACGGCTGCACCGCGTGGCGCGCCTACTGCGGCTTGGTCTGCAATTCCGAGTTCAGCAAGTGTCGCCCCTGCGGCAATCGCCAGTTGTGCGGCGATCAGATCGATGCCCGTTATCTGCTCGGTTACGGTATGTTCCACCTGGATGCGCGGATTGCATTCGATGAACCAGTATTCAGAGGTTTCCGGGCTGACCAGAAACTCAACAGTGCCAGCGTTTACATAGCCACTTTCTCTCCCAAGTCGGAGTGCATCGGCGTACAGCCGTTCACGGATCGTGGGATCAAGGTTCACCGCCGGCGCGATCTCGATCACCTTCTGGTGACGTCGCTGTACCGAACAGTCGCGCTCATGCAGGTGCACGATGTGTCGTTGCGCATCAGCGAGGATCTGCACCTCGACATGGCGAGGACGCAGTGCCCGGCGCTCAAGGAACATCGAGCCGTTACCGAATGCAGCCAGCGCCTCACTGCTCGCGCGTTCAAAGGCTGTGCGCATCTCATCCGGTGCGTTGACGATTCGCATTCCGCGGCCACCACCGCCCGCAGCGGCCTTGAGCATAACCGGGTAGCCGATCCGCTGCGCGGCCGCCAGGGCTGCGTCAACGTTGTCCACCACGCTATCACTTCCTGGAATCACCGGGATGTCGAGCTCTGCCGCGAGGTTACGTGCCCGGGTCTTGTCACCGAAGAGCGCCAACACCTCAGGACTCGGGCCGATGAAGGTGATGCCGTGCAGGTTGCAAGCCGCCGCGAACGCCGGATTTTCGGAAAGAAAGCCGTAGCCCGGATGGATCGCATCACAGCCGGTCTCTCGCGCCAGCGTCACGATCGCGTCGATGTCGAGATACGGTTCTATGCCGTGCCCCGCGAGTTCGTGAACACCATCAGCACCCTGGATGTGCAGACTGTCGCGGTCGATCGGTGCATGGATGGTGATGGCTGCGTCGCCGCGCGCCTGGATGGCGCGTCGAATGCGGATCGCGATTTCACCGCGGTTGGCGATCAGGATGCGGCGTTGTCTGGTCACCTGAAGTGTCCCCCTCATGAATGCCCGTAGTGATTCGGGCTTATGTTCTCCTCTCCATGGTTTGTATATCAGCGTGACCTGACGAGTGCCAGCGCGCGTTCGCGGAGGACGCGGTAAAGTGCATGGACTGATTAGTGCGTGTCTGCATGACATAGGCCGCGAACAACAAATCACAGACGAAAACAAGTCACACAAGAGGGGGGCGCTGATGGACTTTGAACTGCCGAAAGACCTCGTCGAGTTTCTCGCCAAACTCGACGCCTTTATCGAAGAAAAAATCAAACCGATTGAAAACCGTGACGACAACATCCGGTTCTTCGACCATCGCCGCGAATGGGCGCGCACCGATTTTGAAAACGGTGGATTGCCCCGGCCGGAGTGGGAGGCCCTCCTCGGTCAGGCGCGCGCCGAAGCTGACAAGGCCGGATTCCTGAGGTTCGCGTGGCCGAAAGAGTTTGGCGGGCAGGGTGGGTCAAACCTCGCCATGGTGGTGATTCGTGAACACCTCGCGGCGCAAGGGCTCGGGTTGCACAACGACCTGCAGACCGAACACTCCGTAGTCGGCAACAACCCGTTTGTGGTCATGTTCAAGGAGTTCGCGACGCCGGAACAGTACACCCGCGATATCGACAAACTCATGAAGGGGCAGCTGCGAACCGGCTTTGGTCTGACAGAACCGAATCACGGCTCCGATGCCACCTGGATGGAGACCCGCGCGGTTCGTCAGGAGCGTGATGGCAAACCAGGCTGGCTCATCAATGGCGAGAAGATGTGGACGTCCGGTGCCCACCATGCCTCGCACATCATGACGTTCGCCCGCACCAGCGGCAAAGACGGCGATGCAGGTGGCATCACCTGTTTTCTGGTACCGACCAGTACACCGGGCTACAAGGTTGAAGAGTACCTGTGGACCTTCAACATGCCGACAGATCATCCACGCGTATCGTTCAAGGACGTGTGGATTCCCGAAGATTCCTATTGGGGGCAGGTGGGTGGCGGTCTCGCTATCGGGCAAAGTTTCGTTCACCAGAATCGCATCCGTCAGGCGGCGTCATCACTGGGCGCTGCGGTGTATTGTGTCAACGAGAGCGTGAAATACGCCCGCAAGCGCAAGCCCTTCGGCAAGATGCTCGCCTCAAACCAGGCGATTCAGTGGCCGCTGATCGAACTGCATACCCAGTGCGAGATGCTTCGTCTGCTCATCCGCAAGACCGCCTGGGAGATCGACCGCATGGACCACAAGCAGGTGGAGCGGACCATTTCCGACCGGGTTTCGATGTGTAACTACTGGGCGAACCGGCTTTGCTGCGAAGCTGCTGACCGCGCCATGCAAGTTCATGGCGGTATCGGCTATTCCCGGCACAAGCCGTTCGAACACATCTATCGCCATCACCGCCGCTATCGGATCACTGAAGGTTCGGAAGAAATTCAGATGCGAAAGGTCGGAGCTTATCTGTTCGGCTTCATCGGACCGAAGAAGGGCACGCTGGACGACTGAGGGCGTTCTTGCGCCTGGCAGGCGAGGTCCCGGCAATATCCCGGGACCACTCTTCCGTGCACGACTCTTTCCTGGACCCCTCTTTCCTGAACCAAGACCGGCAGCCTTCACTCCATCCTGAAGAGTTTCAGTGCGGTCTTGCCGAGAATCATCTGGGCATTCTCGATATTAGTGGCATCGAACACGGCCTGGATGGAGCTGCGCGTATAGCCGAAGGTGCTCTCCTGGTGTGGATAGTCCGACGACCAGAGGCAGGTCTCCGGGCCGATCCGGTCCAGCAGGGAAAGCCCGACCGGGTCGGTCATGAAGGTCGCGTAACAATGGTTGCGCCAATACCAGCTGGGCGCATGGGTGAGTTTCGGATTCATGCTGGTCGGGAAATGCGTATAGGCCATGTCGGCGTCGTGCAACATGCTGGCAACCCACGACAGGCCGCCTTCGACAAAGATCACCTTAAGCGCCGGGAAGCGGTCGAAGACACCGGCAAAAGTCAGTGATGACCACTGCAGGCGAAAGCCCTGCATCTGGGTCAGCACCGAAATGCCCGCAGCACCGGGCATCGCCGATGGAATGGCTTCACCGATGTGAAACACCAAAGGCACACCACTGTCGGCGATGGCCGAGTACATCGCATCCATCTTCGGATCGTTGTAGTTGATGTGTTTGCCTGAATTGTTGCGGCCGGGTTTGAGCGGAACCATGAGTCCGCGTGCACCTAGCTCCACGCAGCGCTGCACCGATGCAGCGGTCGCGTCCATGTCCCAGTAGTTCGGCACCATCACCGGGAAGAGTCGATCCGGCGCTTCCGCGCACCGCCGCGCAATGGCCTCGTTGTAGAGCGCAAAGACTTCTTCGCGATTCTGCATTTCGCCGAACATGAAGAGCCCGAAGAGACGCTGCGGGAAAATGAGTTCCTTTTCTACACCTTCGACATCAAGGTCCTTGAGGCGTGCCGGCACATCACTGAGCCCTGGGTTACATTCCATGGCGTTGCAGAGATGCCTGGCAATCTCCGGCGGCGTCATGTGTTTCTCGCCGATGGTCATGTCGAAGTATCCATCCACGAACTGCATGCGCGGTGCCTGGTCTTTCTTGTGAACTGGAAAACCGTCGTACCAGTAGTCACCCTCGATCATGTGGCTGTCGGCAGAGATGATTCGGGTACCGGCAGGCCAGGAGCGGCTCGCGGCCTGGGCTTTGCGCTGAGCAGCCAAAGGCAGGTTGATCTGTTCCGGAATTTCGAGCACGAGTTCTTCGCGCATGCGGTTCACGCCCCTGAAACCTTGTCGCCGGTTTATAGCGTGTTTGACCTGTGCCGACAAACTATACAAAGTCGGTAACGCAGCCTCATGAACCTGGAGCGACAGATGGACATTCGTGTGGTGCTGGTGGTCTTCTGTGCCGTGCTCTGGGTGATCGCGGCCATTGGGCCGATTGACCGGGTAACCTGGGGTCTCGAGCAGGTCGCCACCGGTCTGGTCATGGCGGCTATATGGATGCAGACCGGTGTGCGTTATTCGACCGCCTCGTTGGCGGGGCTGGCGCTCCTCTTCTGTGCACATACGGTCGGAACCCACTACACCTACTCGTTGACCCCCTACGACAGCTGGATCAACGCGTTGAACGGGCTTCGCTCAATGAAGCACTCGGCTGGGAGCGCAATCACTATGACCGGCTCGTCCACCTTTTGTGGGGTCTTTGTCTGACCCAGCCGATCTACGAAACGCTGCAGCAGCGCCTCATGGCCAGCGATCGTGCGGGGCCAACCTCTCCTTGCACGTGGTGCTGTCTACATCCGCACTATATGAGCTTCTCGAGTGGGGCGCGGCTGTGGTGTTTGGGGATGGCAGTACTGCCTATGTCGGCACGCAGGGCGATGTCTGGGATGCCCTGGCCGACATTGGAATCTGTCTTGTGGGTTGGTTTGTCGTCGTGCTGGTGCGTTATGGGTTGCGGCTGCGCACCACTCGGGCAGTACCGTGACGGGTCGCCCCGTCACGGCGGCGAATGGCCCTCAGCCGGAGATCTCCACCTGCTGTCGCGGCGAGCGCTTTGATTTCGGAATGATCACCTCCAGAACACCATCCTTGAGTTCTGCCTTGGCCTGGTCGACCTCCACATCAGCGGGCAATCCCTCGGTGCGACTGACGTAGCCCCGAAAGATCTCTCGACGGTGGTAGTCACCCTCGGATGACTCGTCCTCTTTGCTCATGTTCGCCTTGATGGTGATGGTGTTGTTGAGCAGTGATACATCGATATCTTCCTTGCGATAACCGGGCAGTTCAGCCCGTACACACAAGTCGTTCTCGCGGTCGAGCACATCGATACTTACTGGCTGCATGCGGGACAGCGCCGGCACGTCGAAGAGCGCTGGTAACCGGGGCCAGCGGGCGTTGAAACAGGCGTCGAAGTCGCGCTGTGGAGCGCGGGAAAAAAGCTGCGCAGCGGCGATACGGCCTGCTTCGCGGGAGGATTGCCGGCAACGATGTTCTTCTTTTCTGCATATTTGGGCTGAGCCATGTCAGGGATCTCCTGGTGAGTTTTGATGGAGTCAGAACGCGCTCGCCGGGAGCTCACAAACATCCGCAATGGTGTCGCGCGCGCTCGGGACTCACCGCAGCAGAACTACGTGAAATCACAAACCCTAACGTGACAGTTACAGGGTGTGAAATCCGTAATTGCCCAAAACGCGCAGGTTCACTACCCTTCAGCATCACCCATCCATATCAACACGCGTGTCAATTACAGGTGCGGCCATGAGCGAAGCTGTTTCGATTCCAAAGACGCTGAATGAAGATGCCTTGAAGCGTCCCGGCATGTCCGGGATCGACATGGTCAATCCCATCCCCGATCCGTATTCCATCCCGCTCGCAGAAATCAACCCGATCAATCCGCGGCTTTTCGCCGAGCACAAACACTGGGGTTTTTTTGAGCGGCTTCGCAAGGAAGACCCGGTGCATTTCAACCAAACGGAGATAGCGGGCCGCTACTGGTCGCTGACCCGTTATGCGGACATCAAGGCGGTGGATACCAACCACCAACAATTTTCTTCTGCGCATGGAATCACGCTTGGCTTCCCGGTGGGCACACCACTGCTGGAAGGTGCGTTGAACATCCAGATGTTCATCGCCATGGATCAGCCCAAGCACGATGTGCAGCGGCTGACGGTTGCACCAATCGTGGCGCCGATGAGCCTCAAACGCATGGAGTCGCTCATCCGCTCACGCGTTTGCGACATCCTCGATTCATTGCCGGTGGGTGAGAGTTTCAACTGGGTTGATCTCGTCTCCATCGAGCTCACCACGCAAATGCTGGCGACACTGTTTGATTTCCCGTTCGAAGAACGGCGCAAGTTGACCCGCTGGTCAGATGTGGCAACCGCAGTACCCGGAACCGGGCTGATCGATACGGAAGAACAACGTCGCGCCGAACTGCTCGAATGCCTGCAGTACTTCACCCGCCTGTGGGAAGAGCGCAAGAAGAACCCGGGCCAAGATCTTGTCTCCATGCTGGCGCATGGTGAGAACACGAAAAACATGGCGCCGTTTGAATTCCTCGGCAATCTCATCCTGCTTATCGTCGGCGGCAACGACACGACACGTAACTCGATCTCGGGTGGTGTGCTGGCGCTGAATCAGTTCCCGTCGGAGTACGACAAGCTGCGCAACGACGTCTCCCTTATTCCGAACATGGTGGCGGAGATCATCCGCTGGCAGACACCGCTGGCCTATATGCGTCGCACCGCCAATACCGATTGCGTGGTCGGCGGCAAGGAGATCAAGGCGGGCGATCAGCTGCTTATGTGGTATGTCTCCGGTAACCGCGATCGGGAAGTGTTCGAGCGTCCCGATGATCTGGTCATCGACCGCCACAATGCCCGTTCCCACCTCTCATTCGGTTTCGGCATTCACCGCTGCATGGGCAACCGACTCGCGGAAATGCAGCTGCGGGTGTTGTGGGAGGAGATCATGCAGCGTTTCTCCCGAGTGGAAGTGGTGGGCGAACCGGAGCGGACGTTCTCATCGTTCGTGAAGGGCTATACGAAGTTGCCTGTGGTGTTGCACCGAAAATAGCCTCGTCGTGTCGGAGAGGGTCGAAACCCGGCCCTCCTCGACGCCATCTGCTTCATTTGTCTTTCTCCATCCCGTGCTGGATACCGCTCTCCACCCCATACCCCATCCCCACAGGCCATTGTTGTTGGTGCTGACAAACACGCCAACACGAGACTGCCTGGTCACGCACGTTTAACCGTTCTGTCACTGATCTGACATCAGCGCTGCCTAAGGTGCGCCCCGATTGTTTTGGCATATCTGGAACTGGGGGTACCTGTCATGAAAACGAAACAGAATCTGTGTCAGTCGCTGCTGATCGCCGGCGTGTCGGTGGCGTTGGCCGCCTGTGGTGGCGGTGGTGGTGACATTGAACTGAATGCGGGCACAGTCACGACCATCAATGACAACTCCACCAACACAACCGGAGGTGGCAATAACAATCCTTGTGCCAACTACCAGGACCCGAAAACCAACACCCGCAAGCAGGGGTCTTTCGACGGCACCAATTGCGTTTACAGTTCTGACTTCGTTGGTGAGGCCAACCCGCTCACCGTCAGTCTCACCATTCCGTTCTTTTCCGGTGTCCACATCTTCGAAGACTCGCTGTTCGTCGGTCGCAACATCGACGGCACCAATGCGAGCGAAGCGGTTCCGCAAAACGGCGCCGGACCGACGCTGACCATTCGCGCCGGCAGCCGCCTCGCCTGGATACGCCAGGATGATTACCTCCTGGTCAATCGTGGCTCGCGCATCATCGCCGAAGGCACTGCCACTGCGCCGATCACGCTGACCGGTTTCAAAGATGCGGTTTCGCAGAACGCTGGCCGGCTGGAGACACAGCTCTGGGGCGGCCTTGTCATCAATGGCAACGGCATCACCAACAAGTGCTCGGACGCTCAGCGGTCCAACAACACCTGCCACGTCCTGTCCGAGGGCAAGCCCTCGAACTATGGCGGCAACAACAACGCCGAAAGTTCAGGGACCCTGCAGTATGTCGTCGTCAAGCATCCTGGTTTTGAAGTAGCGCCCGGCGACGAGCTCAACGGTATCACCTTCAATGCCGTCGGCAGTGGTACGGTCGTCAGCCACGTTCAGGTCTACGCGACCTATGACGATGGCGTAGAGTTCTTCGGCGGCGCAGTCAACGTCAACAACCTCGTCGCGCTTTACGTCCAGGACGACTCCATCGACTGGGCGGACGGATGGCAGGGCACTGTCGACCGCGCGTTGGTGATACAGGCTGAAAACAACGGCGACCGCTGCGTGGAGGCAGATAACCAGGAAGCCAACAACAGCGCGACCCCGGTCACCTTCGGCACCGTCAAGCGCATGACCTGCATCACCTCCGGTGCCCGTGTGCCGATCGCTACGCATGGCGATTCGATGGGTGTCGAGATGCGCCGCGGCACACGTTTCGCACTCGAGGACAGCATCCTCTTCGACGCACATGCGATCAACCGTTTGACCCAGGTGCCGGGTCGCTGTCTGCGGATCACCAACTCGACGACGGCGACACTGGCGCTGAACAACCAGTCGAGCGTCAAGAGTACCATTTTCAACTGCCGCACGCCGACCTCGAACGGTACGGATTGGTCCACGGTCTTCACCAACGGCGACTCGGTTGCGCAGTGGGCGTCCAACAACGCTGGCCGGTATCCGCAGAACACCAACAACGTGCTCATCAGTGATTCGGTGAACACCAACGTCCGTGTTCTGGACGGCTTCTACACCGCGACGTCCTTCGCCAATGCGGCGGGTACGGCGTTCACTGTCACACCTGCAAATGGCGGCACGATCGGTGCGGTGACGCGCGCGAGCAACTGGACGGCGAGCTGGACCTTCGGTCTCAACACGCTTTGGTTCTGATCCGCCGCACGGGTGTCACCGGAAGCCTGAATGGGCGGCTGGCGGAAAGCCCGACTTTCCGCAAAGCCAACCCGTCAGGCTTAGGTCGCTTGTACCCATCCACTTTCGTCGGGGAAAAATCATGAAGATTCCAGTGTTGCTACGATCATCGATCGGGAAGCTGGCGGGTATCGGTGTTGCCGGGTTACTACTGGCACCGCTGCAACTGGCAGCGGAAGAAGCTTCGGTAGAAGCGCCCGCGGCAGAAATCGCTGCGCCGGAACCGGTAATGGAAGAAGTCGTCGTCATCGGCCGCTTTCAGTCGGCAGCAACCGACGTTGTCTCCGAGCGAATCGAATCGGAAGTACCGATGGACTTCCTGAGTGCCGAAGCCATCGGCCGTGTCGGCGACAGCAACGCTGCCGCTGCACTGCGCCGCGTACCGGGTGTAACCCTGCGGGATGACAAATTTGTCTACGTGCGCGGCCTCGGCGAGCGGTATTCGAGCGCGCAGCTCAATGGCGCGGTCGTGCCCTCACCGGACCTTACCCGCGATGTGCTGCCCCTGGACATTTTTCCGGCGACGATCATTGACGCACTCGCCATCTCGAAGGGTTATACCTCGGACCTGCCGGCTGGCTTTGGTGGTGGCAACGTCGACATTCGGACCAAGCAGGTGCCGGAAAGTGGCGTCTTTTCCATCGAGGTCAGTTCCGGCTGGAATTCGGAGAGTGATGACGGCCTGACCTACAACGGCGGCAGTGACGACAAGTGGGGCAAAGATGATGGCACACGTGAGTTGCCGAGAGGGTTACTCGCTGCGCTCGATACCTACAAGGGCAGCCTGGAGCCGGGGAACATCCTCACCGTGACCCGTCGCAACAGCAACACCGCCAATCTGCAGGAGGCTGAAGTCATCAACCGGCAGCTCGCCACCGAGCTCAACCGCGACATTCGTTTCAAGCGGGACGATCTGGATCCGGATCTCGAAGGCGAAGTGGTGGGCGGTTACCGATGGTTTCTCGGTGACAACCTCGAAGTCGGTTTCCTCGCGGGTGGCTCATACGATCGCGAGCGGCGCAAGACCGAACGAACCAACCGTCGTGTCGTAGTGCCTGAACTGAACTTCTCAAAGACCGAGCGCACAGTCGACACGGTGAGCCTTACCGGCACCTTCAACTTCGGGGTGCGTTACACGGAAGACCACCAGATCGGTACGTTGTCGATGTTCCTGCGGAACACCGATGACGAAGTCAGCGACGCGGTCACCTGCCTGGATGGCCAGTTCAATGACTGCAACGCAGCACAGGGCGCGGCTCAGGGACGCATCTTCGATGTTCGTTACGAATCTCGGGAACTGCGGCTCAACCAGATCTCCGGCCGTCACAAGCTGGGCGATGCGACGCTCGAGATGCTGCCAGACTTCCTCTCTTTCCTCGAGAAAGTCAGGGATACGTCCTTCACCTGGTACTACTCCGATGCGGTCGCGGAGAGCGACATTCCCGGCGAAACCCGCTTCGGTCTGGTGGAAAACCTCGATGGTCCATTTGGCAGCGTGGTCAGCAGCCAGCTTCGACCCACCGCCTCGTCCGGAGAATTCCGCTTCTCCGACCTGGAAGATGATGTGGTCAGCCACGGCTGGGAACTCGCCGTGCCTTTCTACCCGGGTAAGGCCGACCTGACGATCAGTGGTGGTTATGACTACGTACGCAAAGCACGGAGCTACGCCCAATACAATTTTGGCCTCGGTGGATCGGGTACAGGCTTCCAGTCTGTAGCCGCCGGCGCAACCGCGGATGTTTTCTCCGACACGAACGTGCTTGCCGTGAACAACAACATTCGCATCATCTCCGGCATTGGTGGTTTCGGCACGGAAAGTTATCTCGCTGCTCAGATCACCGATGCGAGCTTCGTGCAGGCCGATTTGCTCTGGAATGAAACCTGGCGCGTCACTGCGGGTGTGCGTTATGAAGACTTCCGTCAGCTGGCGGTGCCTGTCAATCTTCTCGAGTACACCCGTTCGCGGGTGCCGTTGACGCCCGATGAAATCCAGGCGTCCGCACAGGCCCGGGACGATTTCTTCCCGGCACTCGCAGTGACCTGGATCCGGCCGGGTTTTCTGGCGGATGAGTTCCAGCTGCGGTTTGCCTACAGCGAAACGGTGGCGCGGCCGGACATCCGGGAAATTTCGAGATCAACCTATATCGACCCGCTGACGGAAGCGCGTGTGCGCGGCAATCCGTTCCTCACCCCTTCCGATCTGGACAACTACGATCTGCGTGGCGAGTGGTATTGGGACACCGGTGACAACGTCTCTGTCTCGCTGTTCCTCAAGGACATCTCAGCACCCATCGAAACGGTGCAGGGTGGCGCAACAGAAGAGAACATCCTGTTCAACTTCGTGAACGCCGATACCGCGGAGGTCTATGGGCTCGAACTCGAGGGACTGAAGAACCTGGACTTCGCGAGCAAATGGCTTGGCAGCTGGTTTCAGGGGTTTTATCTCTCCGGAAATTTCACCATCAGCGACAGCGAAATCTCCATTCAACCCGGACCTGGCGTCGGAGCCGTCACCAACACGAAACGGCGATTGACCCAGCACTCTAAATGGGTGGGTAACCTGCAGTTAGGATATGACTCCCCCGGTGGCGAACACGCCGCGACGCTCGCCTGGAATGCCTTCGGCAGCCGCATTCTCTTTGCCGGAATCAACACGCTTGGGGATGCGTTCGAACAGCCCTTCCACTCGCTCGATCTGACGTACTCGTGGTTTCCAACAGAGCAGCTCACATTCAAGTTGCGCGCCCGCAATCTGCTGGGTGAAGAACTGGAAGTGAAGCAGGATGGCGTCAGCATTATCGACCAGGACCCGGGCATGACCGTCCTGATCGATGCCAAATGGGCGCTGTAGACCGTCGCAGGACGCAGACAGCGCATCAAGGTCTCTGCAGCCTGGGATGCGGTGACCCGGTTCTCGCCCCGTCGGTATTCCACAGGGACACCCCTCCACAGTTCTTGTAATCTTCGGTTTACATGAACGGGAGCGGCGGAATGGCTTCGCAAACCAAGGTTGACTACGACGCTATTGGAATCGGTGCGGGATTCGCGGGGCTTGCACTGATTCACTATGCGCGCGAGGCGGGCCTTTCCGTCCGCATCTTTGACAAGGCGACCGACATCGGAGGCACCTGGACCTGGAACCGCTACCCCGGTGCGGCCAGCGATAGCGAGTGCTTCTATTACTGCCTGACGTTTTCCAGAGAACTCCTGCAGGAGTGGTCCTGGTCGGTGCGATATCCCGGTCAACCAGAAAACCTGCGCTACATGCACTTCGTGGCCGACCGCTGCAAGATGTGGCCGCATATCCAGCTCAACACCGCGATCACGCGTGCAGACTTCGACGAGGCAGCCGGGATATGGCGTATCACGGCAGCGGATGGGTCGACGTCTACCTGCCGCTACTTCGTCAGCGCTATGGGCATGATCTCGGAACCTGTCATCCCGAATTTCAAGGGCATGGGGCGATTCAAAGGTCCGTGCTTCCATTCGGCACGCTGGCCGGAAGGGCTCGACTATGCCGGTAAACGCATCGGTATCATCGGCAGTGGAGCAACTACCGTGCAGATGTTGCCGGAGGTAGCAAAGACTGCTGCCCAGGTCACGGTTTTCCAGCGTACCGCCAACTTCATCATGCCCGCCGTGCAGAAACCCATGACTCCGGAATGGGAAAAGGAGATCAAGGCCAACTACGACAAGATCATCAACACATGCCGAAATCATGTTTTCGGCATGTGTTTCAACAGTCCCGTTGGCCGCACCATCGAAGGCACACCCCCGGAAGAAGTGCAGCGAATACTCGAAGAGAACTGGCCACGCGGCAGTTTCAGTTTTGTCTTCGAGACGTTTGATGATCTTCTAACCAATGCCGAGTCGAATCGTATTGCCGGTGAGTTCGTCATCCGCAAAATGCTGGAGAAAGTAAAGGACCCGGACGTGCGCGACATGCTCACGCCGAAGGGGTATCCCTTCTTCGCCAAGCGCCCACCGCTCGATCACAACTTCCACGAAGCGTTCAACCGCGACAACGTAAAGCTCGTCGACATCGGGGAACGTGAACCGCTGGTAGAAATCACGGAAACCGGGATTCGCACCACGAAGCAGGATTACGACTTCGACATCATCGTGCTCGCAACCGGATTTCAGGCGTACACCGGAGCCCAGGAGGCTCTCGCTATCCGCGGGCAGAACGGTCAGTTGCTGCGTGACAAGTGGGAAGACGTATCGGGGTCGATCATGGGTGTCTTCGTTGCAGGCTTCCCTAATCTATTCATGGTAACGGGCCCACAGGCACCGTTTGCGAACCTGCCGACGTCAATCGAACAGAACACCATGTACATCGTCGACTGCATCAAGAAGATGGAAGCTGAGGGTCTCAAACTCTGTCTTCCGAAACAGGATGCCGAAGATTCTTGGGTGGCTCACACTGCCGATATCCATCGGCAGACGCTGATGGCCCAGGGTGACAAAGTGTATTCGTGGATGATGGGGGCGAACCTCAACAACCGGCAGCCACGCGTTCTGATCTACTTTGGTGGCGCGAATGTTTACTACGACAAGCTGCGTGAATCGGTGAATTCGGGCTTCCCGGAAGTCGCATTTGCCTGAGCGCACGATCTTTCTGTTGGTTGTCCTGTGCTGCATCTGCTCCGCTGCAGTGCAGGCAGCAGCGCGGATCACGCCGATCGACCCCGGCAACGGACGTACGATCCTCGTCGTTTCACCGCACGCGGATGATGCGACGCTTTTCATCGGTGGAACCGTTGCCGCATGGAGTGATGCCGGCTGGCGCGTAGTCGTGATTCGTGTCACCGATGATCGGTGGGATTCCATCGGGCTGCCTGAAGCCGAGACAATCAAACGCAGTTCAATCGAGTTTCGGCAGGCGATGTCGATTCTTGGAGTCAAAGACGTGGTTGATCTGGGGTTCCAGACGGATGTCATCACGGACGCCGATCGTTTGCAGATCCGTGAGCACATCATCCGGCTGATCCGCACCTGGAAACCCTATGCCATTTCCACCATCGACCCGTATTCCGGTGTGCACGAAGACAACCAGGATCACGTAGTGGTGGCGGAAGCCGTGGCCGAAGCCTGCTGGACGGCACAATTCGACAAGCATCACCCGGAGCACTTGGCGGCAGGTCTCCAGCCACATGGGGTCGTTGAAAAGTGGTACTTCGGTCGACCGGTTCGTGAAGCGACCGATGTGATCGACGTGACGCGCACACTGGAACGTAAGGCCCGTGCGGCGCTGGCGCACGAAACACCCCTGCGTAACATCGTTCATCAGCTGCGTTTGCAGAGTCGTACCGCTGGGCACTCTCTGCCTTCTCTCGATGCAGCCATAACCGGGGATCTCAAGCCCCTGGTTGAGAGCTTTGTTGTCGCGCCTGCACAGACGAAAGGAAAACGCCATGGAGTTGGTGCCGCGGAAGAGTTCCGGGTAGTTCGTTTTGACCTCCTCGAAATCCTTAAGACACACGGAGTTCCGGTCGGTCCTCGCTGAAACGGGGCCGGTTTTTTGTTGCCGTTCCGGGTTAATCAGCGAAACGTTTGTCGTTTTGATGAAAAAACGCTCTGATTGTCATCGAGCTGTAACAATCGGGTTGACCCACCCTAGGACGCTGACTAGTTTTTACGGACAGCGAGCATTGATCGAGGAGTGAGGGTGATGAAAAAACTTCAATCGATTCGATTCGGCGGGATTTTCGGCGCCACGTTGCTGGCGCTCTTGGCCGGATGTGCGGCAACTTCTGATCGCAAACCAACCCATTACTGGGATGCGAAAGCCAAACCCGCGACCGAGTACCAGGATGACAACGCCGCGTGTGAGATGGCAAACGGGGCACAAGCATCGAATCCGATGCTGGCGAGAAGCGGCGAATTCCAAGCATACAAGGATTGCATGGTGTCTCGTGGGTATGTTCTGCGGACCTATTGAGAGACAACTTGTAAGTGACAACTTCGAAAAGACAACTCGCGAGAGTCATCTCCCTGTAACCTGATCGTCATCAAGCAACGCTAGGGTGCCTCACAGTTCGCTGGAGAGCACCTGAGTTGTTCAAAAGTCTTCTCATCCTGATCACCGGTATTTGTCTTTCCTCCTCGGCGATGGTCGTGGTGGCTGAGGATCCCTTCGAGGTTGTCACCACGCGCGAAGGCAAAGTCACCAACTACTGCGTTGGCGGCGGTGATGACCACAAACTCATTCCGTTTGACGGTGTGATCC
Organism: Gammaproteobacteria bacterium; assembly: GCA_016874135.1. Classification (GTDB taxonomy): domain Bacteria; phylum Pseudomonadota; class Gammaproteobacteria; order Pseudomonadales; family Azotimanducaceae; genus SYFY01. The sequence continues at coordinate 10,113 of VGVE01000005.1, read as the reverse complement.
GTAACCCGTTCCGTGAAACCACCCACTTCGGCTGCGAATCTGAAGGGGGAACGGCGACATTCATGCCGGACTTGGATCCGGTGATCAAGGATGGCAAACTCGTTTGAGCCCTCGCTTCATCCCTCCTTGCCCTGACCGCAGCTACTTTCCGCTGAAGAATGCGTAGATCGCCTTCACGTACTTGCCGTTGAGCGCTTCGAGCAATGCATCGAGCTGATGCGGCGCGAAAGCGCCTCCGGCGAACAGGGCCATTGCGCGCAGGGGCATGCTGCGTGCCATCTCATCCATCATCTTGGTCAGCGTGGCATCGTTGCCTGAGCCGCCCATTCGTTCTGAAAATGCGTCGAGTGCTTTCTGCCGCACGCGAGCGCCGAGCCACGTGGACGCAATCTCGTCGAGTGTCGAGTTCCGGTGAAAAGGTCGCACCGGTTCCGGTTGTGGAACGGTATGCCCGAGCATGGCTGCGAAAGTCTCATCGCTTACGAGGAGGCGGGCGCCTGATACGTTGTATTCAGGACCGGCGGCCCGCGCTTCCGCCGATAACTCGCCGGTACCGGTGATGTCCACTTCGAGTCGAAGCCTGATATCACGCGAGGACGAGCCAATCTGGATCTGCCAGCGACCTGGCTCCACAACCCATGCTTTTTGGCCGCGATCCCAGATCGAAAAAGCGCGGCGATCGAGAGATATCCGCGTTGCTGCGATTTCGCCCGGGTGCAGGAATACCTTTGCAAAACCCTTCAGCTCCTGTTTTGGCCGGCAGGCCGCAGAGCCCGGTCGACTCAGATAGAGCTGTACCACTTCACCACCGGCGCGGTCGCCGCTGTTGGTGAGGGTAACGGTAACCTCAAGAGGCGCGCCTTGTGCGTTCGAGGTTTTCGCAGCATCGGCGCTTTCGTATTCGAAGCGGGTATAGGAAAGTCCGTGGCCGAAGGGATAACAGACATCAACGTCGAAGCTGTTGTAGTAGCGGTATCCGACGTAAATTCCCTCACGGTACTCCACACTTCGGCCGGTACCTGGGAACCATGGATCGGATGGAACATCAGCCTGCTTCCAGGGCAATGTCTCCGACAGTCGCCCTGACGGGTTCACTCTGCCGAACAACACATCGACAAGAGCCGACCCGCCAGCCTGGCCGGAAAGACCGGTCGCAACGATGGCCCCCGCCTGGATCGACCAGTCCATCGTGATCGCTGAACCATTGGTGAGGATCACGATGGTGGCAGGGTTTGCACGACACACCGCGTCGATGAGCTTGGTGTGCTGCGCAGGCATGTCCATGGTGGTGCGGTCGAATCCTTCCGATTCGAAGATTCCGGGCAGGCCGACGAAGAGCAATACCTTCTTGGCGGAAGCCGCCACTTCCACGGCGGCTTCGATCAGCGCAGGGTCTTCACCTTCAGCGGTCTGGTCATATCCACGTGCAAACGGAACCGGGCGTCCGAATGTGTCCTGCAATGCGGTCCAGGCGTTATCTACGCGAACCGGATTGACCTGCGAACTGCCGGTACCCTGGATGCGTGGCATCTGCGCAAAGCTGCCAATGACCGCGATGTCATCGTCGACACTGAGCGGCAACAACCCGCTGTCATTTTTCAGCAGCACCATGCTCTCTGCGGCGACACGGCGGGCGAGTGTGTGGTGGGAATCAAGATTCGCAGGAGTGGTGCGATTCGCGATCTCAGCGCCGGCAAGCAGCACGCTGGTGATACGCACCGCGGTGCGGTCGAGGACCGATTCCGCGAGTTCGCCGTTCTTTATGGCGTTTACGATCAGCCGGTCGTTGATCCCACCGCTCCCGGGCATCTCCAGATCAAGGCCATTACGCAGCCCCGCAACCCGCTGATTGGTCGCGCCCCAGTCGGATACTACCAGCCCACGAAAGCCCCATTCTTCACGCAGAATCCGGTTCTGGAGGAAATCGTTTTCGCCACAATATGTGCCATTGACACGGTTGTAGGCGCACATCACGGTCCACGGAGAGGCCCTCTCAATCGCGATTTCGAAAGCCCTGAGATAGATCTCGCGCAGCGTTCGTTCGTCGACGATGGCATCGACGTACATGCGCGCCGTTTCCTGATTGTTGACGGCGTAGTGTTTGATGCTGGTGCCGACTCCCTGCGACTGCACGCCATTGATCCAGGCCGCTGCCAGCTCACCGGCGAGAAACGGATCTTCGGAGTAGTACTCGAAATTGCGGCCGCAGAGCGGATGCCGCTTGATGTTGACTCCCGGTCCGAGCAGCACGGTCACATCTTCGGCGACACATTCACGTCCGAGAGCAACGCCCACCTCGCGCAGCAGTTCGACGTCCCATGAACATGCCATGGCGGCGGCGGTCGGAAAACAGGTAGCCGCCACGCTCTTGTTGAGGCCGACGTGATCGCCACCGCGCTGCTGTTTGCGCAGGCCATGTGGACCATCGGTCACCATCACGGATTTAAGTCCGAGCCGCTCGACAGCCTTCAGGTGCCAGAAGCCTTTGCCCGAGCAGAGCCCGGCTTTCTCCTCGAGTGACATCTGCTGCACGAGGGCGGTGGCTTCATTGTTCTTTCCGCGCAGGTCCATACCGTTCATGGTTTATCCAGCTCCATTCGACGGAGCACGGTCCTGTGTTGTCCCGTGCTGTAGTGGAGGAGAGTCTGAGACTTGGGCGGGTATCGGTACCAGCATCACTTTGTTCGGCGGAAGTCCGGCGCCTAGGCTTGAATCCCGAAGACATACGGAAGGAGAGGGGCAGATGAAAGAACTGCAGGGAAAAACCGCATTCGTAACTGGCGGTGCGAGTGGAATTGGCCTCGCGCTGGCCCAGACCCTCGTCAATGAAGGCATGCGGGTGGTCATCGCCGACGTCAACGAAAAGGCACTGGCGGAAGCGAAGGCGGCATTGACCGGCAGCAACACCGAAGTCATGGCGGTGCAGCTCGATGTGACGGACCGGGCCCGGTATGCGAAGGTCGCTGACGAAGTTGAGGCGCGCCTGGGTGCCGTGCATGTGCTCTGCAACAACGCCGGGGTTTACCGAGGCGGTACGCTCGACCAGGTCACTTACCAGGATTGGGACTGGGTGATGGGCGTCAATGTTGGCGGAGTGATCAACGGTGTGCAGACCTTTGTCAGCCGCATGCAGGCGCATGGGCAAGGCGGTCACATCGTCAACACGGCGTCGATGGCCGGGATGATCACCTCCGCAGGTCTTGGTGTGTACAACGCCAGCAAGTTTGCGGTCGTCGGATTGTCGGAAGCGCTGCGCACCGATCTGGCGGCTTCGGGAATCGGGGTATCCGTATTGTGTCCGGGGATGGTTCGAACGCGCATCCTCGAGAGTGAGCGGACGCGACCCGATTCACTTGCGCCGACGGCGGATAAAGCGGAGGCGGCAGCTCAGGCGCACAGCCAGGTGATGCAGATGGCGATGCAGACGGGCATTGAACCGGCTGAAGTGGCGCAGCGTGTGGTGGATGCCATCAAGGCGGATTCGCTGTACATCTTCCCGCACGCGGAATTCCGCGATGCCGCGGCAGCCCGGTTCGATGAAATCCTCAAGAACTTCGGTGAGCCGGATCCCGAGCGGCTGGCCCGTCAGGCAGAACTCATGGGAGCACTGCTGACCAAGCCGTAGACCCTGTGTCGAGTGAACTGAGATCAGCGCTCGAGCACGTAATCGCCCGGTGCATCGCCGAGCACTGGGTAACGCTTGTTGCCCTGTTTGCTCGGCGCTTCGATCCGCTTTGAACGTTTGGTGAGCCATTTGATCCAGTGCTGGCGCCAGTCGCCAGCATGCACCTCGGCACCTTTCATCCAATCGTCTGCATCGTCTGGACGCTTCGGATTCAGCCAGAACTTGAGTTTCGGATTGTCCGCTGCAGCACTGATGGTCTGCGTGTGATTCTGGTTGGTCAGGACGAACTGCACTTCACCACCAAAAAGATGCACGCTTCGGTAACAGCCGCGCCAAGGCGTGATGTGATCCGTGGTGCCAGCCATGATGTAAACCGGGTATTGGATCTGGCGCAGATCGATCCTCTCGCCGAGCGCCGACCATTGCCCTTTCGCAAGCGCGTTGTGGTGCGCGAGATCAATGAAATCGCACTGCATCTCGGCGGGCACACGCGTGTAGTCCATGGACCAGAAGAGCAGTGGATGAGCGAGTGGCGCTTCACCGCGGAAGTAGTTGCTACGCACAAAGCTGAAGATGCTCTCATCGAGCCTGAGCATGGCGAACATCTCGAGTATGTCGCGCTCCCGCATCATGCCTTCGGCACGCACCTTTGCCTTTTGTGCGGCGACCGTTTCATCCGTGACGAAGAGTGTGAAGTCGCTGTCGCCGGGCTGGTTGTCGAGGGTCGAGACAAAGAGTGACAGGGATTTGATCCAGTTATCGCCGCGCGCGTTCAGAACACCTGCGGCGACCGCTGCCGTCAGCCCTCCGGCGCAGAGACCCATCAGATCGATGCGTTTCACGCCGGCGATCCTGCGCATGACGCGGATGGCCGTAATCACACCTTCCGCGTAAGTCTCTAGGGACCAGCCGGCATGTCCCGGCAGTGGATTCTTCCAGCTGATGGCGTAGACCTGGATGCCTGCTTCCAGTAGTTGGCGGAATAGGCTGCGTTCTAGCGTCAGGTCGCCGAGGTAGAAACGGTTCACCTGGCTGAAGACATAGAGCACCGGGCGCTTGTGCACCTCCGCGGTAACGGGTGTGTACTGGATGAGTTCAAACAGCGGCTCCCGCCAGATTACCTTGCCCGCCGTCGGTGCGACGTCTTTCCCCACCGTGAACGCTTTGCGATCAGCGATGGCGGGATAGCCGTGGTTGTGTTTCTGATCGTCGAGGAAGTTGCGGATGCCGCTCAATAGACTCTGGCCGCGGGTGTCGATGGCGCGCTGGATGGTTTCCGGTGTCCAGGGTGAGTTCACCGGTGCAAACACTTCCTTGGCGATCTCGAGCAGAAACGCACCGCGCTGCCGCTCGATGCCTTCGAGGCCCGATGCGTCGAGCCATGCATCGAGGCTGCGGGTCCAGGCAAACCAGGACTGGCGCAGCCGTCTGAACATGGGGTCTTCTTTCCATGCCTTGTCCGCAAATCGTGGATCGTCCGGGTCATCGTCGGGCTGATCGCCGAGCCAGATGCCGGCAAGTTCTTTCTGATAGGCGAACTGTTGGCGCATCGCCACCTGCGGCTGTTGACCGAGCTGCGCCGCAAACTCACGCCATGCCGTTATCACCGCCTCCGGATTGGCACCGAGCAAACCGCTCAACGCCACACCCTCAGTCCGGTCGGCGACCGATTCGCCGTCCGGCCCGGAACCGGGCGGCAAAGGTGAGCTTTCGGAGGTTTTTTGAGGCATCGAAGTTTCCCCTGGCCGGATGGCGCTGTTTACGGGGCGCTAGTCAGGGGGATCATACGTGCCCCTCGTCGAACGCGGCACATCGGGCTATGCTGCATAGCACACAAAGTGGATCAAAGCATGAAATTCAACGTTGAAGTCGACCTTACGCCGGAAGAACTGCGACGGTTCATGGGTTTGCCTGATGTGCAAGGTTTCCAGCAACACATGCTCGAACGGTTTACGGAAAACCTGCAGGCGAGCCAGGACCAGCGGGAAGAGTTCGTGAAGAACATGTTCGCCGGTGCGATGGCGCCCTGGCAGGGATTTTTCTCGCTGTTGTCCGGGGCGGGTGGAAACAGGCCCGACCGTTAACGAGAGACCCGCTCCCACTTTACCCACCCTGATACAAGACTCCGGCCCTGCCTGAAGTATTGCCCATGCGCCTCACCGACCACGACGCTTCTTTCCTGTATGCCGAAACCGCCAGCGCTCCTATGCATGGCGCAACGCTTTGCATCATCGAAGGCGAACTCGGCTTCGAAACCTTCTTCAATCACATGGCGGCGCGCATCCACCTGATTCCGCCTTACCGACAGCGGCTGGCGTTCGTGCCTTTCAATCTGGCTCACCCGAAGTGGGTGGATGATCCGGAGTTCGATCTCAATTTCCACGTGCGTGAGCACGTGATGCCCAAAGGTTCGTCAACGAACGATGCGCTGGAAGCAGCGGTTCGGCTGTCTGAACGTCTCCTCGATCGCAGGCGACCCCTGTGGATGATGTACCTGATCACGGGTATCGAAGGGTGCACGGTACTGATCTTGATGGGCCATCACGCACTCGTGGATGGTGCATCGGGTATCGATCTGTCGATGATCCTGTTTGATTTGCAAAAAGATGCTCGGCATCCACCGGCACCCGAAACGCCATGGGTGCCGGCAAAAGCCCAGACACCGATGGAGCTGGCCAGTGAAGCCGCAATCGAAGTTGCGGGTAATTGGAGCATGCAGTTCGGCAATGTGGCTAATCTCCCGGGTCGTACAGAGTTGCTTCGCCGCGCCGCGGAGTCGATGACGCGGTTCATGTCCGAACCAGTGATCACGGCACCGTGGAATGCAGCGTTGGTGGGTCCCAAGAGGATTTTCCGCTGGCGCAAGTTGTCATTCGGTGCGTTCAGAGACATTCGCCGGTCATTCGGCGGCACGGTGAACGATGTGGTACTCGCCGTGGTGGCGGAATCTGCCGCGCGTTACCTCGTGGGACGCAAGGAAAACGTAAAAGGCAAACACCTCCGGATCATGGTGCCGGTCAGTGTGCGCCGGGAAGATGAAAAGGGCGCTCTGGGCAACAGGGTCTCGGGGATTTTCCCCGTGTTTGATGCCGAACCCATGGAAATCACCGAGCGACTGCGCAAGGTGCGTTGGGAAACAGAATACATCAAGCAGAACCGCGAAGCGCAGGCGATGGAACTCATGAGAGAGACCATGCCATCGTTTCCGCCGGTGACGATGGCACCCACGCTGCTTGTTGGCTCCGCCTTTGATCCCACAGCGCTGGCAGCTCGGTTTCCGCTGCCAGTGCCACCAGACTTTGTACCGCGCCTGCCGATGGTGGGTTACAACTTCACCTGTACGAATATCCCGGGCGTGCAGACGCAGCAATATCTCGCCGGGCACCGCATCGTCGATTCGCTGGCGCTGCTCATGCTCGCTGCGAACATCGGCTTCGGCATTGCGGTGGTGAGCTATAACCAGAACCTGTATTTCAATTTCGTTGCGGATCCACGCCTCATGCCCGACATCGATCAGATGGCCGATGGTGTGGTGCAGGCGTTTGATGAGCTGCTGGTCGCGGCGCGCGGCCAGGCAGGCCAATCCCAGTCCAGCTAATTCCAATTGATTTCATGCCATCAATTCCGCTGACAAGGCTGTAAACACATGACGGAACTTAACCCTGACCGGATCCTGCTTGATCGCTTTCCCGCGAAAGTGACGCTGAGCGATAACCGTGTCATCGAAATGCGGCTGGCCAGGTCAGGCGATGATCAGGCGATTCTCGACTTTGCGGCAGAACTACCCGAGAGCGATCTGCTATTTCTTCGGGTGGACATCATGCGTCCCGACGCGGTCGCAAACTGGCTGCGAAACGTGGTGAACGGGCTTACGGTTTCCATCCTCGCCTTCGATGGCGAACGCCTGGCGGGATATGTGACGGTAGACCGCAACCCCGCGCGCTGGACGCGCCGGGTCGGTGAAATCCGGGTCAATGTGGGGCCCGACTATCGCAGTCTCGGGCTCGGCCGCCAGCTCACTGCAAAGATCTTCGACATCGCCCAGGCGCTCGGCCTCAGGAAGCTGATGGCGCACATGACCCCGGATCAGCTCGGCGCACAGGCCGCATTCAAGCGCCTCGGTTTTGTACCTGAAGCGCTGCTCTCGGATTATGTGGAAGATCGGCGCGGTCGATCCCACGACCTCGTCATCATGTCGCACGATGTGGATGGCCTGACTGACCAGGCGGACCACACGCTACGGCTCTGACGACTCTGTTCAGCTGTGCATGATCCGCCCGCCTTCACTCTTTGATCAGGCTCTGGAAGGGCGGGTGGTGTTTGACGCCGCGGCGCTGCTCGCGCAGTTGCCGTTGTTGGTGCTGCAGGTTCCCCGCGGCAAAGGGCCCGTAATGGTGTTGCCCGGTTTCATGACGGATGACACGTCGACCTGGCTGCTGCGCCGTTTCCTTGAGCGGATCGGCTATTCGGTGGAGGGCTGGAATCTCGGCCTCAATCGCGGGCCATTGTTGAAACTGCTTGATCAACTTGAGCCTGTGCTTGCAGATCATGCGGCATTGCACGGTCGACCCGTCCAGCTGATCGGCTGGAGTCGGGGCGGCATGCTGGCGCGGGAGTTAGCCAGACGCGATGCACGGAGCGTTCGTTCTGTCATCACCATGGGAACTCCCATCCAGGGTGGTCCGGGTGCATCATCCATCGGTGCTTACGCCATGCGGGCGAGCGGGCTTTCAGTGCAGGAAGCCAGCGATCTGCAGGCACAGCGCGAATCGGTGCCGATCAAGGTGCCGGTGCATTCCATCTACTCGAAATCGGATGGTGTCGTTGCATGGCAGGCGAGCATCGATCCGTACAACCCCCACACCGAACATCACGCGGTTCACTCCACACATGTCGGTATGGGTAGTCATGCAGGAGTTTTTCGGCTTTTGGCGGATCTGTTGGCTCGTTACAGCTGAAATTTGTGCACTCGATCTCGGGCCGATGACACGAAGCTTCTATCTATCTTGTTGATTTTAAAAATCTAAATATTGAAATCAGTCGTTTTCAAAAAACGCTTGCGCACCAATATGCTGTAGTGCACAATGCGCGTCGTTGTGCATTGCAGCAAAAGTGCGAACCCAAACCTAACGGCCTCCGGGTCGAAGGGACAACAAGGTAATTTCTCATGAACGCATTCGAAAAGAGCTTCCAGTTTGGCCGCGACCTGATGGAGATGAACGCCGAGTGGTTCCGCAAACTCGCCGAATTCGACGGCCAGTCCGTACGCAAGTACATCGAGTTCAATCAGGAATTCGGCAAGAAGCTCCCGGAAACGAAAGATCCGGCCGGTTTTTTCGAACTGCAGCGCACCTACGTTGAGCAGCTGTGGAACGGCACCCAAGAAACGGTCAAGGCTCGCAACGAGCTGGTCAAGGAAGCTTTCCAGGCAAACGGTTCTGCATGGCGCAAAGTGTTTGATGCAGCCAAGCCAGCAGAGCAGCCGGCTGACGTCGCCAAAGCGGCCTAAGAAGAGCGCGTAGGAAATACGCCTCAAGAAAAGGGACATGACGCCTCTAGTCCCGGTTAACCGCACTCGACCATCTCTCTCCCCTCCTCCCCTGGTCGGGTGCGGCAGGCAAGCCCGCGTAAGCGGGCTTGTTTGTTTTTGGCGACTCAGTTTGTGTTAGCGGCGGATCAGTGCGGAACTAATCCCGCGAGCTCTGCCTTCACTTCACCCCGTTCGCGGGCGGCTCGTGTTGAGTCCTCGCGTGCGTTGGCCGCATCGTGCGCAGCCCTCATCGCCATATACAGCCGCTCAGTCGCCTGTGGCACGGTTGTGCCCGGTTCGAAAAAGAGCGGATCCAGAACATGGGCCGCCACAGGTCCCGGCACTGCTTCTTTCTTGCCAGGAGGGCGAATTCGCCGCAGACCTTCGAGATACACCGGTACGATCGGAACATTCTTCTCCAGTGCGAGGATGCTCGCGCCGTGTTTGAACGGTGAGAGATGTCGCCCGCGCGCGCGAGTGCCTTCGGGAAACAGCATCAGGCACGCACCCTGATCGAGCAGCCACTTCGGATAGTCGAGTGTTTTTGAACCGCCACCACGATGGATGGGATAGAGACCCGCAACCAGAGATTGGTACCAGGGCTGCAGCGAAATCTCTTTGCGACCCTTGAGGAACCAGCGATCCGCGGCAGCACCGATGAAGAGGTTGACGCGGACGCGCCAAGGCAGGGCCTTGATCATGCACATCTGGTCGTAGTGGCTGGTGTGATTGCAGACAACGATGCACGGACCGCGGACTTTGGCCCAATGCTCCCTGCCAAAAACCTCGTGCCGCGTGAACACCTTGCGCGACCACTTCGTATACGTGCGGTAGTAGAAAAGCAGTCGCACGATCTGCGCCCACCATTTTACTTGCCACAGATGGGGGCCGTCAGATTCGACACTCTGGGAAATCAGGCGTTCGAAGAGGCCGATGTCCACCGCCGGAAGGATCTCCG
>VGVE01000004.1 GCA_016874135.1 Gammaproteobacteria bacterium | reverse complement strand
AATGGCGGCAAATCGTCTCCCGTAGCGCTGAACGAGTTCAGTGCTTTCTTTTGCGAGAGGCCAATCCGCGAGCGGTACAGCGCGATGCTGAACACCAGCAACAGGCTCCAGCCGGCAAAGCCGAGCAGAGCGGTGGCGGTTGCGGTCATGTTGAACTCCGGGCAGTTTGAGGGTCAGTTTGATTGGCGAGATGTGGCGTGAACCGGCGCTCACCTCTTGGCATGGCTTCAGTGACAAATTCGCGCAGTGCGAGCGTCAGTTCCTCCGGATCGCCCACCGGTGCAAACGGTTCGCCCGAGTTGATGCGATACCTCACTCCTTGTTTGTTCAGTAGCTCTCTGAAGAGGGTCATGTCCTTTAGTTCGGTTTTGATGAACTAAAGCAGGTAGAACAGGGCCGAGTTCAATCCTCTGACGTGCAGGGGAATCACCGGGCAGCCGTAACGCATCGCCATGTTCATGCCGGAAGTCATCCATGGACGTTCAATCAGACCGCGCACCGTGGGGCGGGCGAGACGCCCTGAAGGGAAAATGACCACCAGCCGTTCATCACGAAAGGCCTGCAGCAGCGTTTTCACGGTTTCGCGATTGCGCGAGTGGTCGCGGCGGTGCTCCATCTATTCCACCGGAATGATCATTTCATCAAGCCCTGGAATGGCCCGGATCGCGTCCCGGTTGGCGAGGAAGATGATGTCGTCGCGTACGGTCTTCAGCGCATCGAATACAGCGATGCCGTCGGCGATACCCGCGGGATTATTGGCCATAATCACCGCGCGCCCCTTTGTCGGAATGTTGGAGAGATCGGCGTTTTCGATGCGGAGACTCAAGCGCCTGGAGAGCCATTCGAACACCTCGCGCCCGCTACTGTACTTGAGTTCTTCCACCATGCGGATCGCGTCGTGATAACCGAACAGCGGATACACGTAGCGCTGCACGGCACGCCAGATCAATGGACGGCGCATGAGTTTTGCCGCCCGCTCTTCGATCAGGACGTCGACGCTGTGCGGATTCACCCGGAGTGCCTGCTGATGAAGCCGGCCAGCGCAGCATTGAACCCTGGCGCATCTTCCATGTTGACGCCATGACCGGTGTTGAGATGCGCGACCTCGAGCATCGCCATGTGCGCCTTGGCGTGATCGGCGAACGGATTGAATCGGGTCTCCCGCTGCCCCTGGATGAGCAGCGCTGGCCGGCTGTTGTGGGCGATCCGGTCGCGCACGCTGAGTTCCGGCGTGGTGTAGGCCATGATGTTGGCGATGCCGAGCGGGTTGTGGCCTGAAGCATCCGCGAGCAGCGGCGTTCTGACATCCTCGGGCAGGTGTTTGGCGTGACGCGGGTGAACGGCAATGCGCTCGATGGCTGGAATGCCGTCGTTGATGAAGCGCTGCCGGCCGGCAAGACCCTGTTCGCGCCAGGCGTTCTGTTGGGCGGAGTCTGCCAGCGCCGAAGTGGAGTTCGTCCAGGCGTGGGCGATGATCCGCTCCGGATGTTCCAGCGCGTAACGCAAAGTCAGTGCTGCGCCCAGGGAGTATCCGCAGAGCAGCCACCGTGCCTCGCTCAGTTCCGAGCGGATATCATCCAGTGTCTGCACCAACGCGTCGGGTGCGTAGGCCACGGGATCATCTGGTGCAGGCGAACGACCATGGCCCCACAGTTCGACTACAACAGGACGACACACGCCAGCGAGTGGTGCGGTGTTACGCAGCCACTGTGCCCGGCTCATAAGAAAGCCGTGCACGAAGAGCGCGAGCGGTCCGGTGCCTGGATGGACTTCCCAATGCATTTTCATGGTCGGAGAATCCTAACATGAGCGATCAGATCCTCGTGGTGACCACCGGTGGCACCATCGACAAGGTGTATTTCGATGCCAGGTCCGACTTCGAAGTGGGCGCCTCGATGGTCGGCGAACTGTTGAAAGAGGCCCATGTGGATGCGTCCTTTCGCATCGTTGAATTGCTGCGCAAGGACAGCCTCGATCTCGATGATGCGGATCGTGGGCTGATTGCCGGCTATGTGGCGGCAGCAGATGAGGTGGCGGTGGTCATCACCCACGGTACCGACACCATGACCCAGACCGCCGAAATCCTGCAGGCGGACCGGCGCTGCAACGGCAAGACCATTGTGTTGACGGGTGCCTTGGCGCCTGCCCGCTTTGCTCAGTCGGATGCCACATTCAATGTCGGCATGGCCTTCGCGGCGGTGCAAAGCCGCGGACCGGGGGTTTATATCGTCATGAACGGCCGGATTTTCGAGGTCGGCAGGGTTCGAAAGGACCGGGAAAACAACCGCTTTGTTCAATGTTAGAGCCGCCGGAGTTAAAGTCGGTCTGTAACTCATTTGGAGGGGATGAACATGTATGACCTGCTGATCCGCAATGGCATGGTGGTGGATGGTTCTGGCGGTACCCGGTATCGCGCCGATGTGGCGGTGAAGGACGGTCGGATTGCCCGCATCGGCCGGCTCAATGAACGTGCAAAGCAGGTCATCGACGCGGACGGCCAGGTGGTTTCCCCAGGGTTCGTGGATGGCCACACCCACATGGATGCGCAGGTGTTCTGGGATCCCATCGGCCAGTGCTCCTGTTATCACGGCGTGACCTCGGTGGTTATGGGCAACTGCGGTTTCAGCCTTGCGCCCTGCAAACAGAGTGAAGCGGACTATGTGTTCCGCAACCTCGAACGGGCTGAAGACATCTCCCGCGATGCGATGCTGGCGGGCATCAAATGGTCCTGGGAAACCTTCCCGGAATTCATGGATGCGGTGGACCGCACCCCCAAAGGCATCAACTACGCCGGCTACATCGGCCACTCGGCGCTGCGCACCTACGTGATGGGTGAGCGGGCCTTCGAAGAGCAGGCGAACGAAGATGACATGAAGCGCATGGCGTCCATCGCCAAGGAGGCGGTGGAAAAAGGTGCCATCGGTTTTTCGACATCACGCACCTTCAACCACACCACTGCGGATGATCGGCCCGTCGCCAGCCGTGTCGCCGATTGGGAAGAAGTGCGCCGTATCGTTATGGCCATCGGCGAGACGGGCCGTGGTATGTTCGAGATTGCCGGTGAAGCACCTGGCCGCAATCCCGAGCGCCAGCGGGAGTACTTTGACCGCCTGAAGAATCTCGCCGTTGAATCCGGTGTCACGCAAACCTGGGGCATGTTCAGCGTCAAGATCGCGCCTGGTTTCTGGCGCCCCTACTTTGATCTGCTCAATGAAACCGCCGAGGCTGGTGGCCACATGGTGGCTCAGGTGCATTCCCGCTCGCTGTCTACGCTGCTCTCGTTCGAAGGCAATCTGCCGTTTGATACCTGGGAGGTGTGGCGGGATTTCCGCAAGCTTCCGCTCGGCGAGCAGCAGGCAAAACTCAAATCCGATCCCTTGCTTCGCCAACGGCTGATTGAAGTGGCGTCACGGCCTTACACCGGCCCTCGGGTGGTGGGCGCTGAGGCCCGGCCGCCGGAATGGGACTGGATCTATGCGATGGACGACATGCAGTTCGATAAACCGAGTATGGCAGAAGTTGCCCATCAGCGCGGGATACATCCGGTTGAACTGATGATCGATCTTGCACTCGAAAAGAACATGAAGATGTTCTTCCGCCAGCCCATTGCCAACGAGAATCAGGATGATGTGCTGGAGATGATGAAACATCCTCGTTCCGTGGTGACGTTCTCCGACTCCGGCGCACATGTGTCGCAGATCATGGACAGTTCACTGCAGACACACCTGCTGAGCTACTGGGTGCGGGAAAAGCAGGCGTTCACGCTGGAAGAAGCCGTACGCCAGATCACCTACAACACCGCAACCTTCTGGGGATTGCATGACCGGGGCCTTCTGCGTGAAGGCATGGCGGCGGATCTGGTGGTGTTTGATCCCGATACCGTTGGCGCGCGTATGCCAGAAATGGTCTATGACCTGCCGGCGGGTGCGCGTCGTCTCAAGCAGGTGGCCGACGGGATCGCACACACCATCGTCGGTGGCGAGGTGCTGCTCACCAACAACCAGCATACGGGGGCGTTGCCCGGGCGTTTCATCCGCGCGGGCGCGCGTTGATCGAAAAAGCGAGTGGCACCGGTGCGCAGGCCGGTGCTACAGTCGCCACATGAACACCTTCTTTGTGATTAACCGTGTCCGGGCCTCGCGCCCGGATACCGGCACGGCGGGCTGAACTTTCCCAGTACTTTCTTAGCGAAAGTCGCGCCCCCCGAATCGTCCGCCTGCTACCCATCGAGCCTGCCGATCACATCATCGAGATCGGAGCGGGGCGAGGTGCGCTCACCCGGCCACTGCTGGCGAGAACCTCACGTGTAGATGCCGTGGAAGTGGATCCGTGGCTCGCTGAGTCGCTGCGAGGGCGCTTCGGAGAAAAACTCACCGTCATCGAAGCGGATTTCCTGTCCCAGGCCCTGCCCGTTACGCCGTGGCGCGCAGTCGGCAACATTCCCTATGGTCGTTCCGCAGAGATCATTCGTTATCTCACCGCTCCTGAGCATCTACCGGACGATGCCTGGCTTGTTGTCCAGAAGGAGTATGCCTATCGCCTCTGTGGCCGTCCCTTCGTTCGCGAATCACTGAACTCGCTCGCGCTAAAGCCGTTCTGGCACCTCCAGGTGATTGACCGGTTGGCGCGATCTGACTTTTCTCCACCTCTGGCGGTGGATTCCGTGTTGTTCTGGCTGCAGAAACGTCAGCGGCCACTGCTGAACCTGAAGGAGAAGGCATCGTATAAGTCCATTCTCAAAGCTTCATTTATTGAACGAAGCGACAGCGTTGTGGGAGCGCTCAGGCCTTGGCTTAGCAAGATCTAGGTACGAAGGCTGGCGGCAGATCTGTGTTTCGAACCGGAAGCCCGGTGTGGTGATCTCGAGTTTATGCAGTGGCTGGGTGTGGCGAGGTTCCTTGCTTCGATTTGGAGGGGATCTCACGCTTGGTCACCCGCGCCGATCTCCTCGTCCCCGGTTTGAGACCCCGGTTTTTTGCTGGTTTCGTCTTTGCGGCTGCCTTATATTGCCTAGATCTGACCCAGGGCGCCTCTGAGCGGGTTTCTGTTGGGCTTTTTGAGGCTCACTTGCGCTGCCCGGCTTCACCTCATATCCCGGCGTCGTGATCCGCGGAATTTCGGTCTTCAACAGCTTCTCAATGTCCTTGAGCAGCGGCTTTTCCTCTTCACACACTAGCGACAAGGCTTCGCCGTCTTCACCGGCACGAGCGGTGCGACCGATCCGGTGCACGTAGTCTTCGGGCACGTTCGGGAGTTCAAAGTTCACCACGTGCGGCAACCCCTCGATGTCGAGTCCGCGAGCGGCGATATCGGTCGCAACGAGTACACGCACGCTGCCATCCTTGAAGTCCGCAAGCGTCCGGGTGCGAGCACCCTGGGATTTGTTGCCATGGATCGCGGCAGAGGTGAGACCATCCTTCTCCAGCTGTTCAGCAAGGCGATTGGCGCCGTGTTTGGTGCGGGTAAATACCAGCACCTGCCGCCAGTTGCCGTGCCCGATGGTATAGCTCAGCAATTCTCGCTTCCGGCCCTTGTCGACGAAGTGCACCGTCTGACGAATTCGATCTGCGGTTTTATTGCGCGGTGTGACCTGCACTTCAAGGGGATCGTCCATCAGATCCTGCGTGAGGGAACGGATCGGATCGGAGAAGGTGGCTGAAAAGAGCAGGTTCTGCCGCTCGTGAGGCAGGAGTTTGAGAATTCTGCGGATGTCACGGATGAAGCCCATGTCGAGCATGCGGTCGGCTTCGTCGAGTACGAGAATTTCCACCCGGCGCAGGTCGATGGTTCGCTGGCCGACATGGTCGAGCAGCCTGCCTGGCGTCGCGATGACGATATCGACCTTGCGCTTCAGGGTTTCGATCTGTGGATTGATGCCGACACCACCGAAGATCACCGCGGTGCGCAGTCTCGTATAGCGTCCATAGGCGCGAAAACTCTCGTGCACCTGCGCGGCCAGTTCGCGGGTGGGTACCAGAACTAGCGCTCGCACTGGTCGGGATTCCGGGCGATCCTCATCCAGGCGCTGCAGCACAGGTAATGCGAATCCCGCGGTTTTGCCGGTGCCGGTCTGGGCGCCGGCGAGGAGATTGTGGCCCTCAAGCACCGCCGGGATTGCTTCACGCTGGATCGGTGTGGGTGTGGAATAGCCGGCCTCTTCGATGGCGCGCAGCAGTTTCGGCACGAGGCCGAGTTCAGCAAATGACAAAAGGATGCTCCTGTAGGGATGGCTCGCGGCCGCTGTCCGGGTGTTGCCGGATCCAAAGGGTGGCCGATGTGTGAAGGCGGTGTGTTCTGAATCAGGTGTGTTTGATCGAGGGGCGCAAGGTTAACGTGATCTTCGTTGTATTGCCGCGAATTGTTTGCGGCACCTTTCGGCCCGCACTGGCCAGGACGGACGCCAATCCATCGGAGGGATACACTCCATCAACTGCCTGGCTCGGGGAAAAGCCACATGTCCTTCTATCATCAGGGTCATCGCACGCTGCAGAACCACTTTGAATCACAGGCGCTGGCTGATCGCCTCGAACAGGTGACCCACCGAACGAGTCTTACTGACGATGACCATGCGTTTATTGAAGGTTCTACCTTTTTCTTTCTGGCCACCGCAGATGCGGAAGGACGCCCCGACTGTTCGTACAAGGGTGGTGCGCCGGGGTTCGTTCGAGTGCTGCAGCCGGATCTTCTGGTCTTTCCCGACTACGACGGCAATGGCATGTTCCGAAGCCTCGGTAACATCGAGGCCAATCCCGCGGTAGGGCTGTTGTTCATCCGCATGGATGGAAGCCCGAAACGAATCCGTGTGAACGGGCATGCAAAGGTCAGCCTCGATGATCCGCTGCTGATGTCGTTTCCCGGAGCCATCTCACTCGTGCGGGTGACACCGGAACACATCTTCCCGAACTGTCCCCGTTACGTGCACGATCTTGGCAGCGACGCACATTCCCCCTACACGCCGGCAGAAGGCGTGGATCCCGTTGAGCCCAAGTGGAAATCGTTCGAGAGTTTCAGGGATGCCGTGCCACCCAGGAAACGATGACAAGTAAACGCCGACAAGTCATTGCAGAAAATGAAGGAGTTGAACAGCCTGGCTCAAGTTCAACCTCACGCGGTACCGTTATGATCACCTTGTAAATTGAGCGTAAGCTGCTCAATATGCAAGGTATGAGACTTGTCCGACGAGACGCGATTGAAGCTGCGATTGCTGCTGGCATGCGTCGTTCGCCTGCGGTTGTCCTCCTGGGACCACGTCAGTGCGGGAAGACCACACTCGCGCAAGGAATCGCGGCTGCTTCTGCACGCAGCGAGTACTTCGATCTGGAAAAACCGGCTGATCTCGCGAGACTCGCCAATCCGGAATTGACGCTGCAACCGTTGCGGGGCCTTGTTGTCATTGATGAGGTCCAACGACGCAAGGATCTGTTTCCCGTCCTGAGGACGCTGCTTGATCGTCGACCTATTCCGGCTCGATTTCTGCTCCTTGGAAGCGCCTCGCCCGAGTTGTTGGCTCAATCATCTGAAACGCTCGCCGGACGAATTGCCTTTGTGTCGATGAGCGGTTTTTCAGTGACGGAGAGTGGTGGCGGGAATGCAACGCGGCTCTGGCAGCGCGGGGGATTTCCTCGGTCATTTCTGGCCCGATCGGACGTTGACAGTCATGCCTGGCGCGAGGATTTCATCCAGACATTCCTCCAGCGCGATCTCGCGCAGCTCGGCAGCCGGGTTCCTGCGCCGACGATGCGACGCTTCTGGACCATGCTCGCGCATCTCTCCGGAGGCATCCTGAATTCGTCGGAAATTGGCAATTCACTGGGAGAAGCGCACACCACGGTTCGCCGTCATCTCGATGTGATGTCCGGCGCATTGATGGTAAGGGTACTGCAGCCCTGGCACGCAAATATAGGCAAGCGCCAACTGAAATCGCCCAAGGTCTACATCCGCGACAGTGGTCTGCTACACGCACTGCTCGGCATTCGAACGCTGGCGGATTTGCAGGGCCATCCGAAAGTAGGTGCTTCCTGGGAAGGATTCGTGATCGAACAACTGCTCGCCGGCCCGCGGCCAGCCGAAGCATATTTCTGGCGCACGGCGGCGGGGGCCGAACTGGATCTGCTCGTGAATCACCGTGGCCGATTCACAGGCGTGGAGATGAAGTACTCTGATGCGCCAGAGCTGACGCCCTCGATGCGTATTGCGATGACCGATCTGTCGCTGGATCGGCTTCTGGTTGTTTACCCGGGAGCACAACGATACAGGCTTGCGCCGCATATCGAAGCCGTTCCGTTGTCCGAAGCGATGGATCAATTGTCCTGAACTGCGCAGAACCTTGTTCAGATTCTGGCGCTTGTTTGTTGTGCTTCGTACTGCGGCAGGTCATCGGTGATCTCGAACCACGGTGCTTTCGAGTCGACAAAGATATGGTTCTGTGGCCTGACGCCCGGATCAGCATCAAGTGCGCCCATCGCGATCACCACGAAACCGCGCGAAGCATCCACCCGCGGCATCGGTGATCCGCAGGTGCGACAGAACACCTGGGTGAAGAACTGTGCATCCGGAACTTTCCACTCAGCGAGCTGATCCTCACCGCGAGTGAAGTGGAAGCTGTCGATCGGCACCACCAGATTCGACGCGTGTGCGGCGGAGCATGCCTTGCGACAGCGCAAGCAATGACAGTGGCGGCGGCTCGCTCGACATGACCCTCGAGGCGTTTGCCTGGCCGGATCTTCCGCTGGTGTCGTTTATCGAAATCTGGGCCGCGCCGATGGCACAGTTCCGCTTTGTTGTCCCGTTAGATGCGACTCGCGGGATCGTTCAGGTCCGCATCGCTGAGGACTATCCCTTTCCGAGACCTGTGGTCCTGACGGGGATTGCCCATGGCAACCGGTCGAGCCGATGGGTGGACCCTGGAAGCTGGCAACCGGTGTGGCCCATCTCTCCCCAGGAGGCAGAGAACTCTCGTTGGACAGCACCCGATACCGCTGCCTGGGTTGCCCTCGGTTACCTGCAGGAAGGATTCCTGCACATTCTGCCCAAGGGGCTGGATCACATCCTTTTCGTCATCGCCTTGTTGCTTGCGGCGGTTTCGGTGCGGTAGGTGGTTGTGGCGATCAGCGGGTTCACCCTGGCCCATTCCCTCACGCTGGTGCTGACGGCGACCGGCACGTTGAATGCGCCGGTGCACTGGGTCGAACTCGCCATTGCCACCTCCATACTCATCGTTGCACTGGAAAATTGCTGGCGATCCCGGCTGGGGTCGCACCGCGTGCTCATTGTCACTCTCTTCGGCTTGCTGCACGGCCTGGGTTTCGCCGGCGCGTTGAGCGAATTGGGTCTGCCCGCCGACGACTTCTGGATTGCTCTGCTGACATTCAACGCTGGCGTGGAACTGAGGCAACTTGCCCTGGTCGCGCTCTATTTCGCGACGCTATGGAGGTGGCGTCAACGGCAGTGGTATCCGAGACGGGTAGTGATGCCAGGTTCGGCCGCCATCGCCGCGATGGCTGTGTTCTGGATCGTGCAGCGCTGGCCGGGTATCGCCTGAGGGACTGGCGCGAAGCGTCCGTGCCGTCGGCCATGCTTCTTTCTCCATCCTTGACGTGGCGCCGTGCGGCGGATCCTTCAGCCCGGGAGGTGTGTTGATGCCTTGGATCATCGAGCCACGTCAACGTGCAGATCCGTGGGCACGATGACATTGGCGACCGGCGCCACTACCATGGTCGCATCAGCCGCAAGCACATCAACCAACGACATCATATCGTGGACCTCATCGGCCAGGCAGAAAAGCGCTGCGGCGAAAGTTCCGCTCAAGGTCGAAGCGACTGCGGAATCATTCCAGGACTGGGTTTCTGGCGGGTGAACTGTAGGTTCAGGTTGGCTACTCCCGACGCCCCTTATTATTGACGTTAGAAGGAAGTGCCTCCAGGTTGCTTCGTTGAGACCGTGGGAGCTGGACGGTAGATTGTGAATGGCGGGGAGGGTACAGACCGGCTTTTCTCCAGCCGCGCGATTGACGTCCCGCGCAGCCGCAGCCGATTATTCCCAGCCCTGCAGCATCGGAACCATTGCATGACTTCTATCACCGGCGTTTCCGCGGTCGACGTGCGCTTTCCCACCTCGCGCTTCCTCGACGGCTCGGATGCCATGAACCCGGACCCGGACTATTCGGCCGCCTACTGCACGATAACTACCGATGGGCCCGGCCTCGAAGGTTATGGTCTGACATTCACCATCGGCCGGGGCACGGAACTGTGTGTGGCGGCGATCGATGCCTTTGCCCCATTGTTGCGAGGGCTTGAACTCGACGCCATCGAGGCCGACCAGGCGGGATTCTGGCGGCGAATCGTCGGTGACAGCCAGCTGCGTTGGCTCGGGCCGGAGAAGGGGGTGGTGCATCTCGCCGCCGCCGCAGTCGTCAACGCCGTATGGGATCTGTTGGCCCGGCGCGCAGGCAAGCCGCTCTGGCGCTACCTGGCAGACCTCACCCCCCAGCAAGTGGTGGCCGCAGTGGACTTTCGCCACATCTCCGATGCACTCGATCCAGACCGTGCCCTCGACCTGTTGAGTGCACGAGTGCCGGGTCGCGCGGCGCGCCTCGAAACTCTGCTTGCGAAAGGCCACCCTGCCTATACCACTTCTGCAGGCTGGCTCGGCTACCCGGATGAGAAGATCGAACGCCTCGCGGCCGATGCACTCGCAGACGGCTGGGGCGCGATCAAGATGAAAGTCGGGCGTGACCTCGAGGACGATGTGCGGCGCTGCCGGACACTCCGCGCCGTGCTCGGGCCGGACCGCCTGCTCATGGTCGATGCGAACCAGGTGTGGGAGGTCAGCCAGGCCATCGACTGGGTGCATGCACTCGCGCCGTTCGAGCCTTACTGGATCGAAGAGCCCGTGAGCCCTGACGACATCCTGGGTCACGCGCGTATCCGCGCGGCGGTAGCACCGGTGCGCGTGGCGACCGGAGAGCACTGCCACAATCGTGTGATGTTCAAGCAGTTTCTGCAGGCCGATGCCCTCGACGTGGTGCAACTGGATGCATGCCGGCTTGGCGGTGTGAACGAGGTGCTCGCTGTGCTGCTGCTCGCGGCCGCGTTCAACAAGCCCGTGTGTCCACATGCGGGTGGCGTCGGCCTGTGCGAGTACGTGCAGCACTTGAGCTTCTTTGATGCGATTGCGGTAGCTCCGGCTCCTGACGGCCGCATGATCGAACACGCCGCGCACCTGCACGAACACTTCCTGGACCCAATCCGCACCCGCGCGGGTCACTACCTCGCCCCGGAGCAGCCCGGCTTCAGTATCGCCCTGCGCCCCGAGAGCATCGCCGAGTTCCGCTTCCCGGACGGCCCGGTCTGGCGCACTGCACGATGACGCTGCGCATCGACGCCCACCAGCACTGCTGGCGGCTAGAGCGGGGTGACTACGCGTGGTTGACGCCAGAACTCGCTCCGCTCTACCGCGATTTCGAGCCCGCAGACCTCGCGCCGCTGCTTCACGCCGCCGGTATCACACGGACAGTCCTCGTGCAGGCTGCCCCCACGGATGCTGAAACCGACTTTCTGCTGGAACTGGCGGACAAGCAGCCGTTCATCGGCGCCGTGGTCGGATGGGTGGATATGACTCGACCGGACGCACGCCAGCGGCTGAGTACGCTGGCACGCCATCCGCGCTTTCGCGGTGTGCGCCCAATGCTGCAGGATCTGCCGGATCCGCGCTGGGTACTCGATCCTGCGCTCACGGCGGCATTCAACGCACTGATCGAACTTGATCTCACCTTCGATGCGCTAGTACGCCCGGTGCATCTGGCTCCCCTGCGCGAACTGATGAACAGGCACCCGGCGCTGCGTGTGGTGATCGATCACGGTGCCAAGCCCGACATCGCTGGCGGTGGGTTCGCTGCGTGGTCGAAAGCTCTGGCGACAATCGGTGCTGAGACCCAGGCGTACTGCAAACTCTCGGGGCTGGTCACCGAGGCTGCGGCTGGCTGGATTGCTGCTGATATCCAGCCGTACGCCAGGCACATTCTCCAAGTGTTTGGCCCAACCAGAACGCTCTGGGGCAGTGATTGGCCGGTGCTCAATCTGGCGGGCGACTATGCGGGCTGGTCAGCACTCGCCGATACGGTGCTTGGTTCATTGCAACCCAATGAGCTGGCTGCTGTGCGCGGCGGCACCGCTGCCCGTTTCTACCGGATCGAGTGATTGCCTGTGGGTTCGTACAAGTGGGGTGGATGAGATGACGGGACGACTGCATGGCAGCACAGCGCTGGTGACCGCAGCGGCACAGGGCATCGGGCGCGCCACAGCGCTCGGATTCGCGCGCGAAGGCGCTCGTGTGCTCGCGACTGACATCAACGTAGCCGGGCTCGCCTCACTCACTGAAACACCCGGGATCACCGTGACGCGGCTGGATACAACCGATGGCGCCGCAGTCACTGAGTTCGCAAGTGCGCACCCGGAGATCGACGTGCTGTTCAACTGCGCGGGCTTCGTACACCACGGCACCATTCTCGAATGCAGGCAGGAAGACTGGGCGTTCGCCTTCGAACTCAACGTTCACTCCATGGTCCACACCATCCGCGCTTGCCTGCCGGCGATGCTCGCGCGCGCCAAAGGCTCGATCATCAACATGTCATCGGTGGCGTCGTCGGTGTCAGGCGTTCCCAACCGATTTATTTACGGAACGACGAAGGCCGCCGTGATCGGGTTGACCAAGTCAGTGGCCACGGACTTCGTCGGTCAGGGCATCCGCTGCAACGCAATTTGCCCGGGCACCGTGGCGACGCCGTCGCTCGAGGACCGTATCGGCGCTTTCGACGATCCCGTCGCAGCACGAGCCGCGTTCATCGCGCGTCAACCCATGGGGCGGCTTGGCAGTGCGGACGAGGTTGCGGCGCTCGCGGTGTATCTCGCCAGCCAGGAATCAAGCTTCACTACGGGCACCATTCATGTGATCGACGGCGGGTGGACCAATTGAGTGGGCGCGGTTGAAGAAACACGACGTTGATGCGCCACTTCAACTAGTCGTGTTTGGCGTCAGGAGTACAACCGAAGCGATGCCCGACGAGGATGAGAAGTAACAGTTTCACCCTTAGGATGCGATTTGTCGGGCGATGCTGAGTATCCGGTCTTGGGGCTTGGACCAGGCTCACATCGCTCCAGTAACAGGGCGTTCAGTTCTTTATCGGCGTCCAATAGCCTCACGGTGGTGTCGCCCTGCAAGAACTGAAGCGCCTCGATTTGCTGATCAGCTTCCATATGCGGCAACCCCAGCTTTAGAACTGCAGAAGAGCCGTCCGCCCGGAGAACCGTTGCCGCCTAGGAGCAGTGGCCAGACGTAAACAGGTCGCCGATGGTGAGCGTCCAACGACTACGCACAGCCGCGAGGAGCTCCGGTAGCTGGTTTAACGAGGTCACCCACTCGGGCTTCGTGCTGCACGTCGCTTTGAGAGAATCAGAGACGCGCATCGCGTTATGCTTGCTGTCGATTTCCGGTTGGAGACGACCAAAACTATTGTCGAACCACTTCAGCAGGCATGATCACACGCTCAACAGACACCGCTTTTCGCACGACACGCTCCCGATCAAGATCGACAGCCTTGAACTCGAAGTTCTCATGTAACTCGATCTGATAGGCGATGTTCAATGTAGTCGTCGCGGATCTGATGCAGGCGATGGAGAGCACCGGTACACCGGTGGCGGCGCGCAATGAACTGCTCGGCATGCTTGCACCCATGTACCGCGACGTGGTGTCGCGATACTGAACGTGGTGCAGGTGATCGCCACGGGCTGGATGCGTAGAACCCGGATCAGAATGTTGCCGGGGTGCTCCGACTTCGGCAGACTGCCCGCCGGATTCCACACACTATCACGCGCCCATAGCTCAATTGGATAGAGCACCAGGCTTCGAACCTGGGGGTTAGGGGTTCGAGTCCCTTTGGGCGCGCCATTTCACCTGTCTTGATCCAGCCGTCATCCTGCGCTTGCAGGGGTACCGCCTGGCATGGGTTCGTCCAGTTCCGGATACGCCTTCCGGTCCGGAATGCGGAGCCAGCGCCGCAACACTTTCTCGAGTCGGACGACGTATTCAAAAACCACCGGCACCACGATCAGACTGAGCCCGGTTGAGGTGATCAATCCGCCAATAACGACGATGCCAAGGGGCGAACGGAAACTGGTATCTGCATCGAGCCCGAGCGCTACAGGCATCATGCCGGCCGCCATGGCCAGTGTTGTCATGACGATCGGCCGTGCTCTTTTGCCACAGGCATCGAGCATCGCATCGTGAAGACTGAGCCCGCGATCGCGCATTGCGACCACCGCGTATTCCACCAGCAGGATCGAATTCTTGGTGGTGATGCCCATCAGCATCACCACGCCGATCACCGCCGGCATGGAAAATGGTTGATTGGCAATCAGCAGTGCGATGACGGCGCCGCCAATGGATAGCGGCAGGGCGGCAAGAATTGTCACGGGTTGCATGAAGTCCTTGAACAAGAGCACCAGCACCATGAACACACACATGATGCCCGTGATCATGGCGAGACCAAACGCGCCCATCATTTCCTTCATGCGCTCTGCATCACCGACGTCGACTTTGCGGACTCCGGCGGGTAAACGCTGCAGAACCGGAAGTGCATCCACCATCTTCGACAGATCACCGAGTTGCAGCTTGCCGAGTTCCGCATCGATCTGGATGTTGCGCGCGCGTTCGTAGCGGGTGATCTGCGCGGGACCGGAGCCGATGGATACATCCGCGACGGCTGACAATGGGACGAGCCCGTTGTTGCCGGGTACACGCAGCTGGCGGATAGGCTCGAGATCCTTGCGTGAATCGAACGGCAGTTGCACACGGATATCGACCTGCCGTTCGGGCAGATTCAGTTTGGCGAGTGCTGCGGTGTAGTCGCCTGCGGTAGCCACCTGCACGGTTTCGCCGATCGACGCGGCGTTGACGCCGAGTTCGGCTGCGGCAGCGAAGTCCGGGCGGATGATGATTTCGGGACGGAGCAGGCTTGCAGATGAAGTGACGTTGCCGATACCACCGATCTTGCGCAGCTCCGCCATCACCTGTTCCGATGCCACCGACAGCGCATGTGAATCATCACCCGTGATATTGAGTTGCAGCTTCTCGCCGGTGTAACCGAAACCGATGGTGAATCGGGCGCCGGGCATGCTCTTGAGGATCTCGCGGAACTCGGCTTCTACTTCCTGTTGCTTACGGCTGCGCTCTGCCGCAGGCGCCAGTTCGACGGTGAGCGTGGCCTTGCGCAGATCTGCAGCGCCGATTGCCGAACTGCCGCCGCCGCTGGAAAAGCTGACGGAGCTTCCGGCGCCGATGGAGGTGAACACCGAACGGACTTCCGCAACCTGAATCACGAGTTCGCGTACACGCTCCGAAACCGCGAGCGTTTCTTCGAGTGTGCTCCCGGGCGTGAGTTCTACGCTGATTCGTGTGCGCCCGGAATCCTGGGGCGGCACAAACGACTGCGGTAGCATGCCGAGGCCCAGCACGGAGAGCACGAAGAAGGTTGTCGCTCCAACGACAACGGTTTTCGGATGCAGCAGGGACCAGTGCGCCATACGCAGGTACTTCTGCAGGATACGACCCTGTTCCGGCGGGCCGCTGTGCGCCTTGAGCAATCGCGAACAGATCATCGGTGTGATGAGGCGCGCGACCGCGAGTGAAGCGAGCACGGCGAGCACCGCCGTCCAGCCGAACTGTTTGAAGAACATGCCGGGAATGCCGCTCATGAACGCCGTTGGCAAGAACACCGCAACGAGGGTCATCGTTGTGGCGACCACGGCGAGTCCGATTTCAACAGCAGCGTCGATCGCCGCCCGCATGGGGGATTTGCCTGCGCGCAGGTGCCTGACGATGTTCTCCACCTCGACGATGGTGTCGTCGACGAGAAGCCCGATGACCAGAGACAAGGCCAGCAGCGTGAGCGTGTTGAGCGAAAAGTCCATCAGGTACATGAACGCGAAGGTCGGGATGATGGACAACGGCAGAGAGATCGAGGAAACGAGGGTTGCCCGCCAATCACGCAGGAAGATGAAAACGACGATGAGAGCGAGAATGCTGCCCTCGATGACCATGAGCATCGACGCCTCATACTCGTGTTCGATGCGTTTGACGAAGTCGTTGACGACCCGGTATTCCACCATCGGGTTCTGGGCGCGCAGTTCGTCGAGTGCGATCGTCACCGCCTCCGCCACATCAATCGCACTCGCTTCCTTGGTGCGCTGGATGGAGAAGGCAACCACGGGTTTGCCGTCGAGCAGGGACAGCTGGGAACGGTCCGCCACGGTGTCATGGATCCTGGCGATCTGGTCGAGGCGCAGGTGCCGTCCACCGGGCAGCACGATGTCCATGGCGCCGAGATCTTCGGCACTGGCTGCGGTGGCGATGGTACGCAGCGACTGGCGCGCATCACCGATCTCCGCACGCCCGCCGGACAACTGCTGCTGGGAACGTCGCAGCTGACGGGAAACATCCGCTGCGGAAACATTCAGGGCAGCGAGCTGCACCGGATCGAGCTCGACGCGGACTTCACGGGTGACCCCGCCTTGGCGGTTGACTGCAGCCACGCCGGGAACACCGGTCAGCTTGCGGGATACAGTGTTATCCACCCACCAGGACAGCGCCTCTTCATCCATGCTCGACGAGTAGACGCTGATGGTCTGGATCGGCATGGACGATGAGTTCACCTTGGAAACGATCGGTTCTTCGAGGTCCGGCGGCAGGTTTTGACGGAGGTTCGAGACCTGGGCGCGGACGTCATTCAGGGCTTCGAAGACGTTTTTTTCCAGCTTGAACTGGATCATCGTCGTCGACATGCCTTCTGAAACGGTGGAATTGATTTCGTCGATGCCGTCGATGGATGCCACGGCGTTTTCGATCTTGCGCGTGACTTCGGTTTCGAGTTGCGAGGGTGACGCGCCGGGCATGCCGGCATTGATGATCACCATCGGCAGTTCCATGTCCGGCATGTCGGCGATCTTGATGTGCGAGAAGCCGTAGAGACCGGCGAACGTGGCCAGCAGGAAAAGGACTACAGGCGGTATGGGCTGGCGGATCGCCCAGGTGGCAAAGTTCATGACTGGGCTGCCAGGTCAGAGGTTGTTGAAACAGGAGCGTCAACCACACGCACCGGATCACCGGTGTTGAGGAAGGCGGCACCGCTGCCAACGACCCTTTCCGTTGAGTCCATGCCGGAAATCACTTCAACCATGGCGCCCTGCCGGCGGCCGGTTTCGATCTTGCGCCCCTCAACCCGGTTGTCTCCCCTCAGCCTGAACACCATTTCATGTCCGTCACGCAGTACCACGGCGGATGCAGGTAGAGCAAAGCCGGCACGTTCGCCGGACACCAGTGTGCCGCTCGCGAACATGCCCGCACGAGCGGCGGGGGAGGCATGGCGGTCGAGCTTCACATAGACGATGCCCGTACGGGACTTGGCATCAAGCACCGGAGCCACCTGGCGTACTGTGCCGATGGCCTTGCTGCCATCGGGCAAGGTGAGTTCGGCTTTTTGGCCGGGCGTCACTCGCAGAAGCTGTGCGCCGGTCACTTCCGCGCGCCACTCAAGGCGGTTCTGCCGTACCAACCGAAAGAGTTCCACACCCGGACCGGTAACAGCGCCGAGCATCGCACTGCGCGCAGAAATGACGCCGTTGTCCGGCGCTGTGACGGTGGTGAAACGCAGATTGAGCTCACTGGCCTGCAGGCGCGCCTGTGCCGACTGCAGCGCCGCTTGCGCGGCCTGTGCGCGGGAGACCGACTGGATCAGATCCTGTTCGCTGATCGCGGCGCTTTGGCGCAACTGCTGCGCGCGTCTGGCGAGTGTTGCGGCTTCTTCGAGACGTGCCCGGGCTTCATCCACCATGGCGCGTTGTTGGGCGACGGCGGCGTGCATCGTGGCAGCGTCAAACCGGACGAGTACATCACCCTGATTGACTTCATCACCGACATCGACCGCGACTTCGCTGATGCGAAGACCGCTGACTTCGGCGCTGACCACCGCTTCCTGCCAGGCGGCAATGGCCCCGCTGGCAACGATGCTTTCGTTCCAGTTGATGGGTGTGGGAGCGATCAGGGAAACAGTGAGCGCTGCCACGGCGCCGGATGAGGCGGTGGCGATGGCCGGGTTGGCCGTCTGAATAGCGGTATCGCCGGCCAGAGCAGGTGCGGAAGCGGGTGGGGTGTCGCGCATGAACCAGATGCCGGCGGCACCTGCGACCAACACGGCTGCCAACAACCAATAGAACTTTCGCGAGGACCGAGCAGGCGTTTGGTGTGAAAGCACCGAATCGGATCCCAACGTATCGTCGGTGTAATCGTCAGGTTCCGGACCACCCGTCACCACGTCTAGGGAGGGGCGATCGTCACGCTGAGCACTCGCCAACAAAGGTGTTCGGGGGCGCTGTATTTCTGAAGGTCGTGTGGTCATGGAATATCAAACCTCCGTGGCTTACTGCTCCGTCGTCCGGTTCGATCCGCGTCGTGCCCGTTCGTGGTCGATCAGGATCATCGCGGTATCGGTCAGCCGGTCCGCGGTGTGATTCAGTTGTTCATTGGTATCGAGCATTCCCGGCGCGAGGCGCTGGATGGCCGCACGTTCGATGAGCAGCACCATGGCCAGCCCGGCGAGGTTGCAGGCCAGGAAGTGCAGGTCCACATCGGCGCGGTCAATATCAAGGCTGCGGCAGAGAAAGGTGGTCATGTGCTGGTGATAAGGCTTGAGCAGTTCGCTGCGGCTGCTGTCGACGAGGCCTGAAGGCTGGATTTGCTCCCGCAGGAAGAGCAGCCGGATGCGGTTCATCTCCTCGCTCGAACGTGCAAGACCGAGCAGGTGGCGATACCAGGCGTTGATCGCGGTGCGCACCGGAACTGAAACATCGAGCAGTTCACCCGGCATGCGCATGACGTTTTCCGGCAACCGGAACACTTCCCGGTAGAGCGATGCCTTGTCGCCGAAGTAGTAGTGGATCGAGGCGACGTTGACACCGGCCACCCGGCAGATCTCGCGGGTGGAGGCCTGGTCATAACCCTTGTCGGCAAAAATTTCCGCGGCAGCGGCGATCAGGCGGTCGCGGGCGTCGCCGTCGTTTCGCCAGGTCGGGAGGGGTTGGGGCATCTCGGTCATGGTCAGCGGGTCCGGTTCATCGGCGGGAGGTCTGGTTTTTGCCCCCAGTTTAGTCAAGCGCCTGATTCAAGCAAGCGCTTGAATTGGCAAAATGGTAACAAGTGAGAACTGGATCACAGGTGGGGTGGAGGGGATGAAGGCCGAGACGGGGTTAGTTGATAAGGAAAGCTGACTAATTGCAAGGTGTGTCCGCGAGCTTGGACTGGGACAGCCGGGTGGCGCTCTCTTCTTGCCCCCTCTCTTCTTGCTTGCGGGTGTTCTGTGCTGCGAAGGTGGTAGCGGTTTATTCCACCCAGAATTGATGGAGCCACCGAATGCAGACGAAACAGCTGAGGAAGTTCGTTGTTCTTCCTTTTTTTCTTTCCCTCTTTCCGGGGCTCTTCGCCGTTTTCTGCCACGCGCACGAAGGTGATTCTTTGCAGCGGCCTGCCGGCGGATCGAATGCGCCCGCCACCGTAGTCACACCCCTTCTGAACAAACCCCTCGGCGAGCTTACGAATCAGGAGGCGCTGATGGTGGTGGTCGATCTGCCACCCGGAGAGAAGGGTTCACGTCACCGCCACGACGCGCATACGTTCGTTTATGTGCTCGACGGTACTGTGGAGATGCAAGTGGATGGCGGCGAAAAGCAGACGCTGACAGCCGGACAAACGTTCTACGAAACGCCGGATGATGTGCATGCGGTCAGTGCCAACGCGAGTGATACGAAACCGGCTAAGCTGCTCGTGTTCTTCGTCAAGAAGCAAGGTGCTCCTGCGACTGTGCCGGTGCAGTAACGGACAGACTGACGGATTTAATCCGTGGCGGGGTGCCTATGCCGGCGTTCAGGCTTGTTTCGGCCACACCACCGGAAAGCGCGGTGACAGAGTTCGCAGACTATGCGAGTCTTGAAGGCGAAGTGCGTCGACTCGCGAGTTGAGAACTCCTCAGAAAACCTACAGACAGCGGAACAGGTTATGAGTCAATCCGATCAACCCCTTGCCGACATCACCGTTCTCGACTTCGGCCAGGTCTACAACGGCCCGTATTGCGGTTTCCTGCTCGCCCAGGCGGGCGCGCGGGTGATCAAGGTGGAATCGCGTATTGGTGAAACCCTGCGAACACGGGGTGCCGCTGCGCCTTCGAGCTATCCGTTTGCGCTGCTCAATACCAACAAGCAGTGCATCACGCTCAACATCCAGTCGCGGGATGGTCAGGCGCTGCTGAAGAAACTTGTTCAGCACGTGGATGTGGTGACGGAGAACTTTGCTCCGGGAACGATGGACAAGTACGGCATCGGCGCGGATGCCTTGTGTGCTCTCAATCCGCGTCTCATCTATGCCGCTTCAACGGGGTACGGCGCGAGTGGCCCTTATCGGGATTACCTCGGCATGGACATCACGCTGCAGGCGATGTCCGGGGTGATGAGCGTAACCGGAGAAGGGGATGGCCCACCGCTCAAAACCGCAGCCGCGTTTGCAGACTTTCTCGGAGGTACCCATCTCTATGCGGGTGTCCTTACTGCTTTGCACCAGCGAACGCGCACCAGCAAAGGATCCGTGGTCGACATCTCCATGCAGGACTGTGTGTTTCCCACACTCGCCACCGCTCTTGGCTCCTTCTTTGTAGCGGGGGGCAAGCAAGGCCCGCGGCGTGGCAACAAACACCCCGGTCTTGCGCTCGCGCCGTACAACGTCTATCCCGCGAAAGATGGCTATGTGGCCATCATCTGTATCCGTGAAGGGCACTTTCGTAACCTCTGTGAAGCGATAGCTCAACCAGCGCTCGTCGAAGACGAACGATTTGCAACCAATGCGGCGCGCTGCAAAAACATGATGGCGCTGGATGCGGTTATCGGGGTGTGGACTCAATCGTTGCCGAAGTGGGAGGTTTTTGCGAAGACCCAGGCTCACGGGGTGATCTGTGCCCCCGTCAACGACCTTGCGGATGTCATTCGTGATCCGCAGCTCTTGTCGCGGGAAACACTCAAGTGGCGGCCTCACAAGGGATTTGGCGAGATTCCACAGATGCATACGCCACTGCGGTTCAGAGGGTTCAATCCACCGGAACTCACGGATGTGCCGGCGCTCGGCACAGACACCGACCGGATTCTCAAGGAACTGGCGGGTGTGGATGACGCGGAAATTGCACGTCTGCGTGCCGTCGAAGCCATCTGAGTGGTAGTCTGCGCGTCCCGTTTTTTTCAGAGTCAGGACAGAGCATGAGCGCGCAGTTCGATACGGTCGAGTCAGCCATTGAAGCCATCCAGGCCGGCGAAATGGTCGTGGTGGTGGATGATGATGACCGCGAGAACGAAGGTGACCTGATCATGGCAGCGAGCAAGGCCACGGCCGAGCGTGTTGCCTTCATGATCCGCCACACCAGCGGCATTCTCTGTACACCGATCCTTGAGGATCACGCCAAACGCCTGCATCTCGACCCGATGGTGGCGCGCAATAACGCGCCGATGAGCACTGCCTTCACCGTTTCCATCGACTTCAAACATGGGCTCACCACGGGCATCTCGGCTGAAGAGCGCGCAGCGACCTGCCAGGCGCTTGCCAACAGCAATTCGGGCGCCGAGGACTTTGTTCGACCCGGACACATTTTTCCGCTGGTCGCTCGCCAGGGTGGAGTACTCGTGCGCTCAGGTCATACCGAAGCTGGTGTAGACCTGTCGGTTCTCGCCGGGTTGCTACCGGTGTCTCTGCTCGCTGAACTCGTCAACGACGACGGCACCGTGCAGCGCTTGCCGCAGCTTCTTGAGTTCGCGAAGCAGCACAAGCTCAAGATGATCTCCATCGCCGATCTCATCGCCTACCGTCAGCGCCGCGAGCAGCTCGTCGAAAAAGCCGGTGAGTTCAAAGTGAAAACGCGAATCGGCACTGCCCGCGCGGTCGCCTACCGCACCAAGTTTGAAGATGCGGAACACCTGGCCCTGGTCTTCGGCACCATCAGCCCCACCAAGGCGATCCCCGTGCGTATTCATCGCGAGAAACTCATTGAGGACGTGTTCGGTCCGCAATCCGAACATCAGAAGAATCTGCTCGACGCCTCCCTCGACCGCATCGAAAAGCTCGGTGGAGGTGTCGTGGTGTATCTGCGTTCGGGTTTTGTGGGTGTTCCACTTGAACACCTCGAAAGCGCCAGCAAGGAAAGTGCCCGCAAGGCCGAGTGGCTGGAGATTGGTGTCGGTGCACAGATCCTTCGCGATCTCGGCGTACAGAAACTGCGGTTGATTGCCGGTCGTGAGGTGGATTTTGTCGGCATCGATGGTTTCGGGCTGACCCTTGAAGCCACGGAGCTCATTTGATCATCGACCGTGCACACGGCATTCAGCCTCTTCGATAGCTGAACGTCCCGGCCAGCGCGTTCACTCCGACATACACCACCCGGATATCTGGTCGCCGCTCTCCACATGAGCGGCAACGCAGTCGGCTGCGTACGTCACTGACGGTAGTTTCTCCGCCGAGTCGCTCAATCAACTGTTCCAGGTCGAGCTGCTCCATGCGGTCGCAGGCGATGCACACACCATAAAGACGAAAACACGCGGCAAGTTCGGAAAGCGGCTGCATACTGGTTTTATATACAGCCTTCGCGTATTGTTCAAAATCAATCAGCCGTGGTCTTTCACCAGCGAGGTTGGCAAACTTCGGGCGAGTAACCGCACCGGGGAGTCGAAGGAAAAAATGAAAGCCGCCGTATTCCGTGAAGTGAACAAGCCCATGACCATTGAAGATATCCGTATCGACAAGCCCGGCCCCAGCGAAGTGTTGATCCGGACATCAGCTGCCGGTGTGTGTCACAGCGACCTGCACTTCTGGAACGGTACCTATCCAGGTGCAGTGCCCATGGTTCTGGGTCACGAGAGTGCTGGCGTCGTCGAAGCTGTTGGCGGAGATGTGCACTACGTGAAGCCGGGTGATCATGTGATCACCTGCCTCTCAGTCTTCTGTGGTCACTGCGAATATTGCCTCACCGGTCACATGTCCCTGTGTCAGGAACCGGAAACCCGCAGGTCGAAGGAACAGCCGCCACGACTCTCCCAGAACAGCGCACCGCTCGGTCAGTTTGCAAACCTCGGTTCTTATGCGGAGCAGCTGCTGGTACACGCACATGCGGTGGTGAAGATTCGTCCGGACATGCCGATGGATCGCGCTGCACTGATCGGCTGTGGCGTCATGACGGGCATGGGTGCGGTCTTCCACACCGCCAAGGTGGAGCCGGGTGCAACGGTTGCGGTGATCGGTTGTGGCGGCATTGGTCTGTCGGCCATCAACGGCGCAGCAATTGCCGGCGCGTCTCGCATCATCGCTGTGGATATGGTTCCGTCGAAACTCGAACTCGCCCGCAAGTTCGGCGCAACCGATGTAGTGAACGCCAAAGAGAAAGATGCAGTGGGCGAAGTGAAGGAGCTCACCGGCGGTGGTGTGCACTATTCCTTCGAAGCCATCGGCCTCAAGGCCACCGCGGAACAGGCGTTCAACATGCTGCGTAACGGCGGCACAGCAACCGTCATCGGCATGATTCCACCCGGACAAATGGTATCGATCCACGGTATGGAGTTCCTCTTCGAGAAGAAGATCCAGGGCAGCATGATGGGTTCAAACCGTTTCCGCGTGGACATGCCCCGTTTCGTGGACTACTACCTGCAGGGGCGTCTGCATCTGGATGACATGGTGTCGCGTCGCATCAAGCTTGAGGACATCAACGATGCATTCGCGGCGCTCGGTACCGGTGAAGTGGCGCGCAGCGTCATCATGTTCAACTGACCTTCAAGGCTTTCACGACTTTTACGATGTGAGGAGAGACCCGTGCGCTGGCTGACATTCGCATATCAGGGACGTGCCAGTTTTGGTGTGGTGTCGGCCAGTGGTGATGCGGTCATCGATGTGGGCGCGCGCAGTCAGTATGCCGATCTGAAGGCCGCGATTGCGGCCAACGCATTGGAAGGCCTGGCGCGCTCGTCTGCCGGCGAAACAGGTATTCCGCTTTCTGCGATCACCTACCTGCCGACGCTGCCGAACCCGGACAAGATTCTGTGTGTGGGCCTCAACTACAAGGCGCACCAGGAAGAGACCGGGCGTGGTGGTGAGCCTTACCCAACGATCTTCGTCCGCTTCGCCGGCGCACAGATGGGCCACAAGGCACCGATGATCCGGCCGCGTGAATCGAACACGCTCGACTACGAAGGCGAGATCGCCATGATCATTGGCAAAGCGGGGCGCCGCATTGCGAAAGAGCGGGCGATGGATCATGTGGCCGGCTTCAGCATCTACAACGATGGCAGCGTGCGCGAGTATCAGCGCAATACGTCGCAGTTCACGCCAGGCAAGAACTTCGCCTCAACCGGCGGATTCGGCCCGTGGATGATGACCTTGGATGAGATCGGTGCTTTGGATTCACTTGAGTTGACCACGCGCCTTAACGGCAATGTCATGCAGAACGCCAAGTCATCGTTGCTCGTATTCGGCTTCGAGGAGCTGATCGCCTACTGTTCAACCTTCATCGAACTAGTCCCGGGTGATATCATCGTTACCGGCACACCCGGTGGTGTGGGTTCCGCCCGCAAGCCACCGATCTTCATGGATGAAGGTGACCTCATCGAGATCGAGGTCAAACCCATCGGCACGCTCTCGAACCGCGTGGTTAGGGACTAAACCAAAATCGCGGTCCGCAACGTTTAACTTTCATCGACGATCACTGGTTCGGAACGAGAATCAAATGGGGTTTCGAGTCGAAACACAGTCGTAAGCCGCTCTTTTCCGATGACATGGCTTCATTCCGTCGCAACTGGCCTGATCACGGCCATTTTCGGTGCAATAGCGATGCTTTTTCTGGCGGATCGTTGGTCGGAGTGGTACCGGGACGGTTCGTATAGTGGCAAAAACGACATCTACGTTAGCCTGATTGCTTTCCTTGGATTCGCAGCAGCATTTCTGATCGGATTGTCTTGCTCCCGATACGTTGTCACTGAGGACGACGCCCATTTCACACGTGGATTGGGTTCGGCCTTCGTCTGTTTGGCAGGACTGATGATCAGGCTGACCGCGAGTTCCTATTTGCTCGCCGACAAGACGCCGAAGGTGGATGGTCGAACACTCGACCTCGACGTCGAAATTCGAACCCCGCCAGTCACCCCTTTGCTTGAGCAAACTGGCCTTACGCCTGAAGTCTCCATCCAAAAGAACCCGCATTCCGTTTCCAGCTCGCTGTTGCTGTCACGCGAGGCCGCCCAGAGAACGAACGGGACCTATTTGCTGGTTTTCAAGATACCTCTTGAAAGCAGCTCTTCGACCCGGATTTTCAATGTCTACTGGTTCGGAAACCTGGGGCTCTTCTACCGGCTTTCTCTTCCGGCGCAGCCCTCCAGGGACGATTTTGAATGGACCGATTGGCTCACGCCGAGTGAAGTCGTCCGGCATGGAGACTGGGATGCAGATGGCGTCGACACGGTTTCCACTGCTCTACCGGGTTGTCTTCCGAGAGGATCAGACACTCCGTTGAGCGGACCCCAACAGGTGCGTGACTTGTCGTGCAGGAGGTTCGGCCTGATGCGGTACAGATGGAAGATGCATCCGGGCCTACACCCTGATCGTCCGAGGCGATCCAATCTCGACGGATAGTCGAGAGATCCCGCTGCTCGCGCCCGATCGGACCATTCGAGAACTGGGGGAAACTCACGCTTTCCCCGTTTGCAGCTGCCGGTGGTGCGAACTTTCTTCGCTTGAACCAGCCATTCTCGATCTGTTCGAGCGATTTACCCCTCTGAGTTTGCCTTTTCGCACCACCCCTCAAGTTGTTTGTTGGATGGAGCATGTTCCTGTGGAGTCTGCGGATCTGCGGTCAGCGTGCTTCGAGCAGCGGCAACAGTTCGAGTCCGAGAGCTTCGCGATAGGTGTTGTGGTAGTGGTGCAGCGCTGGTTCGTTTCGCCCGAAGACGACTTCGGCGAGTGAACCACTGTTCGCCGTGAGCTGCTGGCTGGTGCTCATGGCGTAATCCTCATCGCGGATGATGCTGGCGAACATCTGGGAGAGCGTGCGCTGTTCGTCGATGCTCTGCCTCTGAACCGGTCCGTTGGTGTTGAGCCGTCGATAGAAGGTGATCCTGCTCATGTGCCGCCCAGGGTCGCTCGGGTGCGGATAGGCGCGTATGAGAAATGCGCCATCCAGCGACGGCAGCAACTGCACGTTGGGGAACAGCCAGTAGGCCGGCAGTGTCGCCGCAAGGATCGCCCTGACAACCATACACCGACCTGGGGCCGACAACCAACGAGAGCCGGGCGGGAAGCATTCGGCACGGTCGTGCCATCATCGCGCCACCGTTTGACGATGATCTTCTCGCAAGGCCTGTCTTTGCGCGCATACAAAGTAACAACTGCGCCAAAGACACCGACTCCTGGATAGTCGGTCCGCCAGTGGCGCAGGTCGGCCAATCCCCGACAGCCCATCCACGCTGTCAAGGTCGTCACTCGGCTATTTGATGACGACCTTCTCGCTGGTGTCGGCAGCATCACCCGGATCATTCGGGCAGCTGATCGCGAGCAGCTTACTGGTTTTCACATCGACAGTGCCTGTGTAGATGATGACCTTGTCTCCGATCACAGGGATCATGATTTTGACCTCCTTTGTTTCCCATGCATATGCCGTTGATATCAGACACTGTGAGATGACGATCCCGAAGGCAACCAATCGTCTGACTGTGATTGTCCCGGAGATCTGCGATCGAAACGGAAATGTCATTTTTTTCTTCCTCAATTCATTGAACTACCGCCGACATGCGCTTCCGTCGCTGAGGTGTCACAAATTTGGTGATATCGCCCTAGCTTCGGCCACGTTCAACCGGTATCGCAGCCTCGCCCGCATCGGACGCATTCACTACCCCCTATTAGGGGGGTATCCAGTGAGCGGACACAGGCGGATGATCCGACGTCCAATCATTTAGCCAGCTCCTTTGAAACCGATTACTCCATGATGACATGCCACGTGGACCGCTCACGTCGACGAACCTACTACGTGGCGATTCCAAAACTAGATAAAGTCGGTTCGAGTCAGGTGACGACCGTCACGCGATAGCGAGGTGCTGACCAGTTGATCTATTAGCGGCATACCGATTCGTTGGCAGCGCCGTGGTTCAGCACATTCACATCGTACAACGTGTTCTTTCGGACTTCACGAGGACACACTCCATTGACGAGGGCACACCTCTCCTCACGATCCCAATGAGGGGGATACACAGAATTGCCGTCGTAGAGAGGGGATCGCGCTGGAATTGACCTAGACCGCTGATTCGAAGATAGGACGCATAACGTGTGTTTTCAGTCCGGTGCGCAAGTACCGGCGGCTGTAGTCGTATGTGGGTGAGTGGAGCGAAGCGGAGGTCTTTTAGCGAACAATGGTGAAAGTCTGGCAGTGGATGGAGTTGGTCGTGTGGCCTCGGCCTTGAGCGTTCTGCGCACTCCCCCGCGTTAGCGATTCTGTCGTTGTCTTCCAGATTCGATCAACTCAGATCGCTCGTCGGGTTATGTCGACAAGGCGGCTGGGAGGCGTCGCCCAGCGCCGGAGTCGCCTTTTCGGCTCGCTTAGACGGGGCCGCAACATTGCGAACAATCATGGTAATTCCGTCTCAACGCGCCACGGAACCTACGCTCGGCCAGCACAGCTTGGCGCCTACTCATCGCGGAGGTCCTCCCGTTGGGGTGAATCACTGTTTTCGTACGCCGCCGGCTCTCGGCCGATCCGTTGGCATGCCTGGGCGAAGGCGGCTCGACGATCACTGTCGTCACCCGGAATGAAACGGAGAAAGAAGGGGCGGTATTCCCAATCAAACGCTTGCTTGGTGATTCCGAAGATGTAGTAGAGCAGTGCAATCAAATGGACGGCAGTAGTGCCAGGGTCGCGAGCAACACGCCTCAGCATGGCATCGATGACAGCGGGGGGATGTTCGTCCTAGATCTGTTCGAGCGTGAGGCTTAACCCCTGATACACATCACAGGTTTCGACGCGCTGCACCAACTCCCGCACACGCTCTTCGGCGCCGACCAGATCGGGGGCGAGATGGGCAATCGCCGCGCGGATATCCCCGTTTCCTTCACGAAATGCGGCCAGGAGCGCTTCGCGCGCCGACGAGGTATTGAGCATCGCGAGGGCCTCAGCATCGATGAAGTGACGGATCCCCCGTGCAATCAGGAAGCGCTCGATTTCGGCACGTTCTTCGGCCGTCGCCGGGCGGATGGCATCGAGATCATGCTGGGGATCGCGCCAGGTGTCGGCGGTGATCTCAGCCGATCGGCGAAATCGGTCAAACATCGATTCTGGCACTTGAGACTCCGGAGGGGTGCGAGGGTGGTGTGTTGTGCCGCGGTCTTCGGCCTCGTCTACTCGACCGTCACGCCAAGTGCTACCAGTGCCGCGCGCATGCCATCTGGCACGGGCAGGTTGGCTTCCTGCAGCGCCTTCACCTCACGGGCGAGCAGAACATGCACAGCTTCTCCTTCCTGCTCAAAATTGGGGTAGCGCCCAATCACCACGTCCCTCGCCTCCGGCACGCGCGGGGCAAATATTGCCACTGCATCCCAACGATTTCCCTCTACCGCGATTTCGATGGGGCTGCCATAGCTCCTGCGCTTCGTGGTGTCGGCGCCGTGATCGAGCACGAACTGAAGCATCGTGAGATCGGTGGTCCCCTGCGGGCCGCTCTCCAGGACGCTCCACCAGACCGGTGCCCCCTCCGAATCCGTTCCGACGTTGATGTCGGCCCCTGCGCGCAGGAGGATCTCGACAACTCGGGTCCCCCCATTCATGGCTCGGTATATGGAAAAGGCGTGGGGGAGGTTCGGATCAGCCCCCGCCGAGAGGAGCAATTCAACGACCGCGGCGCAAGCATCCGAATCATCGGCGTCTTTCAACGCGAACGAAAGGAAGGTCTCCTTGTCTCCCAGCGGCACGTAATACGGCAGGTTCAAGTCGGCGATGCGGTTGATGTCGCCCGCGTTCGGTAACGCTACCTTAATACGTGCCAGATCGCGATCCGCAACGGCTTTCGCCGAGGTGCGCGCGCCGGGTTCCTGGAAGATGTACTCGCCGAGCCGGTCACGTTCGCGCTCAACAACCATCCGGCTGTCCTTGACCTTCTGGATTACCCAGTGGATCGGGGCTGCG
The DNA here is from genome assembly GCA_016874135.1 of Gammaproteobacteria bacterium. Lineage (GTDB taxonomy): Bacteria > Pseudomonadota > Gammaproteobacteria > Pseudomonadales > Azotimanducaceae > SYFY01. Next base: position 51,577 of record VGVE01000004.1, on the reverse strand, counting down.
ACTACTGAGCCAACGACGGGAAAGAGGAGCAGAAGGGTCAGGGTGGCTTGCACTGCGGGTGTCTTGAACAGAAGGAACAAGCAGCCCACGAGCGCCAGCGCTACAACCGGGACTAGGATCAGTCAGGGACCCATCATGCCGCCATCTGTCGGTTTGGAGTCGGAGAAGCTCTGTACGGCCTTGAAGAGAAGGACCCCGATCAACACCGCTTCGATGGCGAAGATGTTCCAGAAGATCTTTGACAGCGGTAAGTCACTGAGGGTCATCGCGGAACCTTTGCGCTGGTGGATGAGCGGAGGGACCACGCCCCCACTCACGGTCCTGCGTCGCCCACGTCACGCGGAACATGCGCATTGAATTCGGTTGCTCTTGGTTACCGAAGTAGCTGCGAGCAAAGTTACATTCCGGTGCCGGCCACCCGTAGCTTCCGCTCATGATCACCTCGCATTTCGCGCGCATTCTGCAGCCGCCGCGAATCAAACGTCTTGCAAGGGATCGCCACCCAAAACAGCCGGTGTTTCGCAGTAGGTACTGAGAATGTAGCGCTGGTGGTTCTCGATACGCGCCGTCAGCGCCTCGGCGATGACCGGGATCTGCCCATTCTTCCCAAAGTACTTGAGCATGCCTCTGTTTTGCCGAGTCAACGGCATGATCTCCGCTGGTGGAACCAGCACGCACATGCTCATCGTTGCCCAGTACACATCAGCGGCGGTAACTGTGTCTCCCACCAGGTAGCGGGAACCGCGTTGTTCCTGGGCTGCTAGTCGGCCATCAATGAGCTTGAGCGCGTTCGCCACTTTCTGCGGAGCGGCCGCGCTGGCTTGCGCGCTGTAACCATATTTTTGAGCCAACGGGCTGTCGCTCATGATTCTCATGTTCCAGACCAACCCGTCTTCGGCAAGCACGACCGCACACAGACCAAATAGTTCCGCACGATGTTCAAAGTTGTCGGGTATGAGTTTCGGTGAAGCAGGCGCACCGATGCGTTCAGCAAGTGCCAACTGCTCAATCCAGACGTTCCGTGGTCTCTCCTCATCGTGAAACATGGTGGGGATGCTGGTTTGACTGGTGAGTTCGTAGAGCCTCGCTTGCCGATCCTTTCCTGTCGCTTCATCTACGCCCATCATCGGGTGCAATGCGCGGACAAGCGTTATTCCCTTTACGTGGCAGATGTTCTTGAGCGCTTCCGCGTACAACGCAGGAAGTCCTGGAATAAATGTCACCCGCGTGCCTGTTTTCATCGCGGCGGCTTCATCCAGTGTTACGAACTGTAGAGCGTCGGGCCCTGTGCGGCTCATCTGTTTTTCCTAGATTGCTGAGGTAGTCATCTTTGCCAAGGATGACCACCGCGTCAAAGGCCCAGCTCCTGGAAAGTTCCTGGACACTAACCGCGCCCGGCGCGGGTCCTGGCCGAATTTCAGTGAGGGAGGGAAGCGGATGGTCGATTGTCATTCAGCATTCGACGAAAAGATCGATGTGGGTCGGATGCGCGTTTGCGCGAGCGAGCGGCTTGCGTGGTGGGGCCTGCTGCTTCCCGTGAGCGGGGATCTTGCGGATGAGAGGGGGGGTTGATTGCCGAGTTGGGGGTTCTCTGTCGACTGTCGTATCGCTCTGCTTGGTCTGGCTCGCACGATGCGTCGTATTGCCGTAGTGTTACGTGATGGCGAAATTTCAATCATTTCGCGAAGACTTTAACCGCTGGGGACTCCTCAAAGTGCTATAGGCGGCGTTGATGCGCCGCAGAAGTCCCTGGTTCGTGCTGGCTCGGGTCAGTGTGCGCAACATCACAGCCGAAGCCGTACCTGGGAACGTTATCGAGGGCTTGTCCGTCCGATTGGCTTCACGTGCTGAGTTACTTCAAGCAGCAGAGGAAAAGCCCGACGCCCTGAGCACGGATTTCGTCAATGCGGCGTTGGATCGCGGTGATATCTGCGTGGCCGCGTTTGATGGTGAACACTTGGTGGGATTCATCTGGGGATCATTTTCCACCGCGCCGCATAGCGACGGCTTGTGGGTGAAGGCGGAGCATCCCTACAGGTACGGCGACAAGTCGTTCGTGGAACCGCAGTATCGGGGTCAACGCCTCGTATTTGCGCTTCAACGAGCGCGCGACATGGTGTGCCTCGAACGCGGATACCCGCTGAACGTTGGTTTTATAGAGACCCACAACTATCCATCGTTACTAGCGACCATTCGATCAGGTAGCAAGCGCGTTGGATATGCGGGCTATGTGCGCCTGTTTGGAAGGTCTTATCCTTTCAGGACTCCCGGTGTGGTACCTCATACGTTCCAGTTCTACCGGCGCGAAGTCCCGCCGAGTTGAGGAGCGCAGCGTAGATCCTGAACTAGGGACTGGCGACGCCTGCGACCGCCGCTGTTCGAGTTGGTTGAGTCATCGACCCAGGCTGTACTCGCGGACCTGGGAACCCCCAGATTCCAATTGAGGCACATGCCGTGTTCCAACTCAGAGTTTCGCCTCAGGGAGTTCCCATGAAGAAGACGGTTCTGCACGGGCAGAAGATGTTGTGTCGATCGACCCAGATACCGTATTCCAGGTCGCCTCGGTCTCCAAGATGTTCACAGGCATGGCGATCACCTTGCTGGCTCAGCAGGGGACGTTGTCGCTCGACGACGAAGTGTAGGTGCACCTCCTTTGAGTTCACTTCGATCTCGTCGAGTGGAACGGAACGAAAGTGCCCGCCGGTGCATCCGAGCTTCGGCTCGTGACGGAAGTTGTGCGTGGGAGACCGATCTGCAAGGAACGCATCGTCGAACAGCTGACCGCGACCGCCTTTGACGCTACGCTCATCACGCGAAGCCTCGCGGCTGCCGGTGTGCCAGCAATGCCGCCGAGCAGGTCATGCGCGCACCCATTCGGAAATCAAACAACGGTGCGGATGATGGGCAGCGGCAAGACTGCTTCGGTTGCCGGCATCCTATGAGGACAGGGGCAGGTACGCGCAGTCAGTGCAATCGCCCGCCTCAGCTACCGAGGGTTTTCCAGAACGAGTAGACAGGATCATTCGGGTAAAGACCACCGCGCAGGGTCAGCGGTTCGTACATGCTGCCAGGTACATCACGCTGATCCGTTGATGGCTGTTCGATGATCCAGTCAGAAACGAAAGTGCGGTGGCTGCACTTCCAGACGCCATTGCACAACTGATAGCGATCGACATAACGGCCACCTGACAAGGTGTCCTGATCACCCTGGTCAGAGGCGGCGGTAGCCGTCGCGATGACGTAGCTTTCCGCGACTGCGGACTCACCGTCCACTTCAATCCAGATGTTGTTAACGGCGTGCGACATTCGCCTGATATTCAGGGCCGTGTTACGCATGAGTTCACAATAGCCTTCGACGTCTCCTGCATAGAATTTTCCGAGATCGATCGTCGCACCCGGTGCCCATACGGATCTCAGGAGTACCGTGTCGCCTCTATCCACTGCTCTCGCGTGAGCAAAGATCAGTTCCTGTATGTCCGATTTGGCCAGAGCAACCCTGACTTTCTCCTCCAGTTGTGCCGATAGTTCTGTAGTTCGATTCACTGTGCCTCCGCTGCTTGGTTCCAACCGGTTCCTGATGCCCCATTTCGCCAACAACCTTGCTCCGGGGTCCTCCGGGCTCTTCGAGCCACGGTGATAGGGTGCTTCGAATCCGGGCACTCCGCTTCCTGTTGCCGGTTGGTTGATATTCCAGTCAAAGACATAAGTCCTGTGGCTCAATCGCCACTGACCATTGCGTCGCTCATGTCGATCGAGATAGCGGCCACCGATCAGTGATTGCACAGCGCCTACACGGGTGTAGACGAAGACGTAGCTTTCAGAAATGGCTTGATCGCCACTGATCTTGATCCACACGTTTGAGGGGTTATGTGTGGTGATGTTGTCTGGCTGCGCAGGACCACCCACTAGGATTTCGCAGAGCTGCGTCGCCGGGCCGTTGAAAAACCCGTATTGGACTTCGGCGCCGTCGTGCCAGGCAGACTGCATCAGGGCGAGATCACCACGGTCGATGCCTCGCTGCACCGTGGTTATGGCTTCCGTGATGGCTTGCTTGGCGACAAGATTCGCAATCGCAGCCATGACGCCTGCGCTCCGTGGTTCAGACTTTGGGTGAAGGGAATCCTTCATCAAACCAGCGGGATTTACAAGGTCCACTGCGGTTCTATCGCGGATCTACCGCGGTTCCACCGCAGGTCCAGTGCAGGCCTTTGACTTCCCTCGCGGAAGCTCGTCTAATTTTGGGCTAAATCAGCGGGTTCCCTCATGAACGACATTGCGAAGCATCCGTTGGCGATGGATGGCAAGGACCCGTCGAATTTGCGGGGCGATCCGATTGACCCGGAACGCTACTACTCCAGATCCTTCATGGAGAAGGAATGGCAACAGCTGTGGACCAGAATCTGGCACATCGCTGGCCGTGAGCAGCAACTGGCGGAGCCCGGCGACTTCATCGTGCACGACTTCATGAAGGAATCGGTGATCGTCGTGAAACAGACAGACGGCTCGCTAAAGGGGTTTTACAACGTCTGCATTCATCGCTCCCAGCGACTCGTGTGGCAAGACAACTCACAAAAGAGTTTTGCCTGTCCCTATCATGGCTGGGTGTGGGGCCTGGATGGGGTGCTGGAAGATTGCCCAGATCGCGGTGACTTCCCCCAGGGCGATCCGGTCGGAAAATTGAAACTCTCCAAAGTTCGCGTGCAGACCTGGGGGGGGATGGTCTGGTACACCATGGATGACGAAGGCCCGGATCTGCTGACTTATCTGGCCCCGACCGCCGAGCTGTACAAGAACCATCAGTTCGAAAGAACCGTACGTGTGAACTGGCTTCGTGTTGCACTCAACACCAACTGGAAATTCTGGTCTGACAACTTCAATGAGTCGTATCACACCCGCACCGTGCATCCTCAGGTTCCACCCATCATCGATCAGGATCACTTCACCTCGCGCTACGAAATGTTCCCCATGGGCCACAACCGGATCATTCAGATGGGAAGACCTTCGCTGCGAGACCGGTTGCCGGACGGCGTGCCGCACCCCTTTGATGATGCGTTGAGAGCCTGGGACATTGATCCGGATTCCTATCCGGACTTTGAAACCAAAGCCATGCAGGGTTGGCTGGACCTCAAGGCTGCGAAGAAAAAACTCTGGAAGGAGAAGGGTTTTCTGCACTACGAGCATCTGGATGACGAAGAGCTGACCGAAAGTCCTTTCCAGGTTCTGTTCCCCAATGTCGCCATCGCGCCGGGCGCAGATTCCTTCCTCGTGTGGCGTTGGGAACCTCATCCAACAGATCCTGAAAAGTGCTATTTCGATCAATGGACGATGGCGTATCCGATCGAAGGTCAGGCCGAGTTCGTGAATCGCACTGCGGTCAATCCCCTGCGACTGGTCGAGGCGGAGTTGGACTTTCGCGAGTACGACAATGGCGCAGGCGTGCAGGAGTATTCGGATCAGGTGGTTTTTCAGGACTGGCAATTAACCGCCGGTCAGACCGCGGGCTGGCGCTCGCGGGGATATCGGGATCCCTATTTTGCCGCGCAGGAAACCCGGGTCAGACGCTTTCATGAAGTGTTGAACGACTACATCGCCGGGAATCCGCCCGGTCGCTGACAGAGGATGGAGACAGGGCGGATAACGAGTGTATTCAGCCATAGCCACAAACTACAGCCGCGATCACTTCCGTGAGATCCTGATAGAACTGAAGCAGGCAACCACCGCGCCCGCAAAACGCGCGGTCGAGATCCCGCCCCGCTGGGAGGAATCCCATGCGCATCACTGAAGACGGTCCGAAGATACTGAGCGCCGAAGCCGCGTGGACGCTGTGCAAGGCGACGATCGACAAAGCGAACGAGCTCGGCTTGAACATGGTCGTTGCCGTTTGTGATACCGGCGGCAACCTGCTCGCGTTGTTGCGAAGCCCGCGTGCCTTCCTCGTCTCGATCGGTGTCGCGCAGGACAAGGCGTACACCTGCGCCCAGTTCGCATGCATGTCAACCGACAAGGTGAACGAGATGATCACGGGCAGCGGCGAGACCGTGCGTCTCGGCGTGATGATGCGACCGCGCATGGTCACGTTTGGCGGCGGCGTGCCGGTGATCGTGGACGGCGCCGCCGTCGCCGCATTGGGCGTCTCCGGTGGGTCTGAAGCCGACGACCTCACTTGTGTCCGCGCGGGACTCGCTGCGATCGGGGCGGATACGAGCGTCGGAGCGGAGACGGAGTAGAAACGAGCGTGAACCCCACGCGGTGTGCAACTGATCGTGCGCGTTGGCAAAGTGCACGGCTTTCCCTCCAAGGATACGAAGGCTAACGGGTGTTTTCTGTCGGGATGACAAATTGCGCCTGGCGAGGTCCTTTACAGGTGAGTGGATCAAAGCGAGGTCCTTTAGCCGGGGATAGAGAAGATCTGGCAGAGGAGGAGGTTAGGAAGTGATTCTGCCTGACCTCCGAGTCAACCACCGAGACCCTGCCGCCGCGGAGCAGCCGACCCGGCGGAACACCGGTGTGGCGACCATCGCGAAAGATCACCTGATCCGAATTGATCGTGACGTCCATTCCTGAACCCACCTGGTCAGCAGGAACACACCTGCCCGGGTACTGCAGATTGAACCCACCTGCGAGCCAACGTCGCCCAGTGCAGAGACCGTGTCGGCATGCCGCAGCAGCGTAAGGATGTTGTTGGTGGAATGGGCCGCCGGAAATAGGCGATCGCGGGAAGGCGGGCGAAATTGGATTCGAAGCAGGCACCGAGGGTGCCCTAAGCCATGAAAAACCCGAGCCCGGCATTGGCGCCGATGTTGATTCCCGAAACGAAGATGTCAGGCGCACCTTCCATCAGGTTGTAGATCCCCGGGTTGTCGCAGGCCACCGGGCTCGGCAACGCCACCCGGGAGCAGGTCTGCCGGCCGAACCCGGACCACGCCCGATGGCGGGACGTCACCGCGGGCAAGCCCACTTCGCAGGCGTGTCATGAATCTGTAACACCACGAGAAGAGGATGCGCGTAGTCGTCCAGATCGGTGCGATAGCCGCAACCGGCAGATTTCTCGAGGAGCCAACCGATGAAAACACTCCAGGCAACCCTGATCGGCGCCATCCTGGCGACGGGGGCGAACGTGTCCGCCGCCAGCGGCGTGGATGCGAAACTCCTGGACATTCTGCTCACCAACGGTTCGATCTCTGCAGCCCAGCATGCCGAGCTCACGGCGGATCTCGCCCGCGAGACCCGTGCTGAACAGCGTGCGCAGAAAAAAGCCGACCGCGAGAAGCTCGACAAGAAGGAATTCACTGCCTATCAGCAGACTGCGGGGTGGGCCGCCACGACCGCGTTACGGGGCGATATGCGTGCTCGCCACGAAGCCATCGACATCGAGGACGAGCCAAAATTCGATACCCGGCCACCCGGTGCGTCGGCCGCCAGCGGGCGGGACCGGAACCGGCAGCGTTTTCGCGCCCGTCTCGGCGCGTTCACCCAGGTCAACCCGGAAGTCGAAGTCGGAATCCAGCTCGCCAGCGGCAACAGCCCGGATCGCCGTTCGACCAACCAGGATCTCGACACCTATTTCGACAAGAAGCCCGTGTGGCTCGATCTTGCCTACATCGACTACCACCCGGTGGACGTGCCGGGGCTGAAGGTCTTCGCCGGCAAGATGAAACAGCCGTGGATGGCTCTAGGTGACGTGGCCTGGGATGGCGACATCAATCCGGAAGGATTCGCCGCGACCTACCAGCGCAAGTACGGCACCACGACGCTGTTCGGCAGTGCCGGCTATTTCATCCTGAAGGACAACGTCGATGGCGAAGGCGTGCAGTGGAAGAACGACATGCGGCTGCACTCCCTGCAGGGTGGTGTTGCATTCGATGCCGGCGACCGGATTCGCCTGACACTCGGTGCGAGCCTGTACGACTATCGCGGCGACGGCGAAGAAGCCGGTGAGCCGGCGATCGCGCTGATCGCCAACGGCAATACCACCGACGAGTTCACCCTGTACGAAGGGTTCGGCCAGATGGATGTCGTCGGCCTGCCGGTGCCACTGACGCTCTACGGCCAGTATGTCGTCAACGCCGACGCCGTCGACTTCAAGACCTTCACCGATGCCGACCAGGACACCGCGTGGCTGATTGGCGCGCGCACCAATCTCGCCGGTATCGCCTTCGATTACACCTATCGCGAAGTCGAACGCAACGCCGTTGTCGGTTACTTCACCGATTCGGATTTCGCTTCCGGTTTCGTCGGCTCGCGGGGCCACAAGATCAAGGCGCAGTACGACTTCCTGAAGAACTTCAACCTCACCGTGTCGTGGTTCCTGGCCGAGTCGGATGCGGCCAGCCGGTACAACCGGGACGATGCCGGCGTCGAGACGGTGACGATCGACCTGAACGCGCGGTTCTGAGCCTGACCCAAGCCTGAAAAACCGGATGAACAAAATCATGAAAACCAAGTTGAACACCAGAAAGCTGTGGACCTTCGCGCTGTTGCTGGGAGCGTCCACGACACTGCCGGCACTGCATGCCGCGGCGGTGATCGAGATCGACGGTTCGAGCACGGTCTACCCGATTACCGAAGCTGTCGCTGAGGAATACCAGGCAACCCTGGGCGGAGCCCGCGTCACGGTCGGAATTTCCGGTACCGGTGGTGGGTTCAAGCGGTTCTGTCGCGGCGAGATCGACATCGCCAACGCTTCGCGGCCGATCCTCAAGGAAGAAATGGTGCTCTGCGCCCAAGCGGGCGTGAAGTATTACGAACTGCCGATTGCCTACGATGCGCTCACGGTGGTGGTGAGCAAGGCGAACGACTTCGTCGACCAGCTGACCGTGGACGAACTGCGCCGCATGTGGGAACCCGCGGCGCAGCGGAAGATCATGAAGTGGAACCAGATCCGTCCCGGATTTCCGGACCTGGCTCTCAAGCTCGCCGGTGCTGGCGCGGACTCCGGCACCTTCGACTACTGGACCGAAGCGATCGTCGGTCGCTCCAAGGCATCCCGCGGGGACTACCAGGCCAGCGAGGACGACAACGTCACGGTGACGTATGTCTCCCGGGACAAGGGTGCACTCGGTTATTTCGGCATGGCGTACTACGAAGAGAACACGGACCGGCTGCGGGCGGTGCCCGTGGTCCCGCCGGGTGCTTCGAAGGGAGTCCTGCCTTCCGCGTCGGCGGTGAACGACGGCAGCTACCAGCCGCTGTCCCGCCCGCTGTTCATCTACGTCAAGGAGAAGTCGCTGCAGCGGCCCGAGGTACGGGAGTTCGTCGATTTCTATCTCAGCGACGGATCAGCGCTGGCGGCCGAGGTGGGTTACGTGGAACTCCCTGAGAAAGCCTACGAACTCGCCCGCAAGAACCTCGACGAGGGCAAGGTCGGCAGCGGTTTTGCCGGTGCGACGGAAATCGGCCTCACGGTCGAAGAACTGCTGGTGCGGGAACGCACCCACTGAATGAGCCGGCGGCTTCTGGATACGTCATTCACCGGACTCACCCATGACCCTTGCCAGTGTCGACATGCGTGACAATTCCGCGAACGGAGCATCAGCGTCGCCGGGACGGTTCGGTTTCCGGCGTTCGCGCAACGTCGGCGAACGCCTGATCGAGACCCTACTCTTCACGATCTCGATGGCGACGGTATCGATCACCGTCGGCATCATCGGCCTGTTGCTGTTCGAATCGGCGCTGTTCTTCGAACAGGTGCCGCTGGCCGATTTCCTCACTGATACCCAGTGGACGATCATGTTCGAGGAAAAGCACTACGGTGTACTGCCGCTGTTGGCGGGCACGCTGGTCACGTCCACGGTAGCGCTGTTGCTGGCGGTGCCGGTGGGAACGGGAGCCGCGATCTACCTCAGTGAATTCGCGAGCCACCGGGTCCGTGAGACGGTCAAGCCCATGCTGGAACTGCTCGCCGGCATACCGACCGTCGTGTATGGCTACTTCGCGCTGCTGATGGTCACACCGGCATTGCAGTTCTTCATGCCAGACCTGCCCGGTTTCAACATGCTCGGTCCGGGTCTGGTGATCGGCATCATGATCATTCCCTACATCACCTCGGTGGCGGAGGATGCGATGCGGTCCGTGCCGATGCAGATGCGGGAAGGCTCCTATGCGATGGGAGCGACGCGGTTGCAGACGGCGCTGCGCGTGGTCGTACCGGCGGCGACATCCGGCATCGTCGCGGCTTATATCCTCGGTATCTCCCGCGCGGTCGGCGAAACGATGGTGGTCGCGGTGGCGGCGGGACAACAACCCAACTTCACCTGGGATCCGACCGAGCCGGGAGCCACCATCACGGCATTCATCGTCCAGGTGGCGTTGGGTGACCTGCCCCACGGCAGCATCGAATACCAGAGTATTTTTGCGGTCGGGCTGGTGCTCGTACTGATGACGCTGCTCTTCAACGTGCTGGGTCACCTGGCACGCACCCGCTTTCGCGAGGCCTACTGATCATGTTGGACACCTCGGCCATACATCAGTTGGTGCGGCGCAATCGGCAACGGGATGCGGTATTCGCCATCATCGGTCTTGCCTGCATGATGATCGGCATCCTGACGCTGGCGGTATTGCTCGCCGGTTTGATCGACGATGGCGCCCGCCGTCTCAACTGGTCCTTCTTCGAGAATTTCCCATCCCGCCGGGCGGCCCGTGCCGGCATCCTCAGCGCGATAGTCGGCTCCAGCCTGGTGATGCTCATCACTGCGTTGACCGCCATTCCACTCGGGGTGGGTGCCGGGATCTACCTCGAGGAGTACGCGCGTCGTAACTGGTTTACGGCCCTTGTCGAGATCAACGTCACCAATCTCGCGGGTGTTCCGTCGATCATCTACGGCCTTCTGGCTCTCGGCCTCTTCGTCTATGCACTCGACTTCGGCCAGAGCATCCTGTCGGCGGGACTCACACTCGCGTTGATGATCCTTCCCGTCATCATCGTGTCGACGCGTGAAGCCATCCGGGCGATACCGGCTGCGATCCGCGAGGCCGGGTATGCGCTCGGAGCGTCACGCTGGCAACTGGTGCGGGACCACATCCTGCCGTACTCGGCGGGTGGCATCCTCACCGGCATCATCATTGGGCTGGCGCGCGCCATCGGTGAAACCGCGCCGATCATCACCATCGGCGCACTCACGTTCATCGCCTTCCTTCCCGATGCGCCCTTCACTGCGGAATTCCCCTTCATCAGCTTCGAGTGGATCAAGTCGCCGTTCACGGTGATGCCGATCCAGATGTTCAACTGGCTGTCGCGGCCGCAGGCCGCCTTCCAGGAAAACGCCGCCGCGGCGGGTCTCGTGCTGGTGGTGATGACCCTGGTCATGAATGGCCTCGCGATCTGGTTGCGAATACGTTTCAGGAAGCGGATCAAATGGTAGATACCCAATCCCGTCAGCCTGCGGTGAGGATTGCCGCCGGCGATGCCCCGGCTGAGTTGAAACCCTCGGTATTAAAGGCAGAAGTGAGGAACCTGGATTTCTGGTACGGCAGCGTTCAGGCCCTCCGGCAGATCAACATGCGAATCGAACAGGCGCGGGTAACGGCGCTGATCGGTCCGTCCGGCTGTGGCAAGTCGACCTTCCTGCGGTGTTTCAACCGCATGCATGACCTTCAGGACAACTCGGTTTATGCCGGCGAGATCCTGTTCCAGCCGGATAACGTCAACATCCTCGATCGGTCCGTTGACCCCATCGAGGTGCGGATGCGCATCGGCATGGTGTTCCAGAAACCGAACCCGTTTCCCAAGTCGATCTTCGAAAACGTCGCCTATGGTCTGCGTGTACGCGGCCAGAACAACCGGTTCGAACTCGCTGACCGTATCGAAATGGCGTTGCGTGAAGCATCCCTGTGGAACGAGGTGAAGGATCGCTTGCAGGACATGGCGTTCAATCTCTCCGGCGGACAACAGCAACGCCTGTGTATCGCCCGGGCGCTCGCGACCGAACCTGAACTGTTGTTGTTCGACGAGCCCACCAGTGCGCTCGACCCCAATGCCACGGCCAACATCGAAGACCTCATCCACCGCCTCAAGGACAAGGTTTCGATCCTCATCGTCACCCACAACATGCAGCAGGCCGCCCGGGTGTCTGACTACACCGCCTTCATGTACCTCGGGGAACTGGTTGAGTTCGGGGCCACGCGGGCGCTGTTCACCAATCCGGCGATGAAACAGACCGAAGACTACATCACCGGCCGTTACGGCTGAGCGGAGCACCTGCATGAACCTCGGCAAGAACGATCTTCAACGGCATCTGTCCGGCCAGTTCAATTCGGAACTGGAAGGGCTCGTGGCCCGCGTGCGGGAAATGGGGCAACTGGTCCTGGACCAGCTCAGTGATGCGCTGGGTGCGCTCGAACGCGGCGATATGCGCCTTGCCGACCAGGTTGTGATGCTCGACAGCGAGGTCAACCGCCTGGAACTCGGACTCGACGAAGCCTGCCGGGACCTTCTGGTGCAGCGTCAGCCCGCAGCGGGCGACCTGCGTCTCGTCTTCGCCGTTCTGAAAGTGGTGATGGACCTGGAGCGCATGGGAGATCTGGCCAAGCGGATCGCCAAGGCCACGAAGGAGTCGTCCGGCCTCCCGCTGGAGCGATTTGGCGGGCGGATCGGCCACCTCGGCTCACGGGTGGTGTCATTGACCCACCGGGCGTTGACGGCCTTCGTGGAGTTCGATGGTGTCGCGGCAGCGGGGGTCCGTCAGGAGGACCGGGTTATTGACGATGATTGCAGGCAGATCACCGGTGAACTGCAGGCTTTCATCAGCGTTCGCCCGGACCTCACTGCCGGTGCGTTGCAGCTGGTTTGGGCGACACGATCGCTGGAGCGGTTCGGCGACCATGCCAAAAACGTCGCCGAGTTTGTCTTCTACGTGGTGTACGGCAAGGAGCTGCGTCACATGACTGACGAGGAACGTTCGCGGCGCCTCCCCGCGGGTTGACGCATGGCGCCGGGTGTTCCTGCGGCTTCTGGATGTCGCGGTGGAACACGGGGCTGAAGTCGCGCCACGGCCTGTTGTCAGTGACGATCCAGACCATGGCCGAGTTCATGCGGCCGCCGTATTCGACCTGGAATTCTCTCTGTACCAATCAGCACACGCTCAAGGCGTAGTCAGGGACTGACTGTCCCTGACCGCTGCTGATTGCAAGATCAGCAGACGAGACCCTGCGCGCCGCGGAGCAGCCGACCTGGCAGAACGCCAGTGTGCTGACCGTCGCGGAAGATGACCTGGCCGGATTTGATCGTGACGTCCATTCCTGCCGCATCCTGAACGAAACGCCTCCCGCCTGCGGGAAGATCAGCCACGATACGAGGTGTGCGCAATGCCAGTGCATCGAAGTCGATGATGTTGAGATCTGCCTTCATGCCTTCGGCAATGAGACCACGATCCAGCAGTGAATAGAGCTCAGCCGGCTGCCGGCAAAGCATGTGCACGGCTTCCGGCAAACCGATCTCACCTCGCTCCCGCACCCACTTGGTAAGAAGGAACACACCGGCACTGGTGTCGCAGATGGAACCCACGTGGGCGCCACCGTCGCCCAGAGCAGAGACCGTGTGGGCATGCCGCAGCAGCGTAAGGGTGTTGTTGGTGAAGTTGGTCGCCGGAATATAGATCAGATTTGATCCGTCATTGCCGAGGAAGTAGTCGTACAGCCAGGCGAGCGGATCCATGCCCGCAGCTGCCGCCTGCGCGGCAACGCAGTCTTTGGCTGCCGGCAGGTAGTTGATCGGCTCTTCCAGCGGATACATCGTCCCGAACCGCTTCTCGAAGATCTGCACGAAGATATGTGGGTTGATGTTCTGTTCGCCGAGGATGCGGGCGCGCACTTCAGGTTTGCGCAGTTCCGCGAGTTTCTGTTCCTTCGAGAGCCCCTCGAGTGCGAGGTAACCCGGCCGGCGTGAGAAAGGGCTCATGGAAGCAGGATGGCCCATCAACATGCCGACGGGACGGGACAGCACCTGGCCGCGAATGTCGAGACCTTCGGCCTGTGCGGCCTCGATATTCTGAAGGTGGTACTGCCAGAGCGGCGTGCCATCCGGAGCCTTGTTGCCGAGATCAAGCAGCGTGAACGTGCCCTTCGCGCCGGTCGCACGGCTGGTCGAACGCAGAATATCGAATTCGTTGTCCGGGTCTTCCCAGTCAGAAATCAGCTGAAAGACATGGCCCTTCTTGCCGTTGAGCGCAGTACCGATCTGTTTCAGTTCTTCTGTCGCGGCGCGGTAGGTCGGAACATGGTCGCCGCTGCTGCTGCGGTGCACGAGGGTGCGTGAAGTGGACAAGCCCACGGCGCCGGCAGCGAGACTGTCGGCAATGATCTTCTTCATGGCTGCAATGTCCGCAGCTGTCGCCGGTTCGCGCTGGATACCTCGTTCACCCATGACAAAAACACGCACCGGTCCGTGCGGCACCAGGGCGGCGACATCGATATCGCGTTGCCTTCGATCGAGTGCATCGAGGTACTCAGGGAAGGTTTCCCACTCCCAGGTGAGCCCTTCAGCCATCACCGTGCCGGGGATTTCTTCGACACCCTCCATGAGCTGGATCAGCACCTCATGATCTTCACGGCGGCAGGGCGCAAACCCCACCCCGCAGTTCCCCATCACGACGGTGGTTGCGCCAAGGTTCGATGACGGCGCCATGTGTTTGTCCCAGGTCGCCTGTCCATCGTAGTGGGTGTGCACGTCGACAAAGCCCGGTGTGACGATCCGGTCCTTCGCGTCGATGACTTCCTTTGCCGTTGCCCCGCGACCGGGTTCCAGCGAGACGATTCGTCCGGCTTCGATGGCGATATCGGTCTTTCGCGCCGGAGCACCCGTACCGTCGATGACTAATCCACCGGTAATCAGGAGGTCGTATTGCGGCATGGTGGCGCTCCTCTGTGGCCAATATCGGATGTGTGGAAGAGCTGAAGTGTACCGCGATCAGCTGGTCGGATAGTCCCGGTTGATCGATCCGCCCCAGCGCGGCGCGCGTTTTTCGAGAAAAGCCTTGGTCCCTTCTCTCGAATCAGGATGTTTGATGGTGAAGTTGAAGAGCTTGCCCTCTTTCTTGCGCCATTCGGTGAGGTCGATCCCGGTACCTTCCCAGATCAGCTGCTTGGCAATAGCCACCGGCAGAGGCGCGGCGTTGGTGGCGATGTCGCGCGCGAGCTTCATCGCTTCCGGCAGAACATCCGCAGCTGCGAAGGCGCGGGTGGCGACGCCATACTCCACGGCTTCATCACCCAGAAACGTGCGGCCGGACAGCAGCAGCTCACTGGCCCGTGACAGACCTGCCAAACGCGGCAGGATCACATGCGATGCCAGTTCCGGCAGCACACCACGTCGCACGAAAGAGAATGCGAGTTTGGCGTCATGCGCGACGTAGCGGATATCCGCCTGTAGTGGCCAAGTGAGCCCTGCGCCCACCGCAGCGCCATTGATGGCCGCAATGACCGGTTTGCGGATCTCCATCGGCATCTTGCGCCGGTATTCCCGTTCGACACCGCCCCAGCCACCGGCGAACCGATCGCCACCGCCGAGGTCTGCCCCTGCACAGAATGCTCGGCCCGCGCCGGTAACCACCACGCAACGCACGTTGTCGTCGCCGTCGGCTTCGGCCATGGCGTCGGCCATTTCCGCACCCATCAGTGCGGTCATGGCGTTGAGTTTCTCGGGACGGTTGAGTGTCACCAGAGCGATACCGTCAGTGACGGTGTAGAGAATCTGTTCGTATTTCATCTGTTCTCCCCTGATTTACCGGTTTCGCTTCGACATTTGTGGATCAACCCGCTAACGTCCCGATCCTAACTCCAGAGCCAGGATCAGTGAATGTTCCGCCATTGTGTCATGTTCAAATGGAAGCCAGAAACCACAGCGGAAGCGCGCGCCGTGCTGTTCGAAAAACTCGATGGGCTCGCGGCGCTGCCTTTCGTGAAAGCCTTCGCCCATGGTCCGGATGCGGGACTGCGGGAGGGCAATTGGGACCACGTGGTCGTCGCGGATTTCGAGAGCCGGGAAGACTATCTCACTTACGCGTCGTACCCGATGCATCTCGATCTGATCCAGGGACATCTGCTGCCGGCGATATCAGCCCGCGCGGCGGTGCAGTACGCGTTTCAGCCCTGATCTCCCAGCTGAGGAAGTCCAAGGAGTACTGACATGAACGTGAACGGCAAGACCGTGCTGGTCACGGGTGGTGCCCAGGGCATCGGCAAAGGCATCGCGAGGCAATGTCTGCTCGCGGGTGCGCGTGTGGTCTTCACCAATCTCGATGATGCGGTGGGCAATGCAACGGCAAAAGAGCTTGCGGCGCTCGGCAGCGTCAGGCGTGTGCGTGCAGATGTTACGGATGCAGCCGCGTCCGAGGACCTACTCGACGACATCTTCGCGCGGGAAGGGCAGCTCGATATGATTTTCGCCAATGCCGGGGCGGGGCTCATGAAGCCTCTCCTCGAATGCACACCATCGGACGTAACCGGCCAGTTCGAGCTGAACCACTTCGGCAATCTGTGGCTCACTCAAGCCTTCGTAAAGCGGATCCGGGCGCGCCGTGGTGCAGGCCACATCATGTTCACCGGTTCGGAAAACTCGCTCGTGATGCCACCGGATAATGCCGAGTTGAAGATGGGTATCTATGGCGCAACCAAACACGCGCTGCTGGTCACCGCGGAGTGGCTGCGTTACGAGTTGCAGGGCACGGGTGTGTCCGTGAGTGTGTTGATGCCGGGCCCGGTGCTGACGGAGAGCCTGAAATCGACGTTTGACGCGCTCGAAAAAGCTGGTGTGGATGATCCATTGCACCAGGTCATCCCACCACATGCGGAGAAGATGCTGCGGCAACGCTTCATTTCCTGCGATGAGTGCGGGCGGATTGCCCTCGAAGGGCTGGCGAAGGGGCTCTTCTTCATCCCGACCCAGGCGTACATTCTCGACGATGTGAACGCGCGGCACCGCGAATTGAATGCCGCCTTTGCAGCACTGAACCTTTGTTGAGATCAGTTGGCCATGGTCGAATGGCGGGCGAGCACGCCTGCTGGGATCGAGCTGCTGGCGGAATTCCTGCAGCGTTATCCCGGCATCACCCTGGATGCCCAGGTGCTTGCGGGTGATGTCGTGATCGATGAAGTCGACGTCGACCTGATCGTGATCCATGGCGCGGAGCCGGTGAGCCAGCGACAGGTGCGCACTCTGGGTTCACTCGATCTGGTGCTCTGTGCAAGCCCCGCCTATCTCGCGAGGCGCGGGCCACCTGAGGACGCTACGGCGTTGGCGAAGGACGACTTTGTATTGTGTGACCTGTTTGACTGGCAGCTTTACGCTCCGCCTTCGCTGCGAGAAGTGATTCCGGAGATCCGTCTCGTGACCAACGAAACTTCTCTGGCGCGCCAGCTGGCGCTGGAGTCGATGGGTGTCACCTGGCTGCCGCAGCTTATCGTTGCCCGGCATATTCAGCAGGGGCTTCTCGTGCAGGTGTTACCGGATCAGGTCGGTTCCTTGCCGCTCTGGATGGTGACTCCGCGCGGCAAGGAGGTGAACCGGCGTATCGAGGTGCTGGAGGCGTGCATCCGGGCGCGGGCGATGCAGTCGGCGCCATGGAACTATCAGGGAGGAGGCGGGTCAGGCAGAAGCGGGATGTTGGTGAACTGACAGTGTCTTGGGGATGCTGAGGGGGATGTGAGCCCGGGCAACCCCGGGCTCGTTGAGACCTTCAATGGGCGCGACGCGAGTATCAGTCCCGCGAAGTCTCCATCGCCTGATACACCAAAGTCTTGAAGTGCGATGCCAGCGTCGTGCGATGCGGAATGCTCTGCACCATGAAGATGCCGATGACATTCTCTTTCGGGTCGATCCAGAAACGGGTGCCGGCAGCGCCGCCCCAGTTGTATTCGCCGTCAGACCCGGACTCACCGGCAAGGCCTGCATCTTCCACCACGGCGAAGTCGAGACCGAAGCCGACACCGGCGCGTGCGAAGCCCATCTGGATCTCACCCAGATGATCGCGACTCATGAGCGCGACTGTGTTGGGTGACAGAATACGGGTGCCGTTGAGCTCGCCACCGTTCAGCATCATCTGGCAGAACTTGAGATAGTCCGAAGTGGTGGACACGAGGCCACCGCCGCCACCTTCGAAGGTAGCGCCTTCCATGTAACCGGCGCTCACACCCGCAGGAGCCGGAACGAGTTTGGAGGAGTTGACCCGGGTGCGGAATGCGGTGCCCATCTCACCTGGCGTGCCTTCCTGGGTATAGAGCTGCGCCAGGCGCTTCAGCTTGCGCTTGGGTACGACGAACGAAGTGTCCTCCATGCCCAGCGGTTTGAAGAGGCGGGTCTCCAGGAACTTGCCGAATGACATGCCTGCGAGCCGTTCTACCAGCGCGCCTTGTACATCGACGGAAACTGAGTAGTGCCAGCGGGTGCCTGGTTCGTACTGCAGCGGGATTTTGCCGAGTTTGGTGACGAAGTCGGTGAGATCCGGATGCTGGAGAATGCGCGACTCACGGTAGAGCTTGTCGACTTCGGTGTCGCCGAACACGCCGTAGGTAAACCCAGCTGTGTGGGTCATCAGATCACGGATAGTCGGCTGACGAGCAGGCGCGCGAGTCTTACCTACGGCTGCTGTATCACCTTCGCCGGATGAACTGCTCTGCGTGCCATCGCTGACGGCGGTGACACCACCGTCTGCGGTCGACAGTGCGACCTGCAGATTGGCGAGTTCCGGCAGGTACTTCGCCACCGGCTCGTTCAGCAGGAACTTGCCTTCTTCGTAGAGAATCATCAGGGCGACACCGGTAATCGGCTTCGACATCGAGTAGATGCGATGGATGGTGTCCTCTTCCATCGGCAGGTTCTTCTCGCCGTCGCGATCACCCCAGGCTTCGTTATAGACGATGTTGCCGTTACGGGCGATGAGCCCCTGGCCACCGACCATCACACCGTCTTTCACGGCCTGTTCCATGTAGCCGTCGATACGTGCGAGGCGTTCCGCGGAAAACCCTTCCGCGGCAGGTTTCACTTCCAGCAGATCCCGGGCCTGGGTGGCTGAAGCCAGCAGCGCCAGCAGCAGGGCTACAAAGGTCAGCGGAACACGAAACGATTTCATGAATGACTCCAACGGGTTCTCTGTTTGTCGATTTATCGAAACGGAATTCAGGAGACTTTTTCCGATGCGCGACGACCGGTTACACCAGCGATCATGTCGCGCTCTTCGCCAGTCGCTCTCTTGGACGGCTCACGCCCGCGCGCGAAATTGAACGGCTCGGTGTCAATGTCTTCGAGCACGATTTCGCGGTTGAGCACCTTCTTCTTCCACGCCTGATGGTGCGACTCCTCATCGTGGAACTCAGGCATGACTTCCTTGGCAAAGAGTTCGAGGCTCTCGCAAATGTCTTCGTGCGTGTTCTTCCCCGCCTGGTTGAGCAGGATCACCTGGTCGACGTTGGCATCTCGCAGCTCGCGCAGGCGCTGACGGATCGTTTCTGGCGAACCTATGAGCTCAGAGCCTGAACGTCTCTGCCCCGCAGGGGTCTGCCGCCATTCTTCATAGCGTTTCCAGATGTTCATCTCACCGGGCTCGAAGGGGCCTTCCTTGTTGTACAGGGAAAGCGCGAACTGGAAGAACGTCCAGCCATCGGCTTTCTGCCACGCCTCTTCATCGGTCTTTGCACACATGAAACCACCCACCACAGCGATGTTCGGGTTGGTCTGGTAGTCCGTGAGTTTTTCGAGGTGATTGAGGTAGGTGTTGTAGTAGGCGTTCACCCAGGCGCGCGCAGAATTGAGATCGACGAACTTGAAACACAGCGCGCCCATGCCGCGGTGTGCGGTGTACTTGATGGTGTCGAGCTGGGAACAGGCGACCCACAGTGGCGGGTGCGGTTTCTGCAGCGGCTTTGGAATCACTGCACGCTTGGGAAAGTGGAAGTATTTACCTTCATATTCCCAGCCGTGGTTGTAGAACATGGGCAGCGTGCAGCGCACCGCGTCTTCCCAGATCTCGCGCTTGTCGCGAAAGCGCAGGTTGAA
The DNA here is from genome assembly GCA_016874135.1 of Gammaproteobacteria bacterium. Taxonomy (GTDB): domain Bacteria; phylum Pseudomonadota; class Gammaproteobacteria; order Pseudomonadales; family Azotimanducaceae; genus SYFY01. Next base: position 31,593 of record VGVE01000004.1, on the reverse strand, counting down.
CGGATGCAGCTCAGTGACGGATGACCCTTCACCCAAGCCAAGTTCGACACGCCCGTCGGAGACGAGATCGAGGGTCGCGACTTTTTCCGCAACACGTGCCGGATGGTTGGTGGTCAGCTGGATGATGCCGTGACCCAAACGGATGTTTTTCGTCCGCTGACTGGCAGCAGCGAGAAACACCTCCGGCGCTGCGGAGTGGGAATACTCTTCGAGGAAGTGATGTTCCACTTCCCAGGCGTAGTCAAAACCGAGCTGGTCAGCGAGGGCGATCTGATCGAGTGAGTTCTTGATCAGACGGTGTTCGCTGAACTGGTCCCAATCGCGTGGTAACTGGTGTTCGTAAAAGACGCCGAATTTCATGTGCTCTCCCCTGTGCCGTGCGAGGGGAGTTTGGCACAGGGCCTCCTGCGTCGGCCACCGTCCCGTAAGACCCGTTCAATCCATGTTCTTGAGGTGCTCGAGAACCTGTGCTGGATGCGCCTCCGCCTTGGCGACCTTGGCCCAGTGTTTGAGCACCTTGCCGTCTTCACCAATGAGCGCCGTTGATCTAATCACGCCGGTGACCGGCTTGCCGTACATCAGCTTTTCGCCCCAGGCGCCGTACTTCTCAAGCATCGTGTGTTCAGGATCAGAGAGCAGGGTGAAGGGCAGATCGTACTTGGCCCTGAACTTCAGATGGCGTTCGGGTTTGTCAGGAGAAACACCGAGTACCGTGCATCCTGCGGCTTCGATCTCCGACCAGGAATCACGAAAGCCGCAGGCTTCCTTTGTACAGCCGGGCGTATCGTCTTTCGGGTAGAAGTACAGGATGACCTTCTTGCCCTTCAGGTCTTTGAGACTGACGGTGTTCCCGTCCTGGTCGGGGAGGGTGAATGCGGGAGCGGCTTTGCCTTCGGTGATAGCCATGGTGTGAATCCTCATGTGGAGTTGTTTTACACATGCTGCAAAGGATTCGCAGCTGCGTCCAGAAGTGCCGACTGAGGAGGAATGGCTTGAGCGATCAACACCCCGGGTTGAGCCCGGGGTGTTGTCGCAAGAGCACTTGGAAGTGCAATCAGAAGCGGAGAGCGGCTTCCAGGAAGATCTGCTGGCCGCGGCCAAAGCCGACCAGTTGATCATCACCCGTTGCCGGTCTGAAGGGGGCAGGACCTGCAAAGGTAAAGTACTGCTCGTCCGTCAGGTTTCGCGCAATCAGGGAGATTCGCCAGGCCTCATCGGGCGCGAACAGCGAGACGTTCAGGTCGATTGTCGTGTAGGCGTCCTGGACAAGGTCGCCGAGCGGATTGGTAACCGGGTCGAACTCACGCGGTGAAGCGCCACCGACGAAGTACTCTCCCTTGTAGGCGAAGTTCGGGCTGATGCGCAGCATCAGCGAGTCGCCAAGGTTGAAGTCCCAGTTGATCGCCAGGTTGCCGGAAAACTCCGGCGAGAAACCGGCATCACGTCCCTTCAGACTGCCTCCCGGGCTTGCCAGGGCGCCAGTGATTTCGGAATCCAGATATGCCCACGATCCGGAGAAACTCAGGCCTTGCACCTGGGTTGCCCAGAAGAAGTCGACTTCTAGTCCGGCGGTCGTAACTTCACCGGCGTTGAATGTCCGGAATGCAAACACGGCTGGATCGAACTGCTGAACCTGCTGGTTCTCGTAGACATAGCGGAACGCAGTGGCGTTGATGGTCAGTGCACGATCAAGCCACTGGGACCTGAGACCTACTTCGAAGCCCTCACTCTCTTCAGACTCGAACCTGAGCAGGGCTTCGGCCGCTTCTCGTACGGCCGGGTTCGGAGAGATCAGGCCCACGACGCTGCCGGTGGGGAGCGTGTTGTTGTCGACACCGCCCGACTTGAATCCGGTTTTGTAGGCGGCATACACAGACATGTCGTCGTTGATGAAGTACCGCAACGTAAGCTCGGGTGAAACGTTGTCGTCCTTGAATTTGACGTCCGGACTCTGGAAGCCGGTTGTTACCGTGCCAAAGATCGCGACCACACCGGAGTGAACGAAGGGGAACGCCGTCGACGTGCTCTTCTTCTCATCGGTCCAGCGCACACCACCGGTCAGCAACCACTTTTCACCAAGCTCAAGATCAGCACTGGTGAAGAAGGACAGGGCTTCCGCGTCGATCGGACGGTCGGCAAGCCAATCGAACGTTGCGCCTGTTACGACGTCCCGGCCAAACGGGGGACCGAAGACGCCGAGCAGTGACGGGTTGAATGCGTTCTGCGATGTGCGGTGTCCGATGTCGCGGTCTTCCCAGAACGCGCCGATGTAGAAGTTGAAGGGACCCTCAAAATTGCTGGCCAATCGGGTTTCGATGGACAGCTGTTTGAGCGTGTTCTCGAAGGGTGCGGGCAAACCGGCGGCGGAGCCGTTCGGATTGCGACCCGTGGAGTTGAAGGTATCGTTGTATTCATTTTCCAAATCCACGTAACCCACGAGCAGCGACACATCGAGGCTGTCAGTCAGCGCGTAGTCCATTGCCAATCGGGTGAACCACGTTTCCGTATCGTTGTAGGCGAGCAGGAAGTTGCGGCCTTCACCGGGCGAACCGGCGGGCAACTGATCAAGCAGGGCGTTTGCATCGGGTCCGGTGAATTTACCGTCCTTGATGTCGCAATCATGGGTCGGCAAAAAGAGGTCAATGCCGGGAATACCGCCACCGGTCAAAGCGCCGCCCAGCAGCACCGACGGATCTGGGCCGTTGCGTCCACAGAAGATGTCGAGACGGCCGTTCAGAGTGTCTGAACGCTGCTTGTTGTAATCAACTTTTAGCGTAGCGCTGAGGCGATCGTCGGGCTCCCACTGCAGCGTTGCGCGCGCGATGAGGTTGTCCAGACCCCGGTCCCTCCGTGTAGTCGGGTTACCTTCGGCAATCTTCACGTATTCGTCGATATCCTGGTGCTCGGCGGCAAGTCTGAATCCCAGGGTTTCACTGATCGGTCCCGACACATGTCCACCGAGTGTGACTCCGACCTCTTCGGTCTCGTACGAGAACTTGGCGCTCGATTCCCATTCGTCCGTGGGGTTGGCGGAGCGCAGCGTCATCACACCTGCCGAGGCTGCCTTGCCGAAGTACAAGGACTGCGGTCCTTTCAGAACGGCAACCTGCTCCACGTCAAAGAACGCGGCCTGCAGCAGGCGCTGCGTGCTAACCGAGACACCGTCGTAGTTTAGCGCGATGGCGGAATCGAATGCGTTCGAAATGAATGAGGAGCCAATACCTCGCAGAGTGATCTGTGCACCTGCGCCCGATCCGCCGGTGGAGACGTTGAGCGCGGGAATTCGACTGATCAGGTCAGCCGCTTCGTCGATCCGGAAGTTATCGAGCGTTTCCTGGTCGAGCGCGGTCACGGCGACGGTGGTGTCCTGAAGGGACTCTTCTTCGAATCGTGCAACCACGAGGATTTCTTCAACAACCTGGTCCTTCGGTGCAGCAGCGGCCTCTTCGGCGACTGAATTGATGGGCATGCCCATTACGGTTAGCGCACACAGTGCGCTCAATAGGATTCGCATCCTGTTCTCCATGTGGCAAATTTACGGGCAGTAATTATATTTAGGTGGAGCCGATAAAGCCAGTACCGGACGCGGGGACTGTTTGCGTGTCTGGTGACTAAAGTCTGCATGACCAATCAACGAACCGGATCGTGCTGCTTCGTCGCGGCTGAGCTGGCGTCGAGCAAACCTGCCTTGACGCTGGCCCGGTGGCTCCTGATAGTTGGGGGGCTCGTTGGGGGAGAATCACATGGGCTTCGGATTTCCGGTCATCTCGGCAGACTCACACATCACTGAACATCCCGACACCTACATCAACCACATCGACGCCAAGTGGAAGGACAAAGCGCCGCGCATGGTGCACTCGGAAGAGAATGGCGCCCTGTTTGTCATCGATGGCATGGACCGCCCCATTTCGATGAGCCTGATTGCGGCCGCGGGCAAGAAGCCGGAAGAAATCAACGAAAGTGGCGAGTCTTTCGACTCGCTGCACCGCGGCGGGTGGGATCCCACTGCGCGACTCGGTGAGCAGGACCGGGATGGTGTGGCCGCTGAAGTGATTTATCCGTCGGTGGGCATGTTGCTCTGCAACCACAAGGACTTCGCCTACAAGGATGCATGTTTTGCCGCCTATAACCGATGGATCGCCGAGTACTGCTCGCACTCGCCGGATCGTCTGCTCGGGTGTGGTCAGACGGCGGCCACCGACCCTGCTTCAACCATTGCAGACCTCAAGGACATCAAACGCCTGGGCTTGCGTGGGGTGATGATGTCCGGTAATCCCGGTACCGAAGACTTCGATTCCGAAATCTGGAACCCGGTGTGGGAAGAGGCGATCGCGCTCGACCTGCCGGTGTCGTTCCATATTCTGACTTCACGTGGGGGCGGCACGGTACGGGGTCCGCGTCTCAACAGTTTCCTCAGCATCATCCGCGGCAACCAGGACATCATGGGCACGCTGATCTTCGGCGGCGTGTTCGAGCGTTATCCCGCACTCAAGGTGTGTTGTGTCGAAGCCGATGCGGGCTGGGTGCCGCATTACCTCTATCGCATGGACCACGCCTTCAAGCGCCACATCAACTGGCTCGGCAAAGGTGTGAAACTCTCGAAGCTGCCGTCCGAGTATTTCCGCGAACACATCTACACGACGTTCCAGGATGACTGGGTGGCGTTCAAACAGGCCAATGACATGAACTGGAAGCGTCTCATGTGGGCCAATGATTTCCCGCACAGTGACTCCACCTGGCCATGGTCCCAGGAAATGCTGGGTCAACAGACGAAACACCTGACGACTGAACAAACCCGCGCCATCCTGTGTACCAACGTCGCGGAGCTTTATCACATCAATCTATCGTCATTGCCAAAGGCAGCCTGAAGGAGCGTTCAGCGTGAGTTATACCGGAGGCGATCTGATCGCCGATGGCTTGGCAACACTGGGTGTCGAACATGTATTCGGCATCGTCAGCATTCACAACATGCCGATCTTCGACGCCATCAACCGGCTCGGGAAGACCAAGATCATCGACGTTCGCCATGAGCAGGGCGGCACCCACGCAGCGGACGGATACTCCCGCGCCACAGGAAAACTCGGCGTGATGATTGCGTCGACGGGGCCAGGTACCACCAATACGATGACCGGGCTCTATGAAGCGCAATACGGCTCTTCACGCGTGATGGTGATTACCGGGCAGGCCGAGACCGCGTTCTACGGCAAGGCGCTCGGGTATGTGCATGAAGCCGAAAACCAGCTACCGATGCTCCGCACCGTGTGCCGCCGGGCCGAAAGCCCACGCCACGTTGACAAGCTGGCGGACGCATTCAATGCGGTGGTAGACGACATTTTTACTGGGCGACCCCAGCCCGGTGCGCTGGAAATTCCAATTGATGTGCAATACGCACAGACCACACGGCCGGTGTTTGTGAAACCCGGTCAGGTGAAGTTCCCTAGCACTGAACAGGCGTTTGATGCGATTGCGGAGAAGCTCAAGCGATCTTCGCGTCGGGTCATCATTGCAGGTGGGGGCGTGATTGCAGCCGGTGCAAGTGCGGCGCTGAAGGCGCTCGCCGAGAAACTGGATTGCCCGGTGCTCACCTCGGTCGATGGCCGTGGCAGCCTACCGGAAGATCATCCGCTGTGTGTCGGCAACTACTACAACAGCGCGGGTATGTACCAGTCGATCGATGATGCCGATGTAACTCTCGCGATCGGTACACGTTTTGCCGTGGGCGTTGACGGCCAGTTCGCCAAACAGACGCCGCCGGGCGAACTCATCCAGATCGACATCGATCCAGCGATGATCGGCCGCACCCATCGCGCCCACCTCGGTGTACACGCGGATGCGAAGATCGCCATCGACGCCATTCTTGGGCGTATCAGCGATGTCTCCGGCAACGATTCCCAGTTCAATGACAAGGTGTGGACGTCACGCGAAGGGGTGCGCAAGGCGATGCGCAAACGCCTTGGTGACGATTGGACGAAGGTGATGGACAAGCTTCGCAGCGCGCTGCCTCGAGACGGATTATTTGTCCGCGATCAGACCATTTCCGCCTACAACTGGGGCAATCAGCTCTTCCCGATCTATGAACCCCGAACGTCGATGAATCCCACGTCCGGTGCGATTGGGCCGGGTTTTCCCATTGCGCTCGGCGCAGCTGTCGCCACCGGCAAAAAGACCGTGGTGGTACACGGTGACGGCGGTTTCATGTTCCACGCCACGGAGCTGGCTACGGCAGCTCAATATCAGTTGCCACTGGTGGTGTGCGTCTTCAATGACCAGGGCTACGGGGTGTTGCGCTGGCTACAGGACACCCGGTTCGGCCGTGTCAACGAAACCGATATTGGCAAGATGAACTTTGCCATGCTGGCAGAGAGCCTCGGTGTGCCCGGTGAGCGGGTGAAAAGCCCGGAGGAGTTCGCTTTGGCGATTGACCGCGCGATGGCCGCAAGCGGGCCGTACCTCATCGACGTGGACATGGAGCATTTCAAGCCCATGGAGATTTCGATCATGCCGAAGAAAAAGGCGGGTGCGACCTGACGATTTTTTTGTGGCGCCTCATCGAGGTGCCGAGTTTGGACAATGACTGTCAACGTCTGCTGGTTCGATTCGCTATTCGTGTCCTCATTCCGTTAGGCAGTTGTTTTCAAAACCTCGAGCTGCACAGAATGGGTCTGCTTGATAAAGGAGCCCTCGACGACGCTGTACGACACGGTTGCGGTCTACCTCGCCTTCGCTGACGAGGCGCTGACGATGGAGATACTCAGCATCGCCGTCGACGATTCGGGGAATACTCGCGAGGAAGCGCATGGCCGCACGATGCGGGTGGCCACCGGGTGGCGCGATGCGCCGGCGTTTGATGCCCTGCTGCTGGATCGGTTGTGCAGATAGAAGGGGCGTTCTCCTCGGCTGTCGCGGTGCAATGATGGTGCTACCCTGCGAAGAAGTGGATGTTGAGCTTTTCAACTCCATGAGATTCTCGAAAGTAGTGAACAAGAAGGCCATTAAGCCCTGACGGAGATTATCTGTGGTGCTGTGTATCGACAAACCTTGGCAGCCTCGCGAGGAGGCTGCAAAACTGCCGGGGCAACTCGGCGTTTTTGAGCTGGCGGATCCGAGCGGCAAAGTCCTCTTCATCGGTGTGGCCGACGCGCGCAGCCTGTTTGGTCTGCGCAGCGCAGTAGGCGAGGCGTTTGAGACGGTTGCCGGTGCGGTGCAGTTCCGTGTTGAGTCCACGTCGTCCTACCACACTCGCTATCGTGAGCTACTGATGGTGTATCAGGCGGATCAAGGTGCACTGCCAGCAGCAAATGCGCCTATGCGGCTGGGCCGGTTGCATCCGTAATGGGCAGCTTTTATCTCGGTATCCCCACCCGGGATCCGGTTTCGTAGTTCACAACGAGCGAAGGTATCGCTCTCGTGAACGTACTTCCCGCAGAAATGGGCCGTGCCTACCGAGGCATCGACCAGATCGGCGAAGACCAAGCGCGTTCGATGATCATCTGGTCAGCATCCGGGAATTCGTCGCACCGGCCCGTACGCCTGCACATCAACGCTGACCAGCGCGGCGACTCTGTTTCCTGCACGCGCGCATACCAGAACGATGGCGAGGCCGGGTCGTAATTCTCATCACGCCACACGACACAGACATTGCGAGCATCTCCCTGCCAGACGGGAATCACGTGCTGCTCCTGCTTGCCGTCGGTGAAGGTACCTTTGCTGCATTCCAAGCGTTGATCTGGTTTCCTGAGCAAGATTTATATAAGAAACTTGGTGTCAAGTTAAAACACGTCAGGCAGGACTATGCAAAAAGCACAAAGCAATTCCTCCTCCGAGAAGGAATCGATGAGCGAGAACTCAAGCGAGCCGAGGATCGGGTTCGGAGCCGCCGACAACGTGGAGCAAGACGAGTTCGACCGGGAGCAGTTGGAGATGTCGAAAGCGCAGTTGCACCAACAGGTGGACGAGTTGGTGCGCCTCTACAAACAGGTGAAGGCGGAGAAGTACCGCTGATGATCTCGATGCGCGCGAGTGCATTGCGATCTGCCAGTGCCTGAATGCGAAAGACGGGCTGACCCTCCCCCAGACAAGGTCGCTATCCATCACCACAGGCACCGCAGAGTCCGCCAATATGTCGCAGGCTAGCACCTCAGAGCCCTTGTTCAGCCCGGCATCGAACCGCAGGCGAATGCGAGGTCCGCTCGTCGCATAAACCTCCCGCCGGTGCAGCGCATCGAATATGTCAGCCCGGGTATTCTGTGGCGCCCACACTGCAGTGAGACCGCCCGGGTTAGAGCTGAGACGTGTCATGTTGTTTTCAAGGGTGAGGCTGCCGAATCCCGGTCCGAGCCATAGCGCTTCTTCGACGAACCCTGGCGTTGCGGCGTGCGTGTCCGTAGCGCCGACGATGCCGAGTTTGAGCGCTCCGGCGCCAGACGAGGTCGGCTCAGCTGTGGCTTCGAGGCCGTGCAACAGCAGACCGCGCACGTAGCCGGCGCGCATCCTGGCCCATTCATCCGCGGTATAGGTAAAGGGGGGCGCTGGGCGCGAGTGTCGCGTCAGGGAAATTTCAAGGCTGCAGTCCGATTCATCTGTCACACCGAGCGGTGCGAGGCACTCGCTGTTGCCCTTCTGCTGGTGAATCTCGATGAGGCGTTCGTACCTGGCGCGCATGCGACGCAAGCTGGCGTCCTCGGTCAACACGTCGAAACTCGCACCGTCACTCATATTGGTGTTGTGGGGAATAGTCAGTGCTTCGCATCCGGCTTCCCGGCGGCACTGGCGGTCGAGTTCCGAGAAGAGATCGTTGAGGCCCGGGTGACGGATGTAGTCAATGGCCGTGGCGGTGACTGCGGCGCTCCTGAAAATCACGGCGCGATGCGTGTGACTGAATGTCCGAGTGGCGGACCACTCGTATCCGAGCAGCGCGGTGAACTCGCAGGGATTATCGGCCGCGTTGGCCTGCGCCTGAATTCGTTGCCACTGAGCGAGGCTCTCGCTCGCGCAGAGTTCCGGATTCTCTGCGCAGGGCGCGAGTGGCGCCGGCGCTTACTTCGTAATGGAGGGCACGACGAAATCCGCGAATATCTTGCTGCCGCCTTTTGGGCCGCTGTGCAAGCGCAACGCCTGGCATGCCGAGAGTGGAGACTGGCCGGGATCGGGCCATAGATGCAGGAAGTCGAGCCACTCCGCATGGTCGGTAATCGCCATGAAGTCGAGCGGCCGGTCAAGCCGAGCGATCGCGCCACCCGGTAGCGTGAGCGGTTCGTCGCGGGAGAAACGAAACGCTTCGGCGGGGGTCTGAACCATGCCGTAACCGTACGCATCGAGCGAGTAGGTGGTGTGAACGGCTCTCGTCGATCTGACGCAGGATCACCGGTTGGCGTGCTCACCAACGCGGTCGGGCTTCTCCTGAAGGCGAACCTGCTCGAGTCAATCGACTGGTTTCTACGCCTTGCTGAATAGCCTGCGGTCGGGTTCACTGGGGTTCCTGTCCCTCGGTCCGTCGGAACACTTTGATGATTCGCATCAGCGCCGCTCTCCTGATCGTACTTTCCTCGTTCTCTGCTGCCGGGCTTGCTGCGGATAACACTGTAACGATCCACCGCGACGAGTGGGGTGTACCCCATGTGTACGGGCCAACTGATGCCAGCGTCGTGTATGGCTTTGTTACAGCCCAGGCAGAAGACAACTTCTGGCAGGTTGAAGATTCCCTGATCCAGGCGCTCGGCCGGTCCGCTGAGGTCTATGGTGCTGGCAGTGTGGCTGCAGACTGGCTCAATCGCGCGCTGCGGATTCCCGAACTTTCACATGAAGAATGGATGTCACTGCCATCTGAAGCGCAGGCCCTTACCAGTGCCGCAGCGGCAGCACTGAACGACTACGTCAAGCGTACGGGAACCAAGCCCCGGCTGATTGAACGGTTCTACCCCTGGCACTTTGTCGCCTTCTCGCGGTTTTCGGTGTATCAGCTCTTTATCTTCAATCGTGCCGGACTCAAGCCGGAAGAAATCGCTGCCGTTATGGCGATCTCCGGGAAAGCGGACGAGGCACCTTCCCCCGCTACGATCCGTACCGCAGCCTTCAATCAGGCCCTCGATGCCGCCTATGAACAGGCCGGATCGAATACCTGGGCCATCGCCCCTTCACGCTCCCGTTCAGGAGGCGCGGTCCTCTTTATCAACCCACACCAACCTTACTTCGGGCCCGGTCAATGGTATGAAGGCCATCTGCACAGTGACGAAGGGCTACACTTTTCCGGTGCAGGATTCTTCGCTTCCCCTCTGCCAACCATTGGCCACAATGAACGCCTCGGTTGGAGCCATACGGTCAACACGCCGGATGTGGTCGATGTCTATCGGCTGAGGGTCAACGATGGCAAGAGGCCCATGCAATATGAGTATGACGGCGGTAAACGCGAACTGACTTCCTGGCAGGACAGCATCGTCGTCAAGACAGAAGCCGGTTCCGAACGACGATGGTTTACATTTTTCCGTTCCCATCACGGCCCGCTGCTCGCCAAACGCGGTGAAGAAATGCTGGCGCTCCGCTTCGCGAAATTCGAAGAAGGTGGCCAGCTGCAACAGCGTTATGCCATGTTGAAGGCGCAGAACCTGGTGCAGTTCCGCGCGGCCCTCGGACGACTCGCGTCTCCCATGTTCAACACCATGTACGCTGATGCCGACGGCAACATCTTCTATGCCTATTACGGCGCGGTGCCGAAACGCCGTGATGATGTCGACTGGACGCAACCTGTGGACGGCAGTGATCCGGCCAATGAGTGGCAGGGCTATCACCCGCTGGAAGAGCTGCCGTTGCTCGAAAATCCCCCTCCTGGCTATCTGCAGAACTGCAATGCCACACCGTTTATGGCAACCGGTGACGGCTTCAACCTCGATGCAGCGAAGTACCCGCGTTATATGGCGCCTGAAGCCGATAACAACCGCTCGCGCCAATCGCGCTTGATGCTGTCCGGGAACAAACCGTTTGCATTCACGCAGCTCATGGACATAACGTTTGATACTCGTGTTCTTGAAGCCGATACGATGCTGCCCATGCTGGTGGTTGAAGCTGCTTCCCGTGATCTGCAACCCGATGCCTTTGACCGGATCAACAAGGCAGTGATTCTCCTGCTGAAGTGGGATCGTCAGGCGCGCGCTGATTCAACCGGGATGGCGCTGTATTTCCAGTGGCGGTTCGTGATGACGCAGAAAGGTGTGTCTGATCCGGTGAAGGCGCTGATTCAGGCCCTGGATGAACTCACCGCCGCCTTTGGTTCGTGGAAAGTCAGGTGGGGCGAACTCAATCGCCTGCAGCGTCGACACAGCGGTGGCCAGGAAGCTTTTGACGACGCAGCGCCAAGCCTTGCGGTATCCGGTGGACCGGGTGATCCATTCGGCACCATCTTCAACGTCTATGCGCGGCCATCACCGGGCCAGAAACGACTCTATGCGATCGCAGGCCATTCCTATGTGGGGCTGGTAGATTTCAGTGCGGTGAATGACGCTCGCTCGCTGCTGGTCTTCGGGGCGAGCGCGAACCCTGATTCTCCCCACTACATGGACCAGGCGCGGCTGTTCGCTGACCGCAAGTACAAACGCGCATGGTTCAACCGTGCTGACGTCGAAAAGGCCTCGCGGTCCGTATTGCATCTCCCCTTCTTGCATCTGAACGGGGGGTCTCGCTAGAGTGAAACTACTCACTTCTGATTGAATTTCCCTTGGATCTCACGCTGAGCTCTGAACAATCGCTCTTGGTTGAACTCGTGCGCCGTTTTGTACGCGAGGAAATCCTGCCGCTGGAACTGCACCTCGATCCGGATGCCGATGAGCTCGACCCGGCGGACAAGGCGCGTCTGATCGAGAAGACGAAGGCTATGGGTCTCTACGGACTGGATATCCCGCCCACCTACGGCGGCCCGGACATCGACCTGACGACCCGCACCTTGCTCGCTATCGAGATGAGCCAGCACCGTGCCGGACTTTATGCGCCCTGTTATGGCGTGTTTGGCGGAGCAGGTCTCGCGCAGCTTTTCGAAGCCAGCGATGCGCAGAAGGAAAAGTACCTCCATCCGGTTTTACGCGGCGAAAAACGCGGATTCTTCGGATTGACCGAACCTTCCGGTGGCAGCGACCCTGCCCGGGCGATCCGGACAAAGGCGGTGCGCGACGGAGACACGTGGGTGATCAATGGCGGCAAGATCTTCATCAGTGGTGCGGACAAGGCCCAGTTCGGCTTGGTGTTCGCGCGCACCGAGCCAGAAAACGGTCGTAACGGCGTGACCTGTTTCATTGTCGATACGGACACTCCCGGATTCCGCGTTCGCCGAGTCGTGCACACGCTCCGCAGTGCCCATTACGCAACGGAGCTTTCGTTCGACAACATGCGAGTTCCCCACGGCAACATCCTTGGCAAGGTGAATGGCGGGTTCGCCATCGCCAACGAGCGCCTGACGCGCCAACGGATTCCTTATGCAGCGGGCTGCATCGGGGTGGCCGTGAAGGCGCACCAGATGGCGCTTGACTATGTGCCGCAGAGGGAAACGTTCGGCGCTCCGCTGTCGTCGCGCCAGGCCATCCAGTGGATGCTGGTGGACAATGAGGTCGACATTCGCCAGTCCCGATGGCTCACCCTGGAAGCTGCAGCGAAGGCGGATCGGGGCGAGTCATTTCGCACCGAAGCCGCCATGGCCAAGCTGGTGGCGACCGAAGCAGCCAGCCGTGTCGTCGACCGCTGCATGCAGATGTTCGGCGGTTACGGTGTGACCAAAGACTTCCCGTTTGAGCGCTGGTACCGCGAGATGCGCATCCGGCGCATCGGCGAAGGGCCGAGCGAAGTACAACGCCACATCATCGCCCGCGAGCTGCTCGATTCGCCGCTTCGCTAAGTCGCCTGATCAAGGCACCCTCCCTCCCTCTGCAAAGGAGCCCCTCGACCTGTGGATTATCCTGAATGCTGATTGACCTTCTGATGATCGCCGCCGGAATTGTGGTCCTCTTTTTCGGTGGCGAGTGGCTGGTACGGGGTTCGAGCCTGCTTGCGACCCGATTCGGAATCCCGCCGATCATCATCGGCGTCACCATCGTGGCGATCGGCACGAGTACGCCGGAACTGGTGGTGTCGGTAAACGCGGCGCTGGATGGTGCCAACGACATTGCTCTTGGCAACGTGGTAGGGTCAAACATCGCCAACATCCTGCTGATCCTCGGCATCTCTGCCATCATCCGGGCAGTGCAATCGGTATCCTCGATGGTGCGGGTGCACACTCCCATCATGATCGGTGCTGCGGTACTGCTGGCGCTCACGATGATGGACGGCGAACTGAGCCGCTTCGACAGCACAGTGCTCCTGGCCGGCATGCTGGCCTATATCGGCTACACGATCGTGGAAGCCCGCCGGGATGGTGGTGCAGACACCGGTGATGATGCGTACACCCTCGCGGAAGGCAAAGGTGTTGGTTACTGTGTCAAGCTCATCGTCGCGGGTCTCGGTCTGCTCGTGCTCGGCGCGCGGCTCCTGGTCAAAGGTGCGGTTGATCTGGCCATCGATGCAGGGGTCTCCGAAACATTCATCGGCCTCACCATCGTTGCCGTCGGCACGAGCCTGCCGGAGCTCACCACGAGTGTGATCGCTGCAGTAAAGAAGGCCGGGGACATCGCCATCGGCAACATCGTTGGCACCAACATTTTCAACGTGCTGTTCATCCTCGGCAGTACCGGCGTTATCAACCCACTCGTAAGCGGTGGTGTCACGAGCGTCGATATGGGTGTCATGCTGGCGGCGGCAGTTCTGCTGCTGCTCGTGCTTGTTGTGTGGAAACAGGTCGGCCGGTTCACCGGCTGCCTCTTTCTCACCGGTTATGTGGGCTACACCATGTGGCTTGCGAGCCATATCTGAACCTCTCGGCCGCAGACGAATCCTCAGTGGCTAACTAGCCATGACTTTGCTGATTGAAGCGCTCCAGGCCGTCGCCGGACTCGCAATCCTTTATTTCGGTGGCGAATGGCTGGTGCGTGGTTCGATCCTCATTACGCAACGGCTTGGGGTGTCATCGCTGGTCATCGGCGTGACGATTGTTGCAGCCGGGACTTCCATGCCCGAGATGGCCGTTTCCGTACACGCCGCAGCCATCGGCGAGAATGACATCTCCCTCGGCAACGTCGTGGGTTCGAACGTCTGCAACATCGCACTGATTCTCGGGCTCGCAGCGATGCTGCGCCCGCTCAGCACTTCCGGGTCCATGACCCGGATCCATACGCCCGTGATGATCCTCGTGAGCCTGGTACTGATGTTCATGCTGCGCGATGGCAGACTCGGTCTTGAAGAGGGTGTGGCGCTGCTCATCTCCATCATCCTCTACACGTGTTGTGTCCTGGTTGAAGCCAGGCGATCCGGAGGCGGGAAAGATGGGGCGAGCAGCGGAACGGATATCGCCCCTGGTAGAGGTTTCGGTTACGCGCTCCTGCTGATTGTCGCCGGACTGGGTCTGCTGTTTGCGGGCGGCAATCTTCTGGTGGCTGCGGCCGTAAACCTCGCCACGGCAGCGGGCGTCAGTGAAGCCTTCATCGGTCTAACGATTGTTGCCGTGGGTACCAGCCTGCCTGAACTCACCACGTCGGTGATCGCCTCGTTCAAGGGTGAAGGCGACATCGCGGTCGGCAACATCGTGGGCAGCAACATCTTCAACATTCTCGGTATTCTTGGTGTCTCCGCGGTTGTTGAACCGCTCGCGATGGGTGGCATCACCTGGACCGATCTCTGCGTCATGCTCGCAGTGGCGATCCTGCTACTGGTGTTGTTACTTACCGAGAAACGTCCCGGCCCTATCTCGGGCGCGCTGTTGCTCGCCAGTTACACGGGCTACGTGGCGTGGCTTTCCGTTTCGGCGTCGATAGTCAGCTGATACAGGAGGAGACCCTCCGATGACTGCGGTTCTCTACGAAGTCGAGATCTCCCGCAACGGCGATACGTCGCTCGATACCGGCATCTGGCTTGATCAGTTACTGCGCCAGGTGCTCGAGAGTGAAGGCTTCGAAAGTGGCCGGGCTTACCGGGGAGATGGCCCGGAGCCCAACGTAGAGGAAGGTGCGAAAGCGGGTAAAGGACAACACGTCGCCATCCAGTTCCGGGTGCGTTCAGAAGCAGAACTCGATAGCTGGAAGGAGTCCTCTGAATCCGTTTCGTGCAGACACTCCGTGAGCACTGCGAATCCACCGTGCAGATCGTTACCCGGCGCCTCTTTGCAGCTACTGAACTGGCTACTCCGTCGGATACCTCAGGCACACAATCCGTCACCGAGTGTCCCAACTGCGGTGCGCGGGTTAGCGGCAAGTTCTGCGCAGCGTGTGGCCAGGACAACAACGTCAGCGTGGTCGCCTTTCATCGCCTTTTCGGCGATTTCATCCGCGACTTTTTCAACTTCGATTCACGGCTGTTCAACTCCCTTGGTCCGCTGATCCTCAAACCGGGGTTGCTCACGGTTGAATACCTGGCCGGTCGGCGCGCCACCTATTTGCCGCCGGTTCGCATGACGCTGTTCCTGTCGATCATCTTCTTTGGACTGGTGACTTTGCAGGCGGGCGATGTGACGCAGATCCGCACGAGCGACAACGGAGACACCACTGCAGTGGCAGGTCCAGACAACCGGCTTCTGCGGCTTGAAGTGGATGAAGACGACAGCATCAAACTGACTTCTGCTGAAAGCGGCTGGCTCAAGAACGTCGAAGATCGTGTTAACCACAACTTCAGACACCTTGGTAAGGACGGCGACTATCAGCGGTACACCGTCCAGCAAGCCATCGGCCATCTGCCGGTCATGATGTTCCCGCTTTTGCCGGTGTTCGCATTCATCCTGAAGATCCTTCACCTGAGGTCAGGGCGGAACTGTGTCGAACACCTGATCCTGTCGATGCACATCCATGCGTTCAATTTCCTCACGCTGGCCGTAATCGTCGGGTTGTCGATGATTCCGGCGGTGCGGGCGGCCAGTTTGTTATTGCCAGGCTGGCTGATTACGCTGTGGTGGCTCTGGTTCCTGCTGTACCCGTGGCTCGCCACGAAACGGGTGGACCGGCAGGGCGTGTTCAAAACAACAGTGAAGTTCGGGTTGAGTTCGCTGGTCTATTTCGTGTTGCTCGGATTTGGCACGTTGGTGACTGCACTGGTCTCCCTGTCGATGTGAGCAGCTCGAGACGGGGCACGGCAAAGCGAGGGTATGCGGTTTGTCGCATTGACGGTGGAGTTAGAGATGAAGCTCGTTTATTCCAAAGAAGAACTGAACAGCAACCATGCATTTATTACCCCGCATGTGGTTGCGGGTCGCCGCATACATGGCGGTTTTGACAGTGCGGGCCGGTACATCCCGCCGCGGTCATCTGTTCGCAGCGAAGCACTGACACATTGGCAATCGCAGCTGGAACGCTCCGGTGGAACACTCTTCGCGGCCGATGCGAGCCTGTTGACCGGGCCTCGCATGCCTAATGTGGAGCAACAGCGCCTGCTCATTCGGAGCGGCATGACCAAGCCGTTCTGGAACGGGCTCACCATCACGGGAAAGATCGAGGCCCGCGGCCGCATCCTTGCGGAAATGCAGTTCCCTGACCTGCGGCATCTCTGTGTTGAGAACATTGATGAGATGGCCATAGGCCATCTCGGCAAAGGCTTGCTGATCGCTCACGGTATCGATGAAGGAGGAGAGCCGGACAAGGGCATCGGCGGTCACGATGAGATGTGGTTTGTGACACGCGACCTCGTCATTCCGCCCGGTACGCATCCTGACGTCGAACCGCCCGAGAACATTTCCCGGCCCGAAGCAGGACGGCGCTGGATGCCGCAGCTCGCGCAGCCATTCGAAGGCATACTGAGTTTCCTCATGAATCTTCTGATGATCGAGTTCCGTGCCGAGATTGGCTTCGCCAATACCCAGGCGATCCTGCGCACACCGGGACTGTTCCCGGATGCCAGGGCAGCCGCTGAGGCCGCCGAGATCATTGGCCGTATCCGGACTGATGAAGAAATCCATGTCACCAGTCTGCGGCTCTATCTGGGTGAATTGCGACGGCTCAACTTGCGTACCGTGGAAGGTGGATCAACCCCGGCTGCGCCATTGATCGATGCGTTCTGGGCTGGCCTTGTGAGGTGGGCGGTGGAAGAACAGCCCGTGCTCGCGGCCCATGCCGCCTATGAACCCATCCGTCAGCAGATTCTTCAACGCCCGGACAGTGCGGTGTTGCTGGCTGAGTTCAATCGATTAGCGGATCCGGGGGTGGTGCCAGCGGCGTGAGTAATGTGAGCGTTGCGGGCAGCCTCAACCCATGGATTGCCCGAACTGGTCTGCAAACACCATCTCGCCGACAGGTCTTCGGCTGATACTGCCGTGCCCTTTGCCGAGCGGATATCCGATGGGTACGAATGCACACGTATACCAGCCGTCCGGAATGCCGAGTAACGGCTTCACGTGTGCTTCTTCGATGCACAACAAGGTGGTCAGGACGCAACCGAGTCCTTCATTGCGACAGGCAAGCAGCAGATTCTGCACCGCGGGATAAACCGAGCCGCCACCCACGACACTCGGACGTCCAAGCGCCGCGTCGGTGATGGTCATGCGATCCGGATTGAAGCAATATACCGCGATAACCGGTGCTTCGTGCAGATGGTTCGCAAGATGGGTGGCAGCAACCAGCGCGCGTGCTGACTTTTCCCGTTCGGCGGGTGGCATCGACGCCATGTGTTGTTCGTACTTGGGTGCGTAGGCATCCCAGTGCGGTTTGTAGAGGGCCTGCAGTTTCGCCTTCTTCGCCGGATCACGCACCGCGATGATCCGCCACCCTTGATGATTGCCACCGGTCGGTGCCCAGGTTGCCGCCTGAAACACCCGCTGCAACACGTCGTCGGGAATCGGGTCGGATCGCAGTTTGCGAACCGCGCGTAGTGAACTCATCGCGTCATACAGTTCCATCGCGCTGCCTCGTCTATTTCGACTTGTCGCTGTAACTCACGCCCATGCCTGCACGAACATCATTGTTCACGCCGTACGGCGAGATGGGATAACGCAGACCGTTGCGGCTGAGCGACTCAAGTCCAACGATGATCGTCGGCAGGAATTTAGGAGGGATGGCCATCAGGAGTTCATCGTCCTGCACGCCGCCGTAGCGCCGTTCGGCAAAACACGGGATCGAAAGACTCGGTTCACCGGTGGCGAGCGCACGCCCCCAGCTGTCAGCACATGCGGATTCGCCGACACAGCCCCAGTCGAGTTTTTTGTAGCCAGTCCACTGCAGGCCGTTGATGAACAGGATCATCTGCGCCGGTGTGGCGTAGATCAGACAGATGTCCGGCGGGTTCAACCGGCCACTGGCCAGCGGCGACACGGCCATGGCTTCGTATTGACCGAATGGCACACAGTCCATCGCCCGCTGGTGGGCGCTCGCATCTTCCGGCGTCTTGTACCAGACCCCCGTCATGCGATCTCCGCTCAACCAGCCTTCGCTGCGCGGATGCAGGCCGATCACCGTGCTGCACTGGGCGCCAACCAGGTCTTCTGCGGTGATGCCGACGGTCCAGCCGTTCCGACTGGCCTGGCCGACGATCTGATCGGTGGTGTGCACCGACGACGGGCGGCGGATTTTCGGAATCGCTTCCATTTCAGCCCGCGTGCGGAAGAGTTTCATACCGATGGGCGTGGTGCGCAGGCGCAGCAGGCGATTCAGGTCGTCGACTACCGCCGCACCGTCGAATGTTGTGAGGTCAGTGGCGAGCAGTTCACTCATGATGTCTCCCCTCAGTTGAAGTGTTGGCGTGTCGGTCAAGAAAATCTGCCATAACACTGACGAGCCGCTGCGGCTCATCGTAGTGCACCATATGCCCGGAGTGATGGAACGCGTAATGTTCCCCTCGCGGAAAGATGGCCGCGCGCCTGGCCATTTCACCATCGCCATATCGACCGTCGAACCCGGGCAGGTTGTCGAACTGGCCGCTCCAATATTCGTGGGCAAGATCGCCGCTGATGATCATCGTCGGACACTGTATAGCCTTCCAGAATTGCTGTCCCTCATCCCGGTCGGCGCGGACGAAGACGGTACCGGCGTGGGTATCGAACGCGCAGACGAGACGTCCTTCGGAATCGACGCGGGTCACGGCGGTGGCGGTCTCTTTCGCACGTGCCGGATCGAGTCGCGGATTGTTGGCGAGCAGTCGAGATGCGGCGAACGCCACGGAACCGAGATCTCGTCCTGCAGACGGTTCGGCGTAACGCATCAGCGACCGTTGCCGGTAGCCGCTGAGCCAGGCGTGTTCATCCGCAGGCTCAGGGAAGGCCGGTGGGCCGAGCTCTTCCATGATCACCATGCTGTGCACTGCTTCCGGAAAAACCGCCGCGTAGCGCGAGGCGATCTGGCCACCCAGGCTGTGGGCGATGATGACCGAGGGTCGACCGATGTGATCAGACTGTATCCGCCACAAGTCGTAGATGAAGTTCTCCATCGAATACGCACCCGGGCTGTCGCTGCGACCATCGCCACGCAGCTCGGGCAAGACGATGCGATAACGATCCACGAAAGGGGCGGCAATCGGAAAGAGACTGGCCGCCACATCACGCATGCCGTGAAGGAAGAGCAGTACCGGCTTCTCAAGGGTGTGATCGTTTTCACCGCTGTCGAAGACGGAGAGTTCTACGCCGCGCACGCGCACGGTGTGCTGTTGCAGATTCACGTTGCGTTCTGCGTCGTCAGTCGCCGCTGATCCGCTTGAACTGCGGCGGCCGTTTTTCCAGGAAAGATCGCACGCCTTCCTTGAAGTCTTCGCGGCGGAGCGATTCCGCCATCCAGGTATTGGACTCGGTCAGGGATTCACCGAGCTGCATGTTGAGGTGCCGGTAAACCTGCGCCTTCATGACCCGCAAAGACGTGGGCGAGGCAACCTTGGAGATCTCGGTGATGTAGTCGATTGCCGACTGCAGTGACGCGCCGGTGTCGACGAGCCGTTCGGCGAGCCCAAGTTTTTCTGCTTCTACGCCATCAAAACGACGACCGCTCCAGAGGATGTCGAGCGCGCGGCCTGAACCGATGAGACGGGGCAGGATCCAGCTGGCCCCGTGTTCGGCGATGAGTCCGCGTTGTGAAAAAGCGGTGCTGAACCGGGCCTGCTTTTCGACGAAACGCATGTCCGCAAGCAGTGCAAACACAAAACCAAGGCCGGCGCAGGCGCCATTCACCGCGGCGATCAGGGGTTTACGGATCGACATCACGTAGGTGAATGAAACCTGAAAGTTCTCGCCCAGGGATTTGTCGCCAGGTTCGGCTTCGAAGGCAGAGAGATCTTCCCGTGCCGAACCGCCGGATGACATCGAGTTTAGCGCATTCATGTCCATGCCAGCACAGAAACCGCGTCCCGCTCCCGTCAGGACGATGCCGACGACAGCGGGATTTTGCTCGGCGGCGGCCAGCGCGTGCCGTATCTCGGCGAGCATCCGGTTGGTGAAGGCGTTGAGTGCTTCCGGACGGTTCATGGTGATCACAGCAACCGGATCGCGAACGTCGTAGGTGATTTCCTTGTACATGCCGATTTCCCCAGTTCGATGTTGTCGTTAACGACCGGACTGTAAGGGAAATTCCCTCAGTTGGCTTCTGCCAATTGACTGCAGGGATTGGGACGCGCAGCTGCCGCGTGCAGGATCGAGTAGCCTGTGTCTATCATGGCCGTGTGAATCGTTATTTCGTCGGCTTTCTCTTTTTCTTGGGCGCACTCGTGATTGCGGGCGTGGTGCTTGCTATCCGCTATTCTGCGCAGGCCGCGCTCTTGTTCGACGCCGAGCGACGTCACGAACCGGCCTACGTTTTCGACTTTTCCCGAAAGGGCCTGTCAGAGACCCCTCACGGCAACAGCAGCGACGCGACTGGCCTGCGGCCGGCGCCGTCGAGCGTTGAGAACGAAGCGTTCCATGAGAGCCGTGGCGTACTGATGCGCGTGGTGCGAGGTGAGGGCGGACGGTTCCACTACCACGGCGAACTCGT
This sequence comes from Gammaproteobacteria bacterium, assembly GCA_016874135.1. Classification (GTDB taxonomy): domain Bacteria; phylum Pseudomonadota; class Gammaproteobacteria; order Pseudomonadales; family Azotimanducaceae; genus SYFY01. Next base: position 10,597 of record VGVE01000004.1, on the reverse strand, counting down.
TCAATTGCTCGACGGTGGTTTGCTCGAAGACGAGTGGCAGCAGATCGATATTTATGCATTCCCGGCGGGTGGCGACTACCTGCGGCTCGCCACACACGAAGACTATCTGCAATTGGATGGCGGACCTTCGAGTCGTCAGGTGCTTACCGCTGCTTCCGCCCCCGATATTGATCTCGCTTTTCATGGCAACGATGCCAGGATCATCTGGCTCATCGAAACCCGGCCCGATCAGGAATCGGCCGATACTGCGAGTCTCGATGCTTTCATTGCCACCGCCCAGGTACATGGTGCTACGCCGGCAGTTCGCACGGCGGTCAAGCGGTTTACTGGCGCGCGGACCTGGGACCAGCTGGTGGCCTTCGAGTTCAAGAGTGAACATCAGGCGCTTGGCTGGTTTCGCAGCCTGAAGACACAAACCGCGCTGGCGGTGTTGAAGAGCCGACATGTGCGGACGGCGGGAATGCTGTTCCGGGACGTGCCGATCTGAACGATCGCCCAGCAAGATGGTGCGGGTGCGTGAGCGCTATTCGATTGGCGGGAGACAAGCCACCATGGCGACCCAGCAGGTTACCCGGATCTCTGCCTACGGAATTCTGACGCGGGCGAATCAACTGCTGCTGTGCAGGCTGTCATCGCAGGTTCTTGCCGGCGCTGGCATGTGGACGTTGCCAGGTGGCGGCATTGAATTCGGCGAAGATCCGGAAGATGCCATGATCCGAGAAGTCGAAGAAGAAACCGGATTGAACGTAGTGTCGACGGGCCTTGCCGGCGTTCATTCCTTCAGATTCGATTCCCCCAAGCGGTCCTTTCCTGGCATTCAGCTGATCTATCACGCCACGATCCTTGGCGGTAGGTTGCGTCATGAGGTTTCCGGCAGTACTGACCAGTGTGCGGGGCACGCTCTGGATGCGCTCGATTCGCTGCTGGTGGTTGAGCTGGTGGATGCGGCGTTATCGATGATCTCCGGGAGAAGTCGGGCGTGAGGATTGCGGAGTTTCTGCCCCTGAAGGGAGCACGGGTTCTTGATACGAGGTGTGGCAGAGCTCGAAGGTACTGGTCTGGGCCACCGATGGATGGATATCCACAGGATAAAGACAGGGTTCCTGCGTTGGAGTCTTCCAGTTCCATGCCCAGCCATCCGGGGGCGGCTGTCCGGGCATCTCGGGGCTGCTTCGGCCTTCATAAATCTCTCGCAGTGCCCGCAGTACGCTCAGCGAAACATCGGTGTAGCGAACGGTGGTGGCGTAGTAGCCCCACCTCGGGCTGGCGGCTTCGGGATCCGACGTGATCCGCACTTTCGTCATCACATCGACACCATTGCGCCAGAAGTCGGACGTGTCGGCTTCCGACCGCTCGGCGAAATAGGCATGTAGCTGCCCGAGCTCTTCGTGGATTATCTCGGGATGATCAACGGCATCCCGCTTGAGTGCGGCAACCACGTGCCGCATTTCCCCTTCGAGCGTGCGCCTCAGAGAAGTCTCTTCAACAGTCAGAGGCTGCAGCACGCCATCCAGCAGCTTCTGGTCGTTGAGGGTTGGCGGCTGTTCACGATGAGCCATGTGCAGGTTGATCGCGGAAACTAGGATGCCTGTTGTGGCCACAAAGATCATGCGCTCGAGAAGGTTGGTGGCGATCGCCGAGCGGCGGTCCTGACACCGTCTTTGAGAATCTCCCGGTATAGCCGCGCCTGGGTCGCGTCAATCACGTTGCCGTAATCTGGAACTGTCATAGAGTCGTTGAGCTCGACAGGAAGCAAGTCCTTCTCGATCACCCAGCTCTAGCGGCCCCAATAATCCGGATTGTCTGGAATCACGGTTCGCAGGATTGCGCGGTTTGTGCGGACGTACGCAAGACGATCCTGCTTGAGCCCTGTGCAACGCGAGGTTAGTTGATACAACCCGATTGTCCTTTGGCCGATCCAGGTACGGCGATGTGCCCGCGAACTCCAGATAGGCGGCTAACACGGTTTCTGAATCGGCGACATCTGTAGCAGACGCCTGGGTATGATTCGAATGGACGATCAGCAGCGTCCAAAGCGTACCGATGCAGAGCGCGGCAAGGAAAAGAAGGCGCTGCGCTCGCGGCTTCATTGGCGGCTCTCGAAAAACCGCACCACCCGAAACTCATCAAACTCGCCAAGGTTCGGCAACGTCCGGGCTTCACGCTCCGCAAACGGGGTGAAGTCATCGCGAGAGAGTTCACGGATCCTCGAATCGGCGATCAGCACGCGTGTCCCCGCATTCTTCGCCAGATCGATGAGCCCGAAGTTTGCGCGGTCGTAAAGCACATCGGCAAGCAGAACCAGGTCAACCGGACGATGGAGTTGATCCAGCGACTGGATGACGTCGATGGCGACCCCGTTCAGCTCCGCATTCACTGCTGTAGCAAGGCACGCATCGGGATCGATGTCACAGGCGATCACCCGCTGTGCACCGGCCATCGCTGCGGCGATGCCGGCGACACCGGAGCCGGAGCCTAGGTCGAGTACGGTCTTGTCTCGCACCTCTTCTTTCCCTGCCAGAAGATGCTGCGCCAGAGCGAGGCCGCTTCCCCAGCAGAATGACCAGTACGCAGGCTGGTGAATCACCGCGCGCATGACGTCCGGATGCAGCGGTCCCTGCGGATAGTCGGCGTTGATGAGTGCGAGTTTGAGTCCGCGACATCCCGGCAAGGAATTGATATCGAGACGGGCGTCGGGGAGGGTGCGGCGCAGCCGGCGGCGAAGTTTGGACAGCGGCGGTTTAGCCGTTGTCAGTTTGGTCGTTGTCAGTTTGGTCGGAGTCGGATTCACGGCCGCATCATACAAACAGCGCCCCATGATGTGTCCCGGAGGGACGAACCCGGTCAGAGCAGCGAGGACTGCTTCCGGATCAGGACCAGACCGGTGATGCCAATGACCGCGAGGCCCAAGGCCAGCAGATAGGACTCACCGCTCGCATCGACGGCCTGCGCTGCAAAGACTGGCGTCGGCACGGCCAGCAGTGTGGCGAATGAAGCAAGGAGAGTTCCAATCTAGCGAGCAATCATGTCGGGCATTCCATTGGCGTTTTCCTGCGTACTCCGCAGGACGCGGTTTGCAGCAGGACGATGTGGCAGCCATGTTAGTCGTCGCAATCCCCGGCTTGACCGGGACGGATGTATGGGCTGTAAGCGGCTTGTAGCCACCGCGTCCGGCGACAAGCAGAGTGGTGACGGGAAACGCTGTGCCGGCACCCGGGCTTGGCGCCCTGAATGGACAAGAACGGGTGAGTCTGGTTTGATCGCCGACTCGAAAAGTCACGTGGAATGGGGGATTCTAGGATGCCTATGATCCTGAATGAAGAGCAGACAATGCTCAAAGACAGTGCCCGGGATTTCTGTACGAACCAGGCGCCGATCAGTCAGTTTCGCAAGATGCGCGACGAGAAAACCCCGGACGGGTTTGATCGTGCGACGTGGAACAAGATGGTTGAACTCGGGTGGGCGAGTATTCCCTGGTCCGACGAGCATGGTGGCTTGGCATTCGGCTATAAGGGTCTTGGCGTCGTGACCGAAGAAACCGGTCGTACCCTCGTGGCAAGCCCGCTGTACGCAACGGTCTGGGTTGGCGGCACCGTGATCAACATTGGTGGTTCCGCAGCGCAGAAATCGGAGTTGCTGCCGAAGATTTCCACCGGTGAACTGCTGCTGACGCTGGCGCTGGAAGAGTCGCATCGCCATGCGCCGTACCAGGTGGCGACAACCGCCGCGAAGAGTGGGAACGGTTATGTGCTCAACGGCGAGAAAAGTTTTGTGCTGGACGGCCACGTGGCCGATAAGCTGATCGTCGCATCCCGCACCTCAGGCGGTGCCAGTGATCGCGCTGGCATCACATTGTTTCTGGTGGACCGCAAGACATCCGGCGTGAGCGTCAACAGGCTGCAGCTGGTTGACTGCCGCAATGCTGCAAAGGTCACGCTCAAGAATGTGAACGTTGGCACCGACGCTATCATCGGTGGTGTTGGCAAGGGTGCAGACGTGCTGGATCCGGCCCTCGATGTCGCGCGCATTGGCTTGGCTGCGGAAATGTTCGGAGCGTCCCAGGAGTGTTTTGACCGGACCGTCGCTTACCTCAAGGAGCGTGAACAGTTCGGTGTGAAGATCGGCACGTTCCAGGCGCTCAAGCATCGGGCGGCCAACATGTTCTGCGAGATCGAACTGTCCAAGAGCTGTGTGCTCGAAGCACTCACCGCGCTCGACGAAGCCCGTCCCGCAGCTGAAATCGCCAAGCTCGCCAGCCTTGCAAAAACCAAGGTCGGTGAGACCTTCCACCTGGTATCGCGCGAAGGCATCCAGATGCATGGTGGTATCGGCATGACGGATGAGTTCGATATTGGTTTCTTCATCAAACGTCAGGCGGTCGCGGAACAGACCTTTGGTGACGCCAGTTTCCACCGCAATCGTTACGGGGAGCTGGAAGGGTACTGATCCTTCCGCCACTTTACTCACACGTTAGTCAGGCGAACCCGGATCCTCCCGGGATCAGAACAACCCGGAGCAGGCAGTCATGGCAGGTTGGGATCTTCTGATCAAGGGCGGTTCCGTCGTTGACGGCACCGTTCGTGGTGAGCCGCACTTCAAGTACAACTTTACCGAAGGCATCGACGTGTTTACGAAGTCCTGAACCGCGGGGAATCATCCCGCGCTGACTTCCTCGCTCCGCATCAAGATTCCGCCGCTTCTTTCCTTGCCGTGCCGGCGACGGCAACGTTGCATTCAGAGCAGTTCAGCCCGCCCACGCCGAGAGCGCTTCCCCTTCGATGGTGATGCGGTGCAGCAGCCGTCGTTCGCCGTGGTAGTCGTTGATGGCAAGGTGCCAGGTGCAACGGTTATCCTAGAACGCCATCGAACCCGGTTGCTAGGCGAAACGGATGGTGTGCTCTGGACGGGAGATGTGCTGGTACAACATACCGAGCAGCGGTGCCGATTCCTGGGCAGTCCAGCCCTCGAACTTCAAAGTGAACCCGGGATTGACGTACAGACACGGCTGCCCTGACAGCGGATGACGGATGATCACTGGATGCACGGCATCCCGCGTCGCCAGTGCCGAGTTGCCGAAGCGTCCACCGGCGCCCTTGACTTAGTCGGACCCGGCGCCAAACGCGTGCCGTGAGGAGTGGATAGCACGCATACGCCCCTGTGTGCGCTTGAGTCCGTGCGAGAGTGTCTCGTAGGCGAGTGCGGTGCTGGCGAAGAGTGTGTCGCCGCCAAGTGGTGGCAGTTCGCGGGCGAGCAGCAAGGAGCCGAGCGCTGGAATCTGATCGTAGGAGTGATCCGTGTGCCCGTTGCCGCCGATGTTCATCGTCTGGTCCGGTTCCTTGCGTACTTCGGCGATCTCCGGGTGATCGGAAACCGATTTGAAGAATCGATTGATGTTAATCACCCCGAACGTCTTGGCGAGAGAGATTTACTCCTCAGGCGCGAGCGTCTGTTTGCGAAAAAACAATACGCCGTGCCGACCCAGCGCCTGCTTGAGTTCTTGCGCCTGAGCTGGAGCGAGATCCTTCAAGTTGACACCCGATACTTCTGCGCCCAGCGCGCCGACGGGATGTAGGGTCAGTGTCATGCGCGTGTTCCTCTTTTTGGTTCAATCAGGGTGTTGTCTTGAAGCCATCCCTGATTCACCACGTATCCACATTCCGCCGTTTTTTCCCGTGTCGTGAGGGTAGAGGCAATGCCGCATCCAGTGAGCGGCTGATCCAGCGACGCGAATCCGCAGGATCGATCACATCGTCGATACCGAAGCTCACCGCATAGGGAATCGCCTTGCCGCGCTGGTAGGCACCGTCCACCAGCTGATCGTAGCGGGCCTTGCGTTGTTCCGGATCAGCAATGCCCGCAAGCTCGTTGCGAAAACCGAGTTTCACCTGTCCTTCGAGTCCCATGCCACCGAATTCTGCCGTGGGCCAGGCCACGGTGAAGAATGGCTCCTTGAAGCTGCCGCCGGCCATGGCTTGTGCGCCGAGCCCGTAGGCTTTGCGTAAAACGATCGTAATGAGGGGCACGGTCAGATTGGCACCGGTGACAAACAGACGACTGCAATGCCGTACGAGGCCGGTGGTTTCGATGTCGGGTCCGACCATCATTCCAGGTGTATCGCAGAGCACGAGCATGGGGATGTCAAAGGCATCACACAGCTGCATAAACCGTGCAGCCTTGTCGGAGCCGTCGCTGTCGATGGCGCCGCTCAGGTAGGCGGGATTGTTGGCGAGAAGGCCGACGGGCCGTCCTTCTACGCGAATGAACGCCGTCACCATGCCGAGGCCAAACCCTTCGCGCAGCTCGAGCACACTGCCATCGTCTGCAATGGAGCGAATGACTTCGCGGATGTCGTATACCCGCAGCCGGTTCTCGGGAACGATGTTGCGTAGCTTGCGTTGGTCGGGACAGGTCCAGGTCGATGTGCGGCCCTGGAAATAACCGAGGTACTGTCTCGCGACATCCACGGCTTCCACTTCATCTTCCACTGCAATGTCGACCACGCCGCTCTTGATCTGCACATCGATGGGGCCGATTTCTTCCGGACGGAAGACGCCGAGTCCACCCCCTTCGATCAGCGCCGGCCCGCCCATGCCGATGTTGGAATCGCGGGTGGCGATGATGACGTCGCAACAGCCGAGCAGGGAGGCATTACCTGCAAAGCAGAAACGCGAGGTGATGCCGATCATTGGCACGAGCCCTGAGAGGCGCCCCATGCTGGCGAACGTGGGGGTGTCGAGTGGTCGGTAAGCCGATTCATCGCGACCTTGTCCCGCACCAGTGGTGGCCTTGCCACCTTCACGTTTACCGCCGGTTCCGGCGCGACCGCCACCACCTTCCGCAAAGAGCACCAGCGGAATCTCCCACTTTTCCGCGAGTTCCAGCATTCGGTCTGTTTTGGGATGGTTGATGGCACCTTGAGTACCGGCGAGTACCGTGTAGTCGTAGGCCATGACGACGGAGCGGCCTTTTTCCTCGCCGAATTCGCGGCCGTTGATCGTGCCAACCCCCGTCACCATGCCATCCGTCGGAAATTTGCGGATAACCTCTTCCGTAGGCAAACCCGTACCGGGAGTCAGCACGAGCTGGCCGTGTTCGACGAAAGATCCCGGATCACAGAGCTGATCGATGTTCTCGCGGGCCGTGCGCTGGTTGGTCTTGCGACGTTTAGCGACAGCATCGGGTCGAGCTGCATCCAGAGTGATGTCATGACGCAGGTTCACTTCCGCGACGTCGACACGCACGACGGACAGATCGACCTCTTTTTCCGTGTCGACGGCCGCGGACAGATCATCCCTTGCTGCGACGAACACCAGAGGATGGTCGGCGAAGACGGTATCGCCGGGTGCGACGGTGATGGTGTTGACGGTGCCGCCTGTTGTGGCACGCACCTCGTGTTCCATCTTCATCGCTTCCATGATCATCACAACCTGGTTCGGACGTACGTCGTCACCCGGTTTGACGTCGATGCTCACGATGGTGCCCTGCATGGGTGCGAGCAGCGGAGTGCTGCCGTCAAGTGCGGTCACTGCGGCAGTTTTCACCACCGGAGTCGCCACCCAGGCAGGTGCCTGCGCGCCTCCTTTGCCATAGTCGAGCACCGCGAGTGGATCGACGTTGTCGACCTTTGCGCCAGCCCGGGGGGGTGAGGTGGCAGTGATAGGCGCTGTCGCGGGCGGCGCATCTGCCGCTGCCGCAGGAGTGGGAGTTGGTGCAGGCACGCCTTCGAAGAAACGTTGTGTTGCGGTTGCACCCGCCAGTAGTTCACCCACGGATTCATCGATGAAACGGGTGTGGATCGAAAGATCCTGCATCCGCGCATGGGTAAGCACGCTGCGCAGGAACGGGATGTTGGTCGCAAGGCCTTCGATGCGAAAATCTGCGAGCGCGCGGTCTGCAGCCCGGAGTGCAGCCGGAAATGAATTGCCTCTAATGTGCACGATCACTTTGGCAAGCAGCGAATCGAAATTCGGATTCGTCTGGTAACCCGTGTACCCAAAACTGTCTGTACGAATACCGGGACCAGAAGGGGCATCGAACGCAGTCAGCACGCCACCCGTCGGGCGGGTCGAACCATCCGGCTGCATCGTTTCCATGTTCACGCGCGACTGGATGGCGATACCACGGGGCTGCGGCAGAGTGGATTGGGTAAGGCCGTGGTCAGTAAGGGTGCGACCCTGGGCGATGCCGATCTGCAGCTGTACGAGATCGAGATTCATTACCGCTTCGGTCACCGTATGTTCCACCTGCAGGCGCGCGTTGGCTTCAATGAAGTACCAGCTGCGGCGGGCGGGTTCGTACAGGAACTCGAACGTACCGAGGCTGCGATAACCGGCGACGCGGGAGAGTTTGATCGCGGCAGATTGCATCGCATCACGGATGGCATCCGGCAGGAACGGTGCCGGTGCGATCTCGATGATCTTCTGGTGGCGCCGTTGCACCGTACAGTCGCGGGTACCGAAGTGCATCACGTTGCCGGAACCATCGGCGGCAATCTGCACTTCAATGTGGCGTGCGTCAGCAACAAACTGTTCGACGTAAACCGCACCGTTGCCGAAGGCTGCCGTCGCTTCGGAGGTCGCCCGGGTAAGTGCATCAGCGATTTCATCGAGTGCACTGACGATTCGCATGCCACGACCACCACCACCGGCGATGGCTTTGAAAACCATCTTCGAGCCGGCTGGCAGGCCTTCAAAGAACTTACGTGCCTGCTCGTCATTGACAGGTTCGGAGATGCCAGCGATCACCGGCACGCCCTGACGTGCGGCGAGACGGCGGGCAGCACCCTTGTCGCCGAAGAGGTCGAGATGTTCGGGTGCGGGACCGATGAAGGTCAGATTGGCAGCTTTGCAATCAGCGGCAAATTTGCCGTTTTCGCTGAGGAAACCGTATCCGGGGTGAATCGCATCGCATCCGGTAGCCTTCGCTGCCGCGATGATTGCGTCGCCATCAAGGTAGGCGCGCGCGCCGGATCCAGGCAGCGCATGGGATTGGTCCGCGCGCGCCGCGTGCAGGGAACGTGCGTCGTCCTGTGAATAAACCGCAACAGTGCTGATGCCGAGATCGGCAGCCGCGCGTGCAATACGAATCGCGATTTCGCCGCGATTGGCGATCAGTATCTTCATGCCTCCCCCTGGGCCTTTCTTGTGTGGGCAGTTCTGTGAGCTGTTCAGCGACGGTCAAATTCGAGTTCCAGTCCGGTCAGGCCGTGCAGCAAGGCATTTGGAGCGAAGTCCGGGGCGCTTGCGCCGGAGACCAGCCGAAAGTTTTTCAATCGTTCAAAGATGACCCGAAAGCCGATGTTCATTTCCCGTCGTGCAAGTGCAGCGCCCAGGCAATGGTGGATACCGCGGCCAAATGCTACGTGTTCCCGCAGGTTGTCGCGTGTGATGTCGAAACGCATCGCGTCGGCAAACATCGCATCATCGAGATTGGCGGAAGCGAACCGCGCGAAACACACGGAGTTGGCCGGAATGGTCACGCCACGAAGTATCACGTCGCGGGTGGTGCGCCTGAACATATTCGCTGAGGGGCTGGAAATCCGCAGCGTTTCTTCCACGAACCGGCTGATCATCTCGGGGCTGTGGTCAGCTTCGAGCAGTGCATACTGTTCCGGATTCTGGATGAGGAGCCAGATCCCTTCTGTCAGGGAGGCAGCGGTGGTTTCGTTTCCGGCCACTAGAATCTGCGAGAGCATCGAAAGGCATTCGGCGTTGTTGAGTGATGTTTCGCCGTCGATGCTGGCATTGACCACCTTAGAAAGGATGTCGTCCTGCGGCGACTTGCGGCGCTCTTCCAGCCGTTCAACGAAGTAGTGCTGGAATTCGAGAATGCCCCGGGCAGCACGCAGGGTGCCGTCGCGATCGAGTTGCTGGCTGAGGTTGCCAATGAACGCTTCGGTCCACTCCCGCAGCTTGTGCAGATCCTTGTCCGGCAGTCCGATCTGCGAGGCAATGACGCGCAACGGCAACGGTATCCCGAATGCGCCCAGAAACTCGCAGCGGCCGCCGGCCGCAAACTGGTCGATGAGGAAGTGGCTGGTTTTTTCGATGAAGGGTTCCAGTGCGCGCAGGCTTGCAGGGCCAAATGCGCCATCCACGAACTTGCGGTAACGACGCTGCAGCGGTGGGTCCTGGGTGAGCATCGTCGGTACGTTCGGATAACCCTGCGCCATGATGTCGAGAATTTCCTGGTCATCGGAATTGACCGCGCGGGAGGACAGGCCTGGCATGACGCTGGAGAACGTCTCCGGGTCCTGGGCCATCGCCACCACATCATCGAAACGCGATATGAAAAAGATGCCGGTCAGGGGATCTCGGTGCACCGGCGCTTCGGCGCGCAACCGGCGGTTCATGTCATACGGGCAACGCAACAGGTCCGGGTGCAATGGACTGATCTGGCTGATCGGGCAGGTTTTGACGTGTTCAAGCATTTCGCTCACAGCGGCTCCGGAAGAAAACTGATTGGAGGAATGGAATTATGTCATGCCTTCGCGGCGGCGTTTGATGCCGATGACCCGGCCCGCCTGTTCAGGGCGGGGTAACGGGCGGTGCTGTGCCATGACTGCATTGATCCGGTTTTGGATCTGCAGGGGAAAAGG